>CAMIVR010000039.1 GCA_946402065.1 uncultured Brevibacillus sp. | reverse complement strand
GAGCTGACGAATACTAATCGGTCGAGGACTTATCCACACAATACATCCTTTGCTTTTAATCTTGCGTATCCAGTTTTCAAGGAATAAACAACAAGCCGTAATCCTGTCTCTTTAAAAGGGATAGACATTATGGTTTTTTTTTGTACTTTCAGAAAGTTTAATATCGCTAATGCGGTAAAGGATGAAAGTATAAGAAAAACTAAGGCTTTCGCTATTGGACTTGTCGATAAGCCAAGTTTTCTAATTGTTTTATACGATTGTGCAGTTTTTGTCGAGGAGTTTAACAAATTAGCCGACAGTAATTTACTTGAGAATCAAAAAGGACTGGACTAACATGTAAGAGGAACGATGTAGAGAAAAAATAAAGGAAAGAGTAAGGGAAAGAATAAGGACGAAGAAATGTGAAGGAGAAGCACTATGAGGAAAATCCTAATCTTTTCCGCTTCCATTGGCAACGGACATAATCAGGCAGCGCGAGCTATTCAGGAACATTTGGCAGCGGTAGGTTATTCATCAATGATTATCGATACACTTGAGTACATCAGCCCTACCTTTCATAAGATACTGTTAGAGGGATATACGAACCTCTTGAAGCTTTCCCCCAAAATGTGGGGGAGGATTTACCACAACACAGAGAGAACCCGTTTTTTTGACATGAACGTGTTCATGAACAAACTGCTGGCCAATAAACTGAAAAAGCTGATTGAAAACGTCCAGCCCGATGCCTTTATCGCCACGCACCCATTCGCCAGCTGCATGCTCTCCGTTTTAAAAGGGAGAAACGAGTGGGAAGCGCCGATTTATACGGTAATAACGGACTATACGATCCATCCGTCCTGGATCAATCACCATATAAATTACTACTTCATCGCCCATGACCAGTTGTACTATCTCGTCGACATCTACCATCAGGATTACCGGAAGTTTAAACCGACCGGGATTCCGATCATGCAAAAGTACCGGGAGCCACTGGATAAAAATACGCTGCTGGAAAAGTTTCAAATACGTTCAGAGCATAAAGTGATCATCTTGTCTGGCGGCGGTTTGGGGCTTGGGCCGATGGAAAAGGTACTGCTGGGATTGGAACAGATCGATACACCACTGAAGATCTTTGTCCTCACAGGAGAAAACAGGAAATTATTTAACAAAGTATCCAGTCGGATTTACTCCCATGAAGTCGTGCCGTTGCGCTTTGTTGACAATTTTCACGAGTATCTTGAAGTAGCTGATCTGATCGTCACCAAATCCGGGGGCTTGACCACTGCCGAAGTGCTGAGCAAGCAAGTGCCCATGATTATTTACAACCCGCTGCCCGGACAGGAGGAGCGCAACAGCCATTTCCTCTTGAATAATGGGTGCGCCGTTCATGCCAATGTAACCGAGCAATTGATCTATTTTATTGGCGAACTTCTGCAAAACGCGTCAAAGGTCAGCAATATGAAAAGCATGGCAAAAGCAATCGCAAAACCGGCTGCAGCCGAAGAGATCGCTACCTTTATCAAGTATGACATGATGAAATAGTCGGGTAGGTCTCGGGAAAGGTAGGAGAGGAGAAAAATGAGTATCCACCACACCGCATTTGCTGTGCGCGGCCGACCACATGCTAAAAACAGACACGCAGGGAAGATTGACAGCAATCGCCAATTCTTTTGTCAGGCAAACAGAACCTCACTCCAAAAAAACGGATTGAGGTTTTTCTGTTGACCATTGATCCAGTAAGTGGGGCGTTTCAAAGAGCAGGTTTTTGACAAAAATAAGCATGAAATGAAATACCCCCTTGATTAGTTCAGAAGAAGCCATTATAATTAAAGTCAAAGATAGTCAAAGTCAATAAATGAAAAGCAACGTAAGGATATGACGGAACAGGGAGGCGATGATTTGCGTAACATCTCGGACATTATCGAACAACATCTGAAGAATATTTTGCAAACGAGTCAAAACGGATGGATCGAGATCCAGCGTAGTGAAATTGCCGAAATGTTCCAATGCGTACCTTCGCAGATCAATTACGTCATTAATACCAGGTTTACCATTGAAAAAGGCTACATCGTAGAAAGCAAGCGCGGTGGGGGCGGATACATCCGTATCCGCAAGGCACAGATCGTATGCAAATCAAGACTGCAGGAGCTTTTGACAGAGGAATTGATCGGGGACAGCATCTCGCAGAACGTCGGCTATGCCATCATTGACCGGCTGTTCGAAGAAGGCCTGATCAACACCCGGGAGTCAACGCTGATGAAAATTGCTACCTCACGCAATGTCCTGATTGTTGATCCACAGGTTCGTGATCGCATTCGCGCCATGATATTGAAGCAAATGATCGCATCGATTTTATTGAAATAAACAAAGCAAAGGACCCAGCAGAAAGCCACTTCGCGAATACGACCGGCGACGATGGAAGGAGGATTACCATGAATTGTGAAGAATGCGGAAAACGACCGGCAACATTGCATTTGACGAAAATCGTCAACGGCGAGAAAACGGAATATCATATCTGTGAAGCATGTGCAAAGGAAAAAGGGGATTTCATGTCTGACTTCAACAATTTCAGCATACACAATATCCTCGCGGGATTGCTTAATTTTGATCCAATGACGAAAAATAATTCCGCCAGCAGCGGAGTCAATCAAGGGACTACCCAAGCCAAACCGCAACGCTGCGAAACGTGCGGCTTGACCTATGCCCAGTTCAGCAAGAGTGGCCGATTTGGCTGCAGCGATTGCTATCAGGCATTTGGCAATCGGCTTGACCCGTTGTTCCGGCGTATCCACGGGAATACCACACATTACGGAAAAGTTCCGGAGAGAACGGGCGGACAAATTAAAATTCGCAAAGAGCTTGATCAGTTAAAGGCGTCCTTGCAGCAATTCGTTGCCAGTGAAGAGTTTGAAAAAGCCGCCGAGATTCGCGATCGCATTCGCGATCTGGAACAAAAAATCGCCAATTCGTGACAAGGGGAGGTGAAGCGACGATGTCCAAACAGCAATTCATGCAGCAGCCATGGAGTAATTGGATGAAGGGCGAAGGTCCCGATTCCGATATCGTCATCAGCACACGCCTGCGGATCGCCCGCAATTTACGCCACCATCCATTTCCGCTGCTAGCGACGGATTCGCAAGCGGAAGAGGTAATGACAAAAGTTTTTGCATTGAACCAGAACGATCAGTTGAAGCAAAGAGGGCCGTTTGAAGCGATCAAAATGGAAGAGCTGAGCCCGCTTGAAAAACGCGTACTGGTAGAAAAACACTTGATCAGCCCCAATCTTGCCGAAGAGTCACGCAAAGGTGCGGTCTTGCTGAATGAAAATGAGTCTATCAGCATCATGATTAATGAAGAGGACCATATACGCATTCAGGTGCTGCTTCCAGGCTTCCAAATTAACGAGGCATGGGAGGTCGGCACAAAGATTGACGACATCTTTGAAAAACACGTGAACTATGCGTTTGATGAAAAGCGTGGTTATTTGACCAGTTGTCCCACCAATGTGGGGACCGGGATCCGCGCATCAGTCATGCTTCACCTGCCGGCACTCGTCATGACGCAGCAAATCAATCGCATCCTGCAGGCAATCAATCAGGTGGGATTGGTCGTACGCGGCTTGTACGGCGAAGGCAGCGAAGCGCTGGGCAATCTCTTTCAGCTCTCCAATCAGGTAACGCTGGGGATGTCCGAAGGCGATATCTTGTCCAATCTGTACAGCGTAGCAAAGCAGATCATCGAACAGGAGCGAGCAGCCCGCAGATACTTGCAGGAGAATTCCAAAATCGAATTAGAGGATCGCATTTACCGCTCTTACGGCATACTATTACATGCGCGTATCGTGGAGTCGAAAGAAGCGGCGCAGCGACTGTCCGACGTGCGTCTCGGTTCCGATTTGGGCCTGATCAAGAACGTCTCAACGCTAGGCTTAAACGAGCTGCTGGTGTTGACGCAGCCGGGATTTTTACAGCAATACGCTGGTCAGAAGCTGACTCCGGAACAGCGTGACGAACGAAGAGCACGACTGATCCGGGAACGGCTGACTGAACCCAGATTATCGTAAATATAGAAGAATGTTGGAGGTGCAATAATTATGATGTTTGGTCGATTTACAGAACGTGCGCAAAAGGTCTTGGCACTGGCGCTGGAAGAAGCAGTGCGCTTAGGGCATAAAGATATCGGTACGGAACACGTACTGTTGGGGCTGATTCGCGAAGGCGACGGCATTGCCGCCAAAGCATTGCAATCGCTTGGACTGGGCCTCGATAAAATTCAGAGTGAAGTAGAGGCGCTGATCGGCAGGGGAACCGAGCAAAGCGGCAACTACACACCGAACTACACCCCGCGTGCGAAAAAAGTGATAGAGCTGTCAATGGATGAAGCGCGTAAGCTGGGCCACACCTATGTGGGTACAGAGCACATCCTGCTCGGTTTGATTCGCGAAGGAGAAGGCATCGCTGCACGGATCATGAACAATCTGGGCGTCAGCTTGAACAAGGCTCGTCAGCAAGTGCTGCAGCTTCTGGGCAGCTCCGAGATGATGTCTTCCCATCAGCCATCCGGCGGCAACGCTTCGGCTAATACGCCTACACTCGACAGCCTGGCACGCGATTTGACAGCGATCGCCAAGGAAGGCGGACTTGATCCGGTCATCGGCCGTCAGAAAGAAATTGAGCGCGTCATTCAAGTGCTCAGCCGTCGTACGAAGAACAACCCGGTACTGATCGGTGAGCCGGGTGTCGGTAAAACTGCGATCGCAGAAGGCCTGGCACAAAAAATCATCAACAACGAAACACCCGAAACCTTGCGCGACAAGCGCGTCATGACCCTCGACATGGGGACAGTCGTAGCTGGAACCAAATACCGCGGGGAGTTTGAAGACCGCTTGAAAAAAATCATGGATGAGATTCGCCAGGCAGGAAACATTATCCTGTTCATCGACGAGCTGCACACCTTGATTGGAGCCGGCGGAGCTGAGGGAGCAATCGATGCTTCAAACATCCTCAAGCCTGCATTGGCCCGCGGCGAACTGCAATGTGTCGGTGCGACAACCTTGGACGAATATCGTAAATATATCGAAAAGGATGCAGCGCTTGAGCGTCGCTTCCAGCCGATCCAGGTAGACGAACCGAACGTGGAAGATGCAATCAAAATTTTGCACGGACTGCGCGATCGCTATGAAGCCCACCACCGTGTAAAAATTACCGATGAAGCGATCGATCAGGCAGTGCGTCTGTCAGACCGTTACATTACGGACCGCTTCCTGCCGGACAAAGCAATCGACCTGGTAGACGAAGCTGCTTCGAAAGTACGTCTTCAATCGTATACGGTACCACCAAACTTGAAAGACCTGGAAGCGCGTCTGGAAGAAGTGCGCAAAGAAAAAGATGCGGCCGTACAGTCGCAGGAGTTCGAAGAGGCTGCTGCCCTGCGTGACCAAGAGCAAAAGCTTCGTGAAGAGCTGGAGCGCACGAAAAAAGATTGGAAAGAGCGTCAAGGCAAATTGAACATGGAAGTCACACCCGAGGATATTGCCCATGTCGTGGCCAATTGGACGGGAATTCCGGTCGTGAAGCTGAAGGAAGAAGAAACAGATCGCCTGCTGAAAATGGAAGAGATCCTGCACGATCGCGTCATTGGCCAGGATGAAGCCGTTAAATCGATTTCCCGCGCTGTACGCCGTGCACGCGCTGGTCTGAAAGACCCGAAACGCCCGATCGGATCGTTCATTTTCCTTGGTCCGACAGGTGTAGGGAAAACGGAATTGGCCCGTGCGGTAGCGGAAGCGCTCTTCGGTGACGAGGACTCCATGATCCGCATCGACATGTCGGAATACATGGAGAAGCACTCCACGGCTCGCCTCGTTGGGGCGCCTCCGGGATACGTCGGCTATGACGAAGGCGGACAGCTGACAGAGAAAGTGCGCCGCAAGCCATACTCGGTCATCCTGCTGGATGAGATCGAAAAAGCCCATCCGGACGTCTTCAACATTTTGCTGCAGGTGCTTGACGATGGACGCTTGACAGACTCCAAAGGTCGTACCGTCGACTTCCGCAACACGGTAGTCATCATGACCTCGAACGTCGGGGCGAACATGATCAAGAAAAATACGTCGCTCGGCTTCACCACAGGCGATTCCGAGAAGAAGTACCAGGATATGAAAGACAAGGTGATGGATGAGCTGAAACGCAGCTTCCGTCCGGAGTTCCTCAACCGGATCGACGAAGTAATCGTCTTCCATTCACTTGAACAGGAGCATATCGAACAAATCGTGTCGCTCATGACCGACGACCTGCGCAAGCGTTTGAAAGAGCAGGAGATCGATTTCCAACTGACCGACGACGCGAAGAAAATCCTTGCCAAAGAGGGCTTCGATCCGGCATACGGAGCACGTCCGCTACGTCGAGCCATTCAGCGCAACATCGAGGACCGACTTTCCGAAGAGCTGCTGAAAGGAACGATTCACAAGGGAGATACAGTCAGCATCGATGCTCTGGATGGTCAGCTGACCGTGAAAAAACTAGAGACAACATCCAAGTAACCACTCTGGATACCTTCAGCAATGAGGGTATCCTTTTTCCTATTTAACTGGAAAAAGCAGGAGAAAATTATACATTTACCGAATCAGGTAAGAATGAAATCAAATTCCCAGGAGTATATCTACTATGTCAAAATACAAAACCAAATACGCTTGTCAGGAATGTGGTTATGAAAGCCCCAAATGGATGGGAAAATGCCCGGGATGCAATAGCTGGAACACGATGGTTGAAGAAGTGACGGCAAAGGCGCAGACGCGCCATATTATCGGCAGTACGACGAAACAGACGGCGCAGCCGCTGACACACATCGTCGGCGAAGAAGAGCCAAGACTGGATACGACCATTGAAGAGTTAAACCGCGTATTGGGCGGCGGGTTGGTTCCAGGTTCACTCGTCTTGGTCGGCGGCGATCCGGGTATCGGCAAATCGACACTGCTGCTGCAAACCTCCTTTGCGTTAGCCCATCAAGGACATAAAGTCTTGTACATATCCGGCGAAGAGTCGGTCAAACAAATCAAGCTGCGGGCAGACAGGCTCGGTACAAAAACCCCGCCACTCTACGTAGTAGCCGAAAATGACCTGGAGTTAATTGAAGAGCAAATCAACGAAGTGGAGCCTGTCGTGATGATCATCGACTCCATTCAGACCGTATTCCACCCTGCAGTACAATCGGCTGCGGGCAGTGTTGCCCAGGTGAGAGAGACAACCGCCCAAATTATGCGAATCGCCAAAGGCAAGGGAATCGCGACCTTTATCGTCGGCCATGTGACAAAAGAAGGGGCGATAGCCGGGCCGCGCATGCTGGAGCATATGGTTGACGCCGTACTGTATTTCGAAGGGGAGCGGCATAATACATTTCGCATACTGCGTGCAGTCAAAAACAGGTTTGGCTCGACCAACGAGATCGGCATCTTTGAAATGAAAGAGCGAGGGCTGGAAGAGGTGTCCAATCCGTCGGAGATTTTTCTCGCTGAGCGCCCGGTTGGCGTAGCCGGTTCTACAGTCGTAGCCAGCATGGAGGGTACGAGGCCGGTGCTCGTCGAGCTGCAGGCGCTTGTCGCCCCGACGAGCTTTGTCACGGCACGGCGGATGGCGACAGGCGTAGATCATCAGCGGGTCACGATGATTATGGCTGTTCTCGAAAAGCGGATCGGGATGATGCTGCAAAACCAAGATGCTTATGTAAATGTGGCAGGTGGAGTCAGACTGGATGAGCCGGCCGTTGATTTGGCGATTGCGGTAAGCTTGGCGAGCAGCTTTCGCGATCAGGTGACAAATCCTCATGACGTAGTCATCGGAGAGATCGGTTTAACAGGAGAGGTCAGGGGCGTTTCAAGAATTGAGCAACGGATTCGCGAGGCAGAAAAGCTCGGGTTCAAACGCGTAATTGTTCCGGAGAAAAACATTCGCGGACTGGAGCTTCCCTCTGGCATCAAAGTAATCGGGGTTCGTTCCGTCGTCGACGCTTTGGATGAGGTTCTGGGGGGCTAATACACATGTTGGAGACAGTGAAAAAAGATGTGGTCCTAAGTGAAGTTTTGCGCTTTGTAGCACCCGGTACGGCTTTGCGTGAGGGCTTGGAAAACGTTCTGCGGGCAAAAACGGGGGCATTGATTGTCGTCGGCTTTGAACAGGAGATGAAAAGTATTGTCGACGGCGGGTTTTCCATTAATTGTGACCTGACCCCTGCTCATTTATACGAATTGGCGAAGATGGACGGGGCGATTATAATAAGTGAGGATGCCAAGCGGATCCTTTATGCCAATACACAATTGGTGCCGACATCGACGATTCCCTCGATTGAGACGGGGACGCGCCACCGCACTGCGGAACGGACAGCAAAGCAAACCAATCACCTCGTCATCGCGATCTCGCAACGGAGAAATGTGATTACGCTGTATAAAGGACATTTTCGCTACGTTTTGAAAGAACTGGGTGTCATTCTGGAAAAAGCCAATCAGGCTATTCATACATTGGAGAAATACAGGACGGTACTTGACCAAGCACTGACAAACCTCGGAGCGTTGGAGTTTGAAGAGCTGGTCACGGTCCATGAAATTGCCTCTGTGCTGCAGCGGATTGAGATGGTCTTGCGAATCAAGGCGGAAGTGACGAAGTACATTTACGAGCTGGGGACTGAAGGCAGATTAATTAGCATGCAGCTCAAGGAACTTTTGGCAAATATTGAAGAAGATGCTCATATGCTTATAAGAGATTACAGTCGCAACGACGTCTCACCGGATCACATCTTGCTGGAGATGAAAAAACTGTCCGCAGAAGAAATGCTGGAAATGAATTCGTTTTTGCGATTGCTCGGATATTCGGCAACGCAAAACCCGCTGGAAGAATCGGTTTCACCGCGCGGCTACAGGATGCTGAACAGAATCCCCCGCCTGCCGATGACAATTATGACAAACTTGATCAACCACTTCCACAATCTACCGAGAATTATGATGGCGACCATTGAGGAATTAGATGAGGTAGATGGCATTGGTGAAGTTCGCGCCAGGTCCATAAAAGAAGGTTTGCGGCGAATTCAGGAGCAAGTGTTCATTGACAGGCACATTTAAAGTGAAATAGTATTATGTTGGTCAAGCTTTTTAACCAAGCTAGCAGGAGGTAGTCAAATGTTTGTAAAAGCATTGCCGAATATGTTGACCGTAGGCAATCTATTTCTTGGGGTTGTCGCACTCATTCTCGCCTTTAACCATTTTTATGATATTGCTGCAATAACAGTCATCGTCGGAATGTTGTTGGACGGTTTGGATGGACGGGTAGCGAGGATGTTGAATGCACAAAGCGAATTTGGTAAAGAGCTGGACTCGCTCTCTGATGTCATAACCTTCGGTGTTGCCCCGGCGTTTATTATGTACGTAGTCGCCCTCAATGAACTCGATATCATCGGGATTATCATCACAGCCGTATTTCCCGTCTGTGGCGCATTGCGTCTGGCGAGGTTCAACGTGCAGGCGGGTGTCCCGGGTTACTTCATCGGCCTGCCGATTACAGCAGCCGGCGGGGTTCTTGCTACGTTAGCGCTGTATCACAATGTATTTCATCTCGGATTTCTCATCTTGAGCGTACTGTTGCTGGCGTTTTTAATGGTTTCCAATATTAAGTACCCGAATTTCAAAAAAGTCGGAGTACCGAAAGCAGCGTACTGGATTACTCCCATCATCGTGTTGATTGTCGTGATTGTGGCGATTAAATTCCCGAGTGAGTTCCCTAAAATTGTCTTTTTGCCACTAGCAGCTTATGCGCTGTACGGAATAAAAAAAAACGTTGACTTGTTAGTGAAAAAAGTGCGAAAACGGCGTGAAACGAGAAAGACGCTGCCATTTGAGTAAGCAAAGAAAAAATCCCGTTGAACAGTTCAGCGGGATTTTTTTGCAACTTCTTCACGACCTTGTCCGTATAACTAAATAGATGCTACGAGAGATTAAATACGCCCAGCGTGTTCAATCGTTTGGCTTCCGTTTCGAGCACATCGGTCAGTTTAATATCGACAATGTTGCACAGAGCGGTTAGATAAAACAGGTTTTTGCCGAGCTCGGCTGTTACGACTTCCCTGCAATGCTCGCAGAGAGGTCCGGTAAAATGGGTGTCAAGGAACTGCTGGTTTTCATGAAGACTTTTATCGGAGTCATAAGATTGCTTCCTGGCGACGACTTCGACACAACCACAATCGGTGATCGCCTTGGTCAGAGCGCGATTGACTCTTGCGGTTGTCTCTTGTGTTTTTGACAGAACATCTAATATGCTGCGATGGCGTATAAGCAGTTGCGACACTTGATCCTGAAAATCTTCAAGAAGAATGTTTTCCATTGAAAATCACCTCTGCACTCGGATGAAGATATCGTCAGAATTTTTTGTTTCCAGTTATCTGAATTATAAGGAGTGGATGCCTATGCTGTCAAACTGAGAAATGACGAAAACTGAAAAATGATTTGGCTTGTATATTGACTTCAGCAAATGGTATATGTTAAAATTTTTAGCCATTTGACACAATAAAAAAACTTTTGCTATAGTGAGGGAGAGCCACATGAAAATCATCCACACATTCTTTGCGGAGAGGGTTTTTCTTCAAGGCTTCTGTCAATATTATTATTAGGAGGTGAAAAAAATGTTAAAACGAGTGTTTATCATCTTATTTATCATTGTGGGAGGGGCGATCGGATATCAGTTTGGCCCGAATTTGTACTCCCTGTTAAACTCTCTGATTAACTTTGGTCCAATATCAACCGAGTCTGAAACGTATATTGGGGTTATAGTGGGTATCATTATCGGCGCGGGAATATTTTTCTTGTTAGCTAACTGGCTGGTCGATTACATTGTGAATATGGTGCGTTGGGGAGAAGAGACCCTCTTGAAACTGCCTATTGTCGATGTAGCATTTGGTACGCTGGGGTTGATTATCGGTCTTATCGTTGCATTTTTATTATACCTGCCCATCAGCAGCATCCGGATTCCGGTCTTAGAGGATTTTCTTCCATTGATCATTTCAGGCTTGCTCGGTTATCTAGGGTTTCAGGTAGGGTTTCGAAAACGTGACGAGATTATGTCAGTCTTTTCCATTGGACGCAAGGAAAAATCGAAGAAAGAGAACGGCGGCATCGCAGCCAACGTCGAGCACAAGATTCTCGATACGAGCGTGATCATCGATGGTCGTATCGCCGACATATGCCGCACCGGCTTTATCGAAGGCGCGCTCGTTATTCCCGGATTTGTTCTGGAAGAGCTGCAGCATATCGCTGACTCTTCCGACGTATTGAAACGGAATCGCGGCCGTCGCGGACTGGATATTTTAAACAAAATTCAAAAAGAGCTAAAGGTAAACGTCCAAATCTACGAAGGCGATTTTGAAGACGTGGCTGAGGTCGACAGCAAGCTGATCAAGCTGGCGAAGGTGCTGAATGGCAAAGTTGTGACCAATGACTTCAACCTCAACAAAGTCTGTGAATTGCAGGGCGTGCCTGTCCTCAACATCAATGACTTGGCCAACGCCGTGAAGCCTGTGGTACTGCCAGGGGAAGAACTGAACGTACAGGTGATCAAAGACGGTAAAGAATATGGGCAGGGAGTCGCTTACCTGGATGACGGTACGATGATTGTAGTCGAAGGTGGTCGTGAATTCATCGGAACAGAACTGGACGTCCTCGTGACGAGCGTTTTGCAAACATCTGCCGGCCGCATGATATTTGCCAAGCCGAAGCTGCTGGAAAAAGCTTTGTAGAGAGAAGATGGAGAGGATTTATCGTGGGTATAGGCGTTGTGCTCGTGGCTGCCGGCTCCGGAAAGCGGATGGGAGCTACACGAAACAAGCTTTGGCTGCCGCTGGCTGATAAACCAATTATGCAGCATACCGTTGAATTATTCGTAGCACATCCGCATGTATCAGAGATTGTCTTGGTCGTAAGCGAAATCGATCTGACTGAAGCAAAGAAGCTTACACGAAGAATGGATTCTAAAATAAGCATCGCGTTGGGCGGTGCGGAGCGACAGGATAGTGTCCGTGCTGGATTGGCGAATCTTTCGGAGGAATGTGATTACGTGCTGGTCCATGACGCGGCACGCCCGTTTATCACGGCACTGCAGATCACAGAGCTGATCAAGAAAGTGCAAATTGAGCAAGCGACAATTATTGCTGTACCGGTTAAAGATACCGTCAAAGTCGTCAGTCCTGCTGGATTGGTCGAGGCGACGCCGGCGCGGGAGAGCTTGTGGGCCGTTCAAACCCCACAAGCTTTTCGCCTTTCCTTGTTGCGCGAAGCTCATGAGCAAGCTTTGCAGGCGGGGAAGATCGGGACGGATGACGCCATGCTCGTCGAGTGGCTCGGTCATCCGGTCACGATCATGATGGGTAGTTATGAAAATATAAAAATCACGACACCGGAGGATTTGTGGATCGGTGAAGAGATATTGCGCAAGCGCAAAAGGGAGAGGTAACGTTTTATGCGGATTGGACAAGGGTTTGACGTACATCAACTGGCAGAGGGGCGACCCTGCATTATCGGCGGAGTGACAATTCCCTTTGAAAAAGGGCTGCTCGGACATTCTGATGCGGATGTGCTCCTCCATGCGATCAGCGATGCTCTGCTGGGGGCGATTGGCGAAGGCGATATCGGCCGCCATTTTCCCGATACGGATCCGGCATATAAGGATGCGGATAGCCTGGTGCTGCTAGAGCGGGTATGGCAGTTGGTAAAGCGACACGGGTATGAGCTCGGCAACCTCGATGCGACGATTATCGCCCAAGCGCCGAAAATGGCGCCGTACATCCCGCAGATGCAGGAAGTGATTGCCCGCGCCTTAGAGGTACAGGACCTCTCGCGAGTGAACGTGAAGGCGACAACCACGGAGCGGCTCGGGTTTCCGGGGCGCGGTGAAGGGATTGCGGCACAAGCGATTTGTCTGCTTGTCAAGTCGCAAGCGTAGTAGTAACATTAGTTGTCAAAGGCGAATAAGGATGGTGTCACATGTCAAAGGAAATTCGAGTCCGGTATGCACCAAGTCCAACAGGTCATCTTCATATCGGCGGAGCACGCACGGCATTGTTTAATTACTTGTTTGCAAGACGTCATGGCGGCAAATTCATCGTCCGCATTGAGGATACGGACCAATTGAGAAACATCGAAAATGCAGCCGAAAAACAAATGGAGAATTTGAAGTGGCTGGGTGTCGAGTGGGATGAAGGCGTCGATATCGGTGGCCCGTATGGCCCGTATCGGCAAATGGATCGACTGGACATTTATCGCACTTATATAGATCAGCTGCTCGCCGAGGGTAAGGCGTACTACTGTTACGCGACCAAAGAAGAGCTTGACGCAGAGCGGGAAGAGCAAGTTAACCGCGGAGAGACTCCGCGCATTTCCGAAAAGCACCGCAATGTATCGGAGGAACAACGCAAGATATACGAAGCAGAAGGACGGGTGCCCTCTATCCACTTTCGTGTACCGGATGACAGGGAGTACGTCGTCAACGATATCATTCGCGGCCAGGTTACGTTTGAATCAAACGGTATGGGCGATTTTGTCATCTGCCGTCCTGACGGAATTCCAACGTACAACTTCGCTGTCGTCATTGACGATTATCTGATGAAAATCAGCCACGTCGTCCGCGGCGAGGAGCACCTCTCCAACACGCCGCGCCAATTGATGATTTACGAAGCGTTCGGTTGGGAGCCGCCAGTGTTCTCACATCTGGCGTTGATCCTGAATCAGGACCGCCAGAAAATGAGCAAACGGGATGAGAGCATCATTCAATTCATTGAACAGTATCGCGACCTCGGCTTTTTGCCGCAGGCGATCGTCAACTTCATCGTCTTGCTGGGCTGGTCACCGGGTGGAGAGGAAGAGATTTTTTCTCGAGATGAGCTGATCAAGATCTTCTCGCTGGAGCGCGTAAACAAATCTCCGGCTGTTTTCGATACGACGAAAATGAACTGGATGAACAATCACTACATTAAACAGGAATCCGTCGAGACGATAACGGAGCTGTGTATCCCGCATTTGCAGAAGGCCGGCTTTATTGAAGAGACGCTGTCTGTGGAACGGTATGAGTGGGTGCGCGGCATTGTAGCCCTGTATCAGGAGAAAATGTCGTATTGTGCACAAATCGTACCGCTCGCCGCGCTTTTCTTCCTGGATGAAGTAGTGTACGATGAAGATGCAGGCGATGTCTTGCATGAGGAGCAAGTACCGACTGTACTCACCGCATTTAAGGCGCACCTGTCTGCGATGGAAGAATACACTGTTGATAGCATTTTGGCAGCACTCAAGGCTGTTCAAAAGGAAACGGGTTATAAAGGAAAGGCGTTGTTTATGCCGGTGCGTGTCGCTACTACCGGTCAGGTGCACGGACCCGATCTGGGGCAATCCCTGTATCTGTTGGGAAGAGAGCGGGTTGTTTCCCGCATTGAACAAGTGCTGGCGAATCAAGGAATAGCAAAATAAAAGCTGTGAACAGGAAGAGTACAGGAATGAAGCGTCTCCAGAGAGGGTGGATAGGTGAGAGCCATCTGACGCGGAATCCTGGAAGTGCCCCTGGGAGCTGTTGCCTGAACTCGGCCTCGTGCCGCTAAGTAAGGCTGAACGGGTACCCCCGTTATCGGGATGAAAGCGAGGCCGCAGCCGATCGTCTATGTAGCGTTCGGCATGGTTTTAGGCCTAAGCAGAGTGGAACCGCGGTGATCTGCCGTCTCTGCGCCTGTAGCAAACAGGCGTACGAGGCGGCTTTTGCTTTTTCTTCAGTGGCAAATGCTGCAAAAGTATACGTGGCCTTATTCGGATTTGCTAATTAAAATGGGGGTGATCAGCATGTGGAAACAAATGAAAGAAGATATTGCTGCCATTTTTGAACGGGACCCAGCAGCGCGCAGCACGTTGGAGGTTGTGTTAACATATGCCGGCCTGCACGCGATTTGGGGGTACAGGATTTCCCACAAGCTGTGGAAGTCGGGATGGTTTACGCTGGCGCGGATGGTCTCGCAATTTACTCGCTTCTTAACGGGAATCGAAATCCATCCCGGGGCGCGAATCGGCAAGCAGCTCTTTATTGACCACGGTGCAGGCGTCGTCATCGGTGAAACGTGTGAGATCGGCGACTATGTGACCATCTATCAGGGCGTTACGCTTGGTGGTACAGGTAAAGAAAAAGGCAAGCGGCACCCCACCGTCGGCAACAACGTAATTATCGCGACAGGGGCAAAAGTGCTCGGTTCATTCAAGATTGGCGACAACTCCAAGATCGGTGCAGGGTCGGTCGTCTTGCAAGAGGTTCCGCCGAATGCTACGGTTGTAGGGATACCCGGCAAAATCGTCATCCAGGACGGCGTGCGTGTCGGATGCGATCTGGACCACGTGAACCTGCCGGACCCGGTAGCCGATATGATCCGCCAGATGCAGCGGGATATTGATCGACTTCGTAACGAATTGGAGACCTTAAGGGAGGATCGGAAAGAAAATGAGCGTTCGATTGTTTAACACGATGACTAAAGAAAAAGAAGAATTCATTCCCTTGCAGCCCGGCAAGGTGAAAATGTACGTATGCGGACCGACTGTGTACAACTACATTCACATCGGCAATGCCAGACCGGCGATCGTTTTTGATACGCTGCGCCGTTACTTGCTCTATCGCGGCTATGACGTAACATTCGTACGAAATATCACCGATGTGGACGATAAGCTGATTCGCGCGGCGAACGAAGAACAGACGACGGTGAAGGAACTGGCTGATCGATATACGCGGGCCTACAACGAAGATATGGCGTCGCTCTCGGTCATGCCTCCGGATATTCAGCCGCGAGTCATGGAGACAATTCCCGAGATTATCGAGTTTATTGAAGGGCTGATTGCCAAAGGCTTTGCTTATGAAAGCGAAGGCGACGTCTATTTCCGCATTGGCAATTTTAAGGATTACGGCAAGCTGTCCCATCAGCCGCTTGAGGATTTGCAAGCGGGAGCGCGGATCGAAGTCAATACGATCAAGGAAAACCCGCTTGATTTTGCCCTGTGGAAATCGGCAAAGCCTGGAGAGATCACCTGGGACAGTCCGTGGGGAGAAGGCCGTCCCGGATGGCATATCGAATGCTCGGCGATGATCCTGAAATTCCTCGGCAAGACGATCGATATCCATGCCGGCGGAAGCGATCTGGTCTTCCCGCATCACGAAAACGAAATTGCCCAATCCGAGTGCCTGACGGGCCAGGTATTCGCCCGGTATTGGCTACACAACGCCATGCTGAATATCGACAATGAAAAGATGTCCAAGTCGTTGGGCAACTTCGTGCTGCTGCGCGATCTGGTAGGTCGTTATGGCGGTCAGATCATCCGCTTCTTCATGCTGACCGGGCATTACCGCAGTCCCATCAACTTCAGTGCCGATCTGCTAGCACAGGCGGCCAATGGCCTGGAGCGGATCAAAACGGCGTTTGCCAATGCAGGCCATCGACTGAAGACTGCCCGGGATGAAGAGCCCAACGGCCTTGCCGATGAGCAGGCGGCAGTGATCCAGCGGCTGCGGGAAAGGTTTATCGCTGAAATGGACGATGATTTGAATACGGCCAACGCGATTACCGTCCTTTTTGATAGTACCAAAGAAGTCAACCTCTATCTGCGCCATCAAAATGTAGGGTATACTGAACTTAACGCCTATCGCAGCTTGCTTTTGGAAATTGCCGGCGTGCTGGGGCTTGAGCTGGAGAACAAGGAAACACTGCTGGATGGCGAGGTAGAGACGTTGATTGCCGAACGGACTGAAGCCCGTAAACAACGCAATTTTGCCAGAGCAGACGAAATTCGCAATGAGCTTGAAGCAAAAGGTATTTTGCTTGAGGACACCCCTCAAGGGATACGCTGGCGGCGCAAATAGGGAGTATAACAGCATGCAGAGAGAACAACTGAAGAACGATCCAAAACTGACCAATCCGCTCGTTTTAGCGTTTTTGGGTGACGCTACCTTTTCCCACTATGTGCGCTACCATTTAATTGCAAGCGGGCTTGTCAAGCCCAACCTGCTGCACAAACAGGCAAATCGCTACGTATCAGCGAAGTCTCAGGCCAGTATCCTGCATTCGCTGCTCCCTGAATTGACCGAAGAAGAAATGGGTATTGTTAAACGCGGGCGCAATGCCAAATCCGGCTCATCGGCCAAAAATGCGGATATTATCGATTACCGGCATGCGACTGCATTCGAAGCGCTGGTAGGATACCTTTACATGACGGGACAGGATGAACGGTTGGATGAGCTCATGGGCAAGTCGTTTGCCATTGTGGAAGGAGTACAGGTGGAATGAGTGAAGAGTGGATTGTAGGGAAAAACCCGATTATCGAGGCATTGCGCTCGGGACGGACAATTAACAAAATCTGGTTGGCGGAAGGGAGCAACAAGAACCTGTTGGCCCCGATTCTCTCACTGGCAAAAGAACAGGGCGTAATCGTCACCACGGCCAACCGCAAAAAGCTGGATCAGCTTACCGGGACTGAAAACCACCAAGGTGTGGTTGCTTCGGTCGCTGCCTACGACTACGTCGAAGTGGAGGATTTGCTGGCGCGGGCACAGGAAAAGCAACAACCGCCTTTTATCCTCATTCTCGATGAGCTGGAGGATCCGCACAACCTCGGTTCCATTTTGCGGACGGCTAATTCAGTGGGGGCCCACGGTGTGATTATCCCCAAGCGGCGTTCCGTTCATTTGACGGCAACAGTAGCAAAAGCGTCGGCAGGGGCGATTGAGTACGTGCCGGTAGCGCGTGTGACCAACCTGGTTCGGACGATAGAAGATCTGAAGAAGCAAGGCGTTTGGGTAGCGGGTACGGATGCCGGTGCCAACCAGGATTTTCGCGAAGGCGACTACTCAATGCCGCTCGCGCTTGTGATCGGCAGCGAGGGCAAAGGGATTAGCAGACTCGTACGGGAGAACTGCGATTTTCTGTACAAAATCCCCATGGTAGGCCAGGTTACTTCGCTCAATGCGTCCGTAGCTGCTGCACTGTTGATGTACGAGGTATTTCGCATGAGGAGCCCACTGCCAGTCAAGGTGAAATAAAATGGCCGCCAAAAAAGAAAAGCATTTGCTGATTGTGGATGGTTACAATATTATTGGCGCATGGCCCAAATTGCGCGCGCTCAAGGACCAGGACCGCATCGACGAGGCGCGCGATTTGCTCGTTTCCATATTGGCTGATTACCAGAGCTACTCAGGGATAAAAGTGATCGTCGTATTTGACGCCTACACGGTTCCGGGAGTCGGGCGCAAACAGAGCAATTATAAAATTGACGTCTTTTTTACAAAAGAAAAAGAGACGGCGGATGAAAAAATCGAAAAAATTGTGTCGCAGTTCTACACAAAAAATCGACAAATTTACGTCGCCACATCTGACTATACCTCCCAGCGCGTTATTTTCGGCCAGGGAGCACTGCGAAAATCAGCGCGGGAGTTGTTGCTGGATGTAGAAAGTGTAGGCAAGGAAATCGATAACGAGGTGAAGAAAAGCCAGGAAACCCGCTTTTCGACAAAGATTCCGCTGAATGATGAAATAGCGAAAATTTTCGAAAAATGGCGAAGGGAATAAAAGAGAGTTGGTTGACGCTATTTTGAGCCTTCATGTATAATAGCCATATCTATTTGGGAAGTCAGTTGTCGGAGGGATAGTCGTGAGCGTTGACCTCAAGGAGTTGAAATATACCCAATATGAACTGATGTCCGATGAAGAAGTGGTCGATCTCGTGCGGGACAACGACGCCGAGGCCTTGGAATACCTGATCAATAAATACAAGAATTTTGTGCGTGCCAAAGCTCGTTCCTATTTTTTGATCGGTGCGGACCGCGAGGATATTGTGCAGGAGGGTATGATTGGACTGTACAAATCGATTCGTGACTTTCGAGGGGACAAGCTCACTTCGTTTAAAGCGTTCGCGGAGCTGTGCATTACCCGTCAAATCATTACAGCAATCAAGACGGCGACGAGACAAAAGCACATCCCGCTGAATTCATACGTCTCATTGGACAAGCCTATCTACGACGAAGATTCTGATCGTACCTTGCTGGATGTTATCTGCGGAACGAAAGTAACTGATCCGGAAGAACTGTTTATCAACCGTGAAGAGTTTGACGATATCGAAGGAAAAATGAGCGAAATTCTCAGCGAGCTGGAACGGCAAGTGCTGATGCTCTATCTGGATGGACGCTCCTATCAACAGATCGCCGTAGAGTTGAAGCGGCATGTAAAATCAATTGATAATGCGCTGCAGCGCGTGAAGCGAAAATTGGAGCGATATTTGGAAGGAAGAGAGATTCACCTGTAGCTCGGGGGCTCTCTTTTTTTGCGGAAAAAATTAGAACCAATTACCTCGCAGTTGTCAAGAAGTTTTATTGACATGATGTTTGCGGTATGATAAATTTTATTAGGTAGCCATAGTCCAAGGACTCTGGGTGCTTCTTTGAAATGGTCACTGGAAAAAAAGTAGCGGTTTTTTCCTGTACTATTTTATCTTTGAAAAGCGTCTCGGCGCTTTTCGCAAGTAAGTAACGTGGCCGCATGCGGTCGATATTTTTACCCCCCGATCAGAGGGGGAAACGGTCGCAACCTTTTTATTTCTGTGGGAAATGAGAACAAGTTTTTCATAGAAGCGATTGGAATTTCGAATACACAGGTATGAGTTGAGATGGAGGTGGCAATGATGCGAGTAAATGTGACGTTAGCGTGCACCGAATGTGGTGAACGTAACTATATCACCACCAAGAATAAGCGTACGAACCCAGAGCGCATCGAGTTGAAAAAGTATTGCTCCCGCGACAAAAAGCAAACGACCCATCGCGAGACCAAGTAACGATGCAAGTGATGAAGTCTGGGGGTGGCGCACTGTGAGTTTTATCTCGAGAATCGGCACAGGTTTTCGACGTACGGGCGTTTTCTTTGGTGATGTATGGTCCGAATTGAAAAAGGTTCGTTGGCCGAACCGCAAGGAACTGACGACGTACACCGTTGTCGTTCTGATTACGGTGACGCTACTGGCAGTATTTTTCTATTTGATTGATTTGGGTATTTCCCGCTTAATCGATCTGGTTTTAGGTAAGTAATATTTCGTGACCTGGGAGGGACGGACGGTTTTTAAGTCCTCGTGGATATGGAAAAAGCGTGGTATGTAGTTCATACTTACTCCGGGTATGAAAACAAGGTGAAAACGAATCTGGAGAAACGCGTTGAGTCGATGGGTATGGAAGACAAAATCTTCCGCGTCCTTGTGCCTACGGAAGAAGAAATCGAGACCAAGGATGGCAAAAAACGTACTGTCACCAAAAAAGTTTTTCCTGGTTACGTCCTTGTTGAGATGGTGATGACGGACGACTCATGGTATGTCGTGCGGAATACGCCTGGAGTGACCGGCTTTGTTGGATCCACAGGAGCCGGTTCCAAGCCGACTGCTCTGCTTCCCCAAGAAGCGGATGCCATTCTCCGGCAAATGGGTATCGAAATGCCGAAAGTCAAGGTTGATTTTGCGCTGCGCGACATGGTGCGCGTGAAAGATGGTCCGTTTGCCAATCGCTCCGGTGAGATTATCGAGATTCAACCCGATAAGCAAAAGGTGCGCGTATTGGTTGACATCTTTGGCCGTGAAACGCCCGTAGAGCTAGATTTTACACAAGTTGACAAATTATAATGGAGCTATCTTGAAAAGTACAGGCGAATGTGGTACATTTCATTTTGGTTCTGGAACTGACA
Source organism: uncultured Brevibacillus sp. (assembly GCA_946402065.1). Taxonomy (GTDB): domain Bacteria; phylum Bacillota; class Bacilli; order Brevibacillales; family Brevibacillaceae; genus Brevibacillus_D. Next base: position 18,258 of record CAMIVR010000039.1, on the reverse strand, counting down.
TGCGGTTCCCGACTCTCACTATAGATTGGAAGTCTATGTACATACAGACTTTCGCGTAACAGGTGGGAGGGGGTTTTCCCCCGCATAACCACAATTGAAGTAAGGAGGTGTTTTACGTGGCTAAGAAGGTTATCCGCGTAATTAAATTACAAATTCCAGCAGGGAAAGCGAATCCTGCACCTCCAGTAGGTCCGGCGCTCGGTCAAGCTGGTGTGAATATTATGGGCTTCTGCAAAGAGTTCAACGCTCGTACAGAAAGCGAAGCAGGAATGATCATTCCGGTAGAAATTACTGTGTTTGAAGACCGTTCCTTTACGTTCATTACCAAAACTCCGCCTGCAGCAGTTCTGTTGAAAAAAGCTGCTGGCATCGAGTCTGGTTCTGGCGTGCCAAACAAAACAAAAGTAGCTACACTGAAACGCGATAAAGTTCGTGAAATCGCTGAGCTGAAACGCCCTGACCTGAACGCAGCTACTGTCGAAGCAGCTATGCGCATGGTTGAAGGTACCGCTCGTTCTATGGGTATCGTGATCGAAGACTAATTGTCTGGGGATCGTTTATTGGGGTACGGTCTGTACCCCAGTCTTGTGGGAGGATTAACCGCTACGACCACATTGAAGGGAGAATACAAACATGCCGAAACATGGTAAAAAATATCAGGAAGCGCAAAAGCTGATTGATAAAAACAAGGTTTATGAAGTAAGCGAGGGCATTGAACTCGTGAAAAAAGCGGCGACTGCAAAGTTCGATGAAACAGTCGAGGCTGCATTCCGCTTGGGCGTTGACCCTAAGCGTGCCGATCAGCAAATCCGCGGTGCTGTTGTACTTCCGCACGGCACTGGTAAAGTACAGCGTGTACTTGTATTTGCGAAAGGCGAAAAAGCAAAAGAAGCTGAAGCAGCAGGTGCAGATTATGTAGGGGAATCCGACATGATCGCGAAAATCCAAGGTGGATGGTTTGAGTTCGACGTTGTTGTGGCAACCCCTGACATGATGGGTGAGGTAGGTAAGCTGGGTCGTGTGCTCGGTCCAAAAGGCCTCATGCCAAACCCGAAAACAGGAACCGTTACGTTTGATGTAACGAAAGCTGTCAACGAAATCAAAGCTGGTAAAATTGAGTACCGCGTTGATAAAAACGGCAACATCCACGCACCGATCGGCAAAGTTTCCTTTGATTCAGAAAAACTGGCTGAAAACCTGGCAACGTTGACTGAGACGTTGAACCGTGTAAAGCCATCTGCAGCTAAAGGCGTGTACATGAAAAACGTAACGATCAGCTCCACGATGGGACCTGGCGTGCGCGTTGCTGTAAAATAATAGAGCTTGACTTTGCTAGTCGAGTTTTGATATGATAGTGCCTGTTGATAATTGAACAGTGTCATGCCGCAGACAGAAGGTGCTCGCTCTGCAAAGAGCGGCTTAATATCCCTCCGAGGTATGTAATGAATTTGAAAAGAGCCAGTAACTCTTTTTGCATACATTATGCCCTCGTGTCCGCGAGGGCATTGTTTGTTAGCGCAGGATTTATGTACGGGAGGTGTAACCATGGCAGAAATTCGTCCAACCGTTATTCGCGAAGAGAAAGTGCAAGCAATTGGCGAAATCGCGACCAAGCTTCGTGAAAGCCAAACAACTGTTGTTGCCGACTACCGCGGATTGACTGTAGCACAAGTAACTGAACTCCGTAAGCAATTGAGAGAAGCTGGTGTTGAGTTCAAAGTTTTGAAGAACTCCCTGACTCGTCTGGCCACTGAGAAAGAAGGTTTAACTGAGTTAGACCAATACCTCTTGGGACCAAACGCGATTGCTTTCTCCAAAGATGACCTGATTGCTCCAGCGAAAATCTTGGTTGATTTCGCGAAGAAAAATGAAAAGCTGGAAGTAAAAGGCGGAATCATCGAAGGCAAAGTCGTTGGTGCGGAACAAATCAAGCAGTTGGCTTCCTTGCCGTCTCGCGAAGGTCTGTTGTCCATGCTGCTCAGCGTGCTTCAAGCTCCAATGCGCAACGTCGCGCTTGCGGTTAAAGCTGTTGCTGAACAAAAAGAATCACAAGGTGCGTAAAAACAATAGGAAAAACGCTGCGGCGTTTTCGTGAATAGGAGGATTTGAAAATGAGTAAAGAGCAAATTTTGGAAGCGATCAAAAGCATGTCCGTTCTCGAACTGAACGACCTGGTAAAAGCAATTGAAGAAGAATTCGGCGTAACTGCTGCTGCTCCTGTAGCTGTAGTTGCTGGTGGCGCTGCTGAAGCGGCTGCTGAGCAAACTGAATTCAACGTAACCTTGGTAAGCGGTGGCGCTTCCAAAATCAACGTTATCAAAGTTGTTCGCGAGCTGACTGGTCTTGGCTTGAAAGAAGCAAAAGACCTGGTTGACAACGCACCAAAAACACTCAAAGAAGGCGTTTCCAAAGAAGAAGCAGAAGCTTTGAAAGCAAAATTGGAAGAAGCCGGAGCATCTGTAGAAGTAAAATAAGCGATGTTTACTTGCTGAAAAGACAATCCCCTTGCCTCTGGCAGGGGGTTTTTCATCCCGGATGAATAAACCCGACATGGTCAGGTAATACATAGGCCAACGAAGGTTTTCGTCTGAGACCAACTTTAGGGGCGTGGACACCTCTTGAGCGATCATTACTACACCAACAAACCAAATGCACCGCACGATGAGCGGGTGTTTTCGTTTACCTTGCGCGACCAGCCGCTGCGCTTCGTCACCGATGCAGGTGTGTTTTCGCGGGAGCGCATCGATTACGGCAGTGTATTGCTGATCGAGACAATGGAGATTTCCCGAACCGCCAGCGTGCTTGATGTCGGTTGTGGTTATGGGCCGATCGGCTTGTCTGCGGCGAAGTTGGCCGATCAGGGCAAAGTGACCATGCTGGACATTAATGAGCGAGCCGTTCAGCTCGCAAAGCGAAATGCGGAAGCAAACCATATCCATAATGTGGAAATCATACAGAGCGACCTTTATGAAAAAGTCGCAGGGCGCAGCTTCGATGTCATCGTTACGAATCCGCCGATCCGTGCCGGAAAAGAGGTTGTGCACCGGATTTTTACTGAGGGGCATGCCTTGCTTAACGCTGGTGGATCGATGTGGGTCGTGATTCAGAAGAAGCAAGGGGCGCCTTCCGCTTTGAAAAAATTACAAGAAATTTACGAAACAGTGGCAGAAGTAGATCGGAGCAAGGGCTACTTTATCTTCCGAGCAACAAAGGGGCTTTGACTGCTGCGTTGCTGATCGCAAGCGGGTACATCCGGCAATGAAATAACGAAAATCTACCCTTGACGTTACATTCCGAGTATGGTAGTATTATAAAATGTCAATATGGGTTATTTGTCATATTTATGTAATTCCTATTTTGTCAACTGTTTTTTCTTTTTTTCAGGAAAAAGGAGGAATGTTGGTGTAAAAAGATGGGAATTCTTTTAAAATAGAGATTCTCTGGGTTAAAAATGAGGTTACTGGTTTAACCCATTTTTATTTTTATGAACACCAATTTCTGGCAGTACAATTTGATGTGACCGCCTGCGGTCAGCAAAAAACGGGCAAAGCCGTTTTTTGTCTGGAACACAGACATGAGGGGTGAATGAGTTGGCAGGAAAATTGATTCAGAGCGGCCGACACCGCCAGCGTCGTACGTATTCACGAATTAACGAAGTGCTGGGTCTACCGAATTTGATTGAGATTCAGCAAAAGTCCTACCAATGGTTTTTGGATGAAGGGCTGCGCGAAATGTTCCAAGATATTTCGCCGATTCAAGACTTCACTGGTAACTTGGTGTTGGAGTTTATCGACTACAGCTTGGGAGATCCCAAGTACGATGTAGACGAATCGAAGGAACGAGACGTTACGTATGCGGCTCCTCTTCGCGTGAAGGTCCGTCTCTATAACAAGGAGACAGGTGAAGTGAAGGAGCAAGAGGTTTTCATGGGGGACTTCCCGTTGATGACCGAAACCGGCACCTTTATCATCAATGGGGCGGAGCGCGTAATTGTCAGCCAGCTTGTTCGTTCTCCGAGTGTTTATTATAACAACAAGATTGACAAAAATGGAAAGCAAACATTTACTGCGACAGTCATCCCGAACCGCGGTGCATGGCTGGAGCTTGAGACAGATGCAAAAGACATCATATACGTCCGTATCGACCGTACGCGCAAGATTCCCGTAACGGTTCTTCTCCGCGCTCTGGGCTTTAGCTCCGACGTGGAGATCCTGCAGCTTTTAGGCGAGGACGAGTACATCAAGAACAGTTTGGAAAAAGACAATACGGATTCTACGGAAAAAGCGCTGATCGAGATTTACGAGCGCTTGCGTCCAGGTGAGCCGCCGACGGTAGAGAATGCCAAGAGTTTGCTGGTATCTCGTTTCTTTGACCCGAAACGCTACGATCTGGCATCTGTAGGCCGCTACAAAATGAACAAAAAGCTGCACATCAAAAACCGCCTGTTCAACCAGCGCTTGGCGGAGACGCTTGTTGACTCCGCAACGGGTGAAATCATCGCAGAAGCAGGGCAGATGCTTGACCGCCGCCTGCTTGACCGGATTTTGCCGATGCTGGAGGAAAGCGTTGGCTTTATCGATGTGCGGACGAATGGCGGAGTATTGGAAGAAGACAAGATTCGCCTGCAATCGATCAACATTTTCTCGCCTACCGAAGACGGGAAAATCATCAAAGTCATCGGAAATGGAAATGTCGACAAGTCGATTAAACACATTACCCCAGCGGACATCGTTGCGGCAATCAACTACTTTGTCGATCTCTTGCACGGCGTTGGCAATACCGATGACATCGACCACTTGGGCAACCGCCGCCTTCGTTCCGTAGGCGAGCTCTTGCAAAACCAGTTCCGCATCGGGCTCTCGCGGATGGAACGCGTGGTTCGCGAACGCATGTCGATTCAAGACCAAAACCAGATTACGCCACAGGCGTTGATCAATATCAGACCGGTAATCGCATCGATTAAGGAGTTCTTCGGCAGCTCTCAGCTGTCGCAGTTCATGGATCAAACCAATCCGTTGGCCGAGCTGACGCACAAACGCCGTCTCTCTGCGCTTGGACCTGGTGGTTTGACGCGTGAGCGCGCCGGCTTCGAAGTGCGCGACGTTCACCATTCCCACTACGGCCGGATGTGTCCAATCGAAACGCCGGAGGGTCCAAACATCGGGTTGATCAACTCGCTGTCGTCCTTTGCGCGGATCAACGACTACGGCTTCATTGAAACGCCGCGTCGTAAAGTGGACGCCGAGACGGGACGCGTCTTGGACGAAATCGTCTATCTGACTGCTGACGAAGAAGACGTCTACAATGTCGCACAGGCGAACCAGCCGCTCGATGAAAACGGCAACTTTGTCAACGAGACAGTCATCTGCCGCCGCAAAGGCGAGAACTTGATTCTCCCGAGCGATAAGGTTGACTTCATGGACGTATCGCCGAAACAGGTTGTGTCGGTTGCCACAGCATTGATTCCGTTCCTCGAGAACGACGACGCCAACCGCGCCCTGATGGGATCGAACATGCAGCGCCAGGCAGTTCCGCTGCTTATTCCGCAAGCGCCGTTTGTCGGAACAGGCATGGAGCACAAGGCAGCACAGGATTCCGGCGTCGCGATTGTCGCCAAATGGCCTGGACAGGTCGAAAAAGTAACTGCCCGTGAAATCTGGGTGCGCCGTTACAAAGAGATCGACGGTAAAAAAGTGGCCGGCGATTTGGATAAATACAAACTGCATAAGTTTATTCGCTCCAACCAAGGAACGTGCGTAAACCAGCGCCCGATCGTGCAAAAAGGCGATTGGATTGAGCCGGGGGACATCATCGGTGACGGACCATCTACAGAGAAAGGCGAATTGGCTCTGGGCCGCAACGTAATCGTCGCCTTTATGACCTGGGAAGGGTACAACTACGAGGATGCGATCTTGCTGAGCGAGAAGCTGGTAAAAGATGACGTCTACACTTCGATTCATATTGAAGAGTACGAGTCAGAAGCGCGCGATACCAAGCTTGGACCTGAAGAGATTACTCGCGACATTCCGAACGTCGGTGAAGATGCTCTGAAGAATCTTGATGAGCGCGGCATTATCCGCATCGGTGCAGAGATTCAGGATGGCGATATTCTCGTTGGTAAAGTCACGCCCAAGGGTGTTACTGAGCTGACTGCTGAAGAGCGCTTGCTGCATGCGATTTTTGGGGAAAAGGCTCGCGAAGTGCGCGACACTTCTTTGCGCGTACCACACGGTGGATCTGGAATTATTGTCGATGTGAAAGTATTTACGCGTGACAACGGCGATGAATTGCCACCTGGTGTAAACCAGCTCGTTCGTGTATACATTGCTCAAAAACGGAAGATCTCCGTCGGGGACAAAATGGCTGGTCGCCATGGTAACAAAGGGGTTATTGCCCGGATCATGCCAGAAGAAGACATGCCGTTCCTGCCGGATGGTTCACCGGTTGAAATCGTCCTGAATCCATTGGGCGTTCCATCACGGATGAACATCGGACAGGTGCTTGAGACGCACTTGGGTATGGCTGCAAAAATTCTTGGTATTCACGTAGCGACGCCAGTTTTTGACGGAGCGCGCCAAGATGATGTCTTCAAAACGCTTGAAGAGGCCGGGTTAGACCGTGACGGTAAAACGATCCTGTTCGACGGCCGTACAGGTGAGCCATTCGATCGACGTGTAACCGTTGGCTGTGTGTACATGCTGAAGCTGGCGCACTTGGTCGATGACAAAATCCACGCTCGTTCTACCGGACCATACTCGCTCGTTACGCAGCAGCCGTTGGGCGGGAAAGCCCAATTCGGCGGTCAGCGCTTTGGGGAGATGGAGGTATGGGCGCTTGAAGCATACGGTGCCGCCTACACCCTGCAGGAAATTCTCACTGTGAAATCCGACGACGTCGTCGGTCGCGTGAAGACCTACGAAGCGATCGTCAAAGGTGAAAATGTACCGGAGCCAGGGGTTCCAGAATCGTTCAAAGTACTGATCAAAGAATTGCAAAGCTTAGGTCTGGATGCCAAAATCCTTTCAGAAGACGAACAAGAAATTGAAATGCGCGAGATCGACGACGAGGACGAAGGTACAGGTGAAAAACTGAACCTCGTGCTCGAAGGCGGGAGCTTGGATGAAGAGTAAGATTCCGGTGCCAAGGGAGGTAACGCCCTGTGATTGACGTTAATAATTTTGAATATATGAAGATTGGTCTGGCATCGCCAGAAAAAATCCGTTCCTGGTCGTACGGTGAAGTGAAAAAGCCGGAAACGATCAACTATCGGACGTTGAAGCCAGAAAAAGACGGCTTGTTCTGCGAGCGCATCTTTGGTCCGACGAAGGACTGGGAATGTCATTGCGGTAAGTACAAGCGCGTTCGTTACAAAGGTGTAGTCTGCGACCGCTGCGGCGTGGAAGTGACTCGCGCCAAGGTGCGTCGTGAGCGCATGGGGCACATCGAGCTGGCTGCCCCGGTCTCGCACATCTGGTATTTCAAAGGCATTCCGAGCCGGATGGGACTTGTGCTTGACATGTCCCCCCGGTCTTTGGAAGAAGTTATTTACTTTGCTTCTTACGTAGTGACTGATGCCGGTGATACGCCACTGGACAAAAAGCAACTGTTGTCGGAGAAGGAATACCGCAACTATCGCGAGAAGTACGGCTATTCGTTCCAGGCGATGATGGGGGCAGAGGCAATCAAACGCCTGCTGGCTGAAATCGACCTCGACAAAGAAGTCGACTTTTTGAAGGAAGAGCTGAAAACAGCACAAGGCCAACGCCGCAACCGTGCGATCAAGCGTCTGGAAGTGCTGGAAGCATTCCGCAACTCCGGCAATCGTCCCGACTGGATGGTGCTTGATGTACTGCCGGTCATTCCGCCTGAGCTGCGTCCAATGGTTCAACTCGACGGCGGTCGTTTTGCCACTTCCGACTTGAACGACCTGTATCGTCGCGTAATCAACCGCAACAACCGCCTGAAGCGCCTCCTCGAACTGGGCGCTCCCGACATCATTGTGCAAAACGAAAAACGCATGCTGCAAGAAGCAGTTGACGCGCTGATCGACAACGGTCGTCGTGGCCGCCCTGTAACGGGTCCCGGCAACCGTCCATTGAAATCGCTCAGCCATATGTTGAAAGGGAAGCAAGGCCGCTTCCGTCAAAACCTCCTGGGTAAGCGTGTTGACTATTCCGGCCGTTCCGTTATCGTAGTCGGACCGAACCTGAAAATGTATCAATGCGGTCTGCCGAAAGAAATGGCCCTGGAGCTGTTCAAGCCATTCGTAATGAAAGAGCTGGTGGCGAAAGGTCTGGCTCACAACATCAAGAGCGCGAAGCGTAAAGTCGAGCGCGTGCAGCCTGAGGTCTGGGATGTTCTTGAAGAAGTGATCCGTGAGCATCCAGTGTTGTTGAACCGTGCCCCTACCTTGCACAGACTGGGGATTCAGGCGTTCGAGCCGATTCTCGTCGAAGGCCGGGCGATCCGTCTCCATCCGCTCGTCTGTACGGCGTACAATGCCGACTTTGACGGTGACCAAATGGCCGTGCACGTACCGCTGTCAGCAGAAGCTCAGGCGGAAGCACGCATTTTGATGCTGGCTGCCCAAAACATCCTCAACCCGAAAGACGGGAAACCGGTTGTTACACCTTCGCAGGACATGGTCCTGGGCTCTTACTACCTGACGCTTGAGCGCGAAGGCGACAAAGGGGAGGGTACCGTTTATCGTGATCCAGCCGATGCGATTGCTGCTTATCAGAATGGCTACATCAGCCTGCACACGCGGATTGCGGTACCGGCGAGAAGCTTGAAGAAGACTTCCTTTACCGAGGAGCAAGAGAAGGCGCTCTTGTTTACGACGGTAGGCAAGATCATTTTCAATGAGATCTTCCCGCCTGAACTGCCATTTATCAACACGCCGACAAAATCCAACCTGCAGACGAAAGTGCCGGATGAGTATTTTGTCTTTGATAAGGGTGCAGACCTGAAAGAGTTTGTCAAGACGCTTCCGGACAACGGTGCAGTGAAAAAAGGCTTCCTGGGTACGATCATCTCCGAGTGCTTCCGCCGCTTCGGAACGATGCAGACGTCGATGATCCTCGACAAGATCAAGGAACTCGGGTTTACCTATTCGACAAAAGCAGGGATTACGATTGCCGTCGCCGACATCGTTGTGCCTGACAAGAAGAAGGACATTCTGGAAGGTGCCGATGAAAAAGTCGCTACCGTTATGGCGCAATACCGCCGCGGTTTGATTACAGAGGATGAGCGCTATGACCGCGTCATCTCCATCTGGTCGAAGGCGAAGGATGAAGTTACGGAAGTATTGATGAAGTCGATGGACAAATTCAATGCAATCTTCATGATGGCCAACTCCGGCGCCCGCGGTAACGTCTCACAGATTACGCAGCTCGCCGGGATGCGCGGTCTGATGGCCAACCCGTCCGGTCGAATCATCGAGTTGCCGATCAAGTCCAATTTCCGTGAAGGGCTGACTGTATTGGAGTACTTTATTTCCACACACGGTGCCCGTAAAGGTTTGGCGGATACGGCCCTGCGGACAGCGGACTCCGGTTACCTGACGCGTCGTCTCGTTGACGTTGCCCAAGATGTGATCGTGCGTGAAATCGATTGCGGCACGGATAAAGGCATCCGCGTAACAGCAATTACAGACGGCAAAGAAGAGATCGAAAAACTCGCCGACCGTCTCATCGGCCGTACGTGCTTCGAAACAGTTCGCCACCCTGAGACCGGGGAGATCATTATCCACCGCAACGAGGAAATAACCGAAGAAATGACCGAGGAACTGGCGAAAGCCGGTATCAAGGATGTTTATATTCGCAACGTACTTGCTTGCCGTACGAGTCACGGCGTGTGCAAACGCTGCTACGGACGAAATCTGGCAACGGGTGCAGAGGTTGAGATCGGCGAAGCAGTCGGTATCATCGCTGCCCAATCAATCGGTGAGCCTGGAACCCAGCTGACGATGCGTACGTTCCATACCGGCGGGGTTGCCGGAGACGATATTACCCAAGGTTTGCCGCGTATTCAGGAGCTGTTTGAAGCGCGCAATCCGAAAGGTCAAGCGGTCATCACCGAGATCGACGGTGAAGTCGTCGATATTCGCGAAGGCAAGGATCGCCGGGAAATTGAGGTTCGCGGTGAAGCAGAGAACAAGGTATATGCGGCTACGTACGGTGCACGCATTAAAGTCTCGGTCGGTACGAAACTGAATGCCGGTGACGAACTCACCGAGGGTTCAGTAGACCCGAAAGAGATGCTCAAAGTACGCGGACAACGCGGCGTATCCAACTACATTTTGCAAGAGGTACAAAAAGTGTACCGGATGCAAGGGGTAGAAATTAACGACAAACACGTGGAAGTCATGATTCGTCAGATGCTGCGCAAACTGCGCGTCGCTGACAGTGGCGATACGGATCTCCTCCCGGGTTCATTTGTCGAAGTGCATGAATTCGAACAGGCAAATGCCAAGGTTCTGATGGAAGGACGCAACCCGGCAGTCGGACGTCCGGTATTGCTCGGTATCACCAAAGCATCGCTTGAAACCGACTCCTTCCTGTCGGCAGCATCGTTCCAGGAGACGACCCGCGTACTGACCGATGCGGCGATCAAAGGAAAAGTCGACCGCCTGCTCGGTTTGAAAGAGAACGTCATTATCGGAAAGCTCGTTCCGGCTGGTACCGGGATGTCGCGTTATCGCAACACATCGGTTCTGACCCGTGCAGAGCAAGAGGCACTGGCGAATGACCAGGGCCAAGCAGAACGCGAAGCTGTTTCGGTAGAGTAAACCAAGCAAACATTGTCACGAAAAAAAGTCGATGGGTGTCACTTCCCATCGACTTTTTTTATCGCAGGTCTTTTGGCTATACAGCAATAGAAGCCATTTGGATCAGGTTCATGAGAAATAACAGCGGTCCAGGTCAATGTTTCGTCAAAAATATACAGATCATCGGTAAACCGGTTGTATTGATTTAGCAGCTTTTGCGTTTGCATTTTATAGACATACTTCCGGCTGATCTCAGTTCCAATCGGGCTGTAACTATCCCAAAAGAACAACACCTGGTCGGTCTGCTGTAAAAATTGCTTTACATCCTCAAGATGAACAGGAGTAAATGGTTTTTTCAGGAATCCCCAGAGATAGCCAACTCCCTGCTCCCAATACAGCTGAAAGTAATGTGTCCGGTAATCGTCGCTATCCGTGTCAAAAAAGGTGCGGATATATGCATCCCTTAACGAACGTGATTGCTTTTTCGGCAAGTGAGGAAGCTTTGTAATATTGATAAGGTCTTCACAGAATTCGACCGGTGTGTATCTGTACGTGTGGGCGATATAACTTTGGCGGAACGTAATGGAGTATCCAAAATCTCTCGAGACCTTGTAATAAGTCTTAGCTAACATGTCTCTTATATGCTGACTGTCATCGTCATGGTATACGGCATACGTTCCTTTTGGGACAATGATAACCTGGCAGCTATTGGGCATTTCATTTACTTTTGATACCCTTTTTCCGCAAATGGAAGAACCCGAATCGTAAACATAATAGGTAAGATCAGGATTCTCCACGTAAGGCGTGTTCCACAATATAGAATTTACTTGGTTGTCAAGTTCATCCGGAACTCCTAAAACAATAAACTCGTCTACGGTTTCAACTTTTAACTCCATAGGTAACATCACCCAGCTTTCTTTTCTTAAGAACAAGAAGGCATAACTTTTCAGTCATGCCTTACAGTCACTTAAACAATTATAAGGGATACCATGGATGAAAATGGTGTCCTTCCAATCTGCTTCCATTTTTAAGCAAATGCCAGTGCGGCAGATTATTTGGTTTAATACCATACCTAGTAAGGATGTGAGGAGGTTCCCACTCTTTATCGTAATCTTTAATCGTCACAACTTGTTCAGCGTATTTGTTTGCTGTACTAAAAGTATCTTGGCCATTTTTGGCTCTCAGCTGCGCAGCATTTAATGAAATCGGGCTCCCAACGATAATTCCACCCGCTCCGCCATAATTTAAATTGGCGACAAAGTGCTTAGTTCCCTTCTTTATTTCAGCTGCTGTAGTAACACTGATGGCAATGGTTTCCGATACGATTTTTATGTAGGACCTACCCTCATTTTTACCGATGTCATTTGCCAAGGCTGTCGCACTACGATTATAGCTCGAAACAAGATCATAGCCAAGAATTACGCACCCTGATAGTAAAGCAATGAAGTCTCCAACAGGCAATGGTCCGTCTAGCGCTGCAATCGTACCCAGTATCGCCAAGCGTGCAGCGAGCTGTCTCTCCGTATAAGAGATACCTAAATCACGTAAAACTTTGAGAGCATCGCTAACAGAGACATCGAAAGTTGCAAACTTTTCGACATCCTTTTCACTCGGTAGTTTACCATGAAGTTTATAGAAATCGTAGTACTCTTGCGCTAAAGCATCGATTTCACTAAATTGCTCTTGCAGGGCAATTACTTGTTGCTCCTGCAAGCTTGAATCTTCCCTTGATTCTTCGGTCACCTGATCACGCAGGAGATTATATTTATCAACGATACTTGCAACCTCATCAAAAGTTAATTGCTCTCTATTTTCAATCAACTCTTTCAATTCATTAACCATATCGTATTGTTCTGGTCGTTTTTCAAATTCTTCTGGAGTAATGTTGTTAATAAACGCCTCCACATCTTCGCGAGATATCGCCGTGGAGCTGTCATTTTTTGAAGAACCATCACCATTGGAAGAGGCAAACGCAGATCCTGCACTCGAAAACAGTAATAGGAAAACAAACAAGATGGTTAACAGTTTAGATTTCATGAATTTTCTCCTTTCTCACACTTAATTGAATTTAGAATTGTGATCACATTCTTTATAAAATATACCATTAATACCTAAATATAGCAATTATAGAAATTTAAAGATAATATGACTCTGTTTTATATTTTTACATTATCTTTCATTAAATGCCAAGTAATTCTAAAAAATTTTTTAATGCGCTTTTTTAATGTGCTTTACGTTGACATCTTTCATAGAACCTGATAATATATTCAAGTGTGCCTGATACTCTTTGCTTTGGAGGATATGAAAATCATGTCTTATGAAAAAGTAGAGCGGGCCAAGGAGTTAGCGATCGGAATCAACCAAACAGTTAAAGCGATTGAGGGTAACAAGGTAGATGAAGTGTTTATCGCCAAAGATGCCGAGAAGCGCTTGACTCAAAAAGTCGCTCTCCTGTGCAAGGAAAAGGGTGTTCCAGTCATTTACGTCGACTCGATGCGGCGCTTGGGAAAAGCGTGCGGTATTGATGTAGGCGCAGCGATTGCTGCGATAAAGAAAAACGGTTAACGTGGTTTTTGTTGCGAAGCTGTGAATGTGGCTTGTCCGACAAAGACTTTCTATTTGACCAAAAATGACTCACCTGGATCTGTGGTCTTGACTGAAGGGAAAAAGGAAGGAGGTAGCAACATGCCTACAATGAACCAATTAGTACGTAAAGGTCGTATTGATAAAGTAGTGAAGTCGAAGTCCCCAGCTTTGCAAAAGGGGTACAACAGCTTCAAGAAATCTCAAACGAACCAAAGCTCACCACAAAAACGCGGCGTGTGTACTCGCGTAGGTACGATGACTCCGAAGAAACCAAACTCCGCATTGCGTAAATATGCGCGTGTGCGTTTGACGAATGGTATCGAGGTTACTGCCTATATCGGCGGTATCGGTCACAACCTGCAAGAGCACAGCGTGGTACTCGTACGCGGCGGTCGTGTAAAAGACTTGCCAGGGGTACGCTATCACATCGTTCGCGGTGCTCTCGACACTGCTGGTGTGAACAATCGTATGCAAGCTCGTTCCAAGTACGGTACAAAACGTCCAAAACTTGGCAAAGACGGCAAACCGGTTGCAGCAGCAGCTAAAAAGAAATAAAATCGCTTAGGCGATTGAACTTTTAACATCCCAACAAGAAGGAGGGGAACTCAATGCCACGTAAAGGTCCAGTTACTCGTCGTGACGTATTACCTGATCCAATTCACAATAGCAAACTGGTTACTCGCTTGATTAACCGTTTGATGTTGGACGGTAAGCGTGGGGTAGCACAGAACATACTCTACTCCGCTTTTGACATCATCCAAGAACGTACAGGTCGCAATCCGATGGAAGTGTTTGAAGAAGCACTGAAAAACGTAATGCCTGTACTCGAAGTTAAAGCTCGCCGCGTTGGTGGTGCTAACTATCAGGTGCCAATCGAAGTGAAGCCTGAGCGTCGTACTACACTCGGTTTGCGTTGGTTGGTTAACTACTCACGCAGTCGCGGTGAAAAAACGATGGAACAGCGTTTAGCGAATGAAATCCTAGATGCTGCGAACAATACGGGTGCGGCTGTTAAAAAGCGTGAGGATACGCATAAAATGGCTGAAGCAAACAAAGCGTTTGCGCACTATCGCTGGTAGAATCCAAAGCAGGTGTCCGCTTTGGACATCTGCCTGTTTAGACATATGAGTAAGGAAGGAGCATTCCTAATGGCTCGCGAGTTTTCTCTAGCGAATACGCGTAATATCGGTATCATGGCCCATATTGATGCTGGTAAGACGACTACCACTGAGCGTATCCTTTTCTATACCGGTCGCGTTCACAAGATTGGGGAAACCCATGAAGGTGCAGCAACCATGGACTGGATGGAGCAGGAGCAAGAGCGTGGGATTACGATCACCTCTGCTGCGACAACTGCTCAATGGAAAGGTCACCGCATCAATATCATCGATACGCCTGGACACGTAGACTTCACAGTGGAAGTTGAACGTTCCCTCCGCGTTCTCGATGGTGCAGTAACCGTTTTTGATGCAAAGGGCGGCGTAGAACCGCAAACCGAAACAGTATGGCGCCAAGCTGACCGTTACGGTGTACCACGTCTTTGCTACATTAACAAAATGGATATTCTCGGAGCTAACTATGACATGTGTTTGGAGCAAATCCGCACGCGTCTCGGCGCAAACCCGGTAGCCATCCAATATCCAATCGGAGCGGAAGATACGTTTGTCGGTATGGTTGACCTGGTAGAGATGAAAGCAATCATCTACACAGACGACCTGGGTAAAACGTCCGACTCCGTAGAAATCCCGGCAGACCTGAAAGACAGATGCGAAGAGCTTCATTTGAAGCTGGTTGAAGCAGCTGCTGAACAAGATGAAGAACTGATGATGAAATACCTTGAAGGCGAAGAGTTGACTGTTGATGAAATCAAAGCAGCTTTGCGCAAAGGAACCATCGACGTTAACATCGTTCCAGTTCTCTGTGGTTCTTCCTACAAAAACAAAGGTGTTCAACCGATGCTGGATGCAGTTGTAGCTTACTTGCCTGCTCCAATTGACATTCCTGCGATCAAAGGTGTTCTGCCTGATACAGAAGACGAAGTAACTCGTGAATCTGACGACAACGGTCCGTTCTCTGCTCTTGCATTCAAGATCATGACTGACCCGTACGTTGGTAAGCTGACGTTCTTCCGTGTGTATTCCGGTACACTGTCTTCTGGATCCTATGTTTTGAACTCTACGAAAGGCAAGCGTGAACGCGTAGGCCGTATCCTGCAAATGCACGCAAACCACCGCGAAGAAATCCAGATCGTTTACTCCGGAGATATCGCAGCGGCAGTAGGTTTGAAAGATACGACGACTGGAGATACACTGTGCGATGAGAAAGCGCCAGTTATTCTTGAGTCGATGCAATTCCCTGAGCCAGTTATCCACGTTGCGGTTGAACCAAAATCCAAAGCGGACCAAGACAAAATGGGTATTGCCCTGTCCAAACTGTCCGAAGAAGATCCGACGTTCCGTACGCACACGGATGAAGAAACTGGACAAACGATCATTTCCGGTATGGGTGAGCTTCACCTTGAAATCATCGTTGACCGGATGAAGCGTGAGTTCAAAGTAGAAGCGAACGTAGGTGCACCACAGGTTGCTTACCGCGAAACCTTCCGCAACCACGCCAAGGTTGAAGGTAAGTTCGTTCGTCAATCCGGTGGACGCGGACAATTCGGTCACGTTTGGGTCGAATTCTCTCCGCTCGAGCCAGGTCAAGGCTTTGTATTTGAAAACAAAATCGTCGGTGGTGTCGTACCTCGCGAATACGTGCCTGCTGTTCAAGCTGGTATCGAAGAATCCATGAAAAACGGGGTTCTCGCAGGCTTCCCGCTGGTTGATATCAAAGCTGTCCTCGTAGACGGTAGCTACCATGACGTCGACTCTTCGGAGATGGCGTTTAAAGTAGCAGGTTCGTTGGCTTTGAAAGAAGCTGCGAAAAAATGCGGTGCGGTTCTTCTCGAGCCAATCATGAAAGTAGAAGTAACCGTACCTGACGATTACATGGGCGACGTAATGGGTGACCTGAACTCTCGCCGTGGACGTATCGAAGGAATGGAAGCTCGTGCAAACGCGCAAGTCATTCGTGCGATGGTGCCACTTTCCGAGATGTTCGGATACTCCACTGTACTTCGTTCGCGTACGCAAGGTCGCGGTACTTACTCGATGCAGATTGACCATTACGAAGAAGTACCGAAGTTCATCTCAGAAGAAATCATCAAGAAGTCCAAAGGGGAATAATCTCCTCTTTGGTCTTGGCAAAGCACTCGCGTTTTGCGCCGCGTAGCCAAGCCGGTTTACAATTAGAAAGGTTTACAATATCGGCAGGCTCATCCTTCCAGTGTAGTAAGCCTTTCTTTAAATACTTACATTTACACTTTTTTGAGGAGGATTAAACTCTCATGGCAAAAGCTAAATTTGAACGTAATAAACCACACGTAAACATCGGTACGATTGGTCACGTTGACCATGGTAAAACAACTTTGACTGCTGCTATCACAACTGTATTGGCTCAGTCCGGTAAAGCACAAGCTATGGACTACGGCAGCATCGACGCTGCTCCAGAAGAGCGCGAGCGCGGTATCACAATCAACACTGCTCACGTTGAGTACGAAACTGAAAACCGCCACTATGCACACGTTGACTGCCCAGGACACGCTGACTACGTTAAAAACATGATCACTGGTGCAGCTCAAATGGACGGCGCGATCCTCGTAGTATCTGCTGCTGACGGTCCAATGCCACAAACTCGCGAGCACATCCTGCTCTCCAAACAAGTAGGCGTACCTTACATCGTTGTATTCATGAACAAATGCGACATGGTTGACGATGAAGAGTTGCTCGAGCTGGTTGAAATGGAAATTCGTGACCTGCTGTCCCAATACGAATTCCCGGGCGATGACACTCCAGTAATCAAAGGTTCTGCTAAAGAGGCTCTTGACAATCCATCTGGCGATTGGGCTAAGAAAATCATTGAACTGATGGACGCTGTTGATGCTTACATCCCAACTCCTGAGCGTGCAACTGACAAACCTTTCTTGATGCCTGTAGAGGACGTATTCACGATCACTGGTCGTGGTACTGTTGCTACTGGTCGCGTAGAGCGCGGTATTGTTAAAGTTGGTGACCAAGTAGAAATCATCGGTCTTGCTGAAGAAACTCGTTCTACCACTGTAACTGGTGTTGAGATGTTCCGCAAGTTGCTCGACCAGGCTCAAGCAGGTGACAACATCGGTGCTCTGCTCCGCGGTGTTGAGCGCAAAGACATCGAGCGTGGACAATGTCTGGCAAAACCAGGTTCCGTTAAGCCTTACACCAAGTTCAAAGCAGAAGTTTACGTTCTGTCCAAAGAAGAAGGTGGACGTCATACTCCATTCTTCGCTAACTACCGCCCACAATTCTACTTCCGTACAACTGACGTGACAGGTATCATTCAATTGCCAGAAGGCGTTGAAATGGTTATGCCTGGTGACAACACTGAGTTCACTGTTGAACTGATTGCACCAGTTGCAATGGAACAAGGTACTCGCTTCGCTATCCGCGAAGGTGGACGTACTGTAGGCGCAGGCGTAGTTGCTTCTATCGTAGAATAATTACGTACAGCAAACCCGCTGGTCTCTCGCGACTGGCGGGTTTTTCTTCGTTTGGCCGACGTCGGCAGCGTGACTGCTGCTCGCCTGGCTCGTTCCATCGATTTTTTTAATGGTTGCCATCAAAAAGGTTCCGTGTCTCAGGAGAAGCTGTTATGTTACAATATTTTGCATAATGAGTGTATCGGTAAGGGGAAGCGAGTTCGATGAAAAACAGGGACACCATCATCTATGCGATACTTACGGGCGTAATCGTTATTTGGGGCCTCAACGTTGTGAACGGCACTGGTAAAATCCTCAATAACGGCACTTGAAAATTCCCCACTTT
>CAMIVR010000038.1 GCA_946402065.1 uncultured Brevibacillus sp. | reverse complement strand
AAGAAGAGCGGGCAGCTGAGCAGTTCCGGGCATTGTCAATTTTAAAAGTGATTTTTCAATTTTGACAAACGGAAACAAGACTCAGCCATTTTTAAAATAGCAAAAGTTGCTTTTATGCCGATCGCCATATGAGCAATTTTCGCAAAAGACAAGCACCGGCAATTTCTTTATGATTGAGGGATAAAAATAAGCCGCGATGTGACTGCATGGGACAGCAACCGGCGAAAAAAGTATGGAGAAAGAGGTTTCGACCATGAAAAATGTGATTGACTTGCAGGGTGTCTACTGGAAACGAGGAGACAGCGTCTTGCTGAATGACGTGAGCTGGACAGTGAAGCCGAAAGAGCATTGGGCGCTGCTAGGCCTGAACGGATCGGGGAAGACGACGCTGTTGAACATAATCAACGGGTACATTTGGCCGACACGTGGATCGGTGTCCGTACTCGGCCATCGGTTCGGGGAGGTCGATTTGCGCGACCTGCGCAAGTCGATCGGCTGGGTCAGCTCTTCCCTGCAGGAGAAGCTGTACGGCAACGATAAAACCCAATACGTGGTCATCAGCGGAAAGTACGCGAGCATCGGCTTATACGAGCGGCTTTCCACAGAAGACCTGGAGCGTGCCGAAGCGCTGATGGACACCCTCGGCTGCAGGCATCTGTGGGACCGCGAATTCCGGATGTGCTCGCAAGGCGAGAAGCAAAAACTGTTGATCGCCCGGGCGCTCATGGCTGACCCGCAGATTCTGATCCTCGACGAGCCGTGCAACGGCCTGGATCTGTTCTCGCGCGAGAGGCTGCTTGACAGTATTGACAAGCTGACGATGCAGGAGCAGACCCCTACCCTGATCTATGTGACTCACCATACGGAAGAAATCCTTCCCGTGTTCAGCCACACGCTGCTCTTGCGGCAGGGCGAAGTGGTCCGGAGCGGAGCAACGGAGCAGATCATGGAAGCGGAGACGTTGAGTGATTTTTTTAATGCACCGGTGGCGGTGGAAAAACACCAGGATCGCGTATACGTCCGTGTGGTCAATACCAGAGCCTAGCGGTCGCGGCAGCGGGCGGGATGAGTGCCCGGGGTTTAGCGATTGCGGCAGCAGGCAGGATACGTGTCCTTACAACAGCGAGCCGACACTCCCTCTCAAGTGTCGGCTCGCTGATTGCCTGCTATACGTCCTGAAAAACCGGGCTCGTTTTCTTGCTTACATACCACTTCATCCCGCGAGCATCCAGCCGTTCCAGGAAGGGCACCGGGTCGATTTTTTCCGGCGGGATGCAGCCTGTCATCGCGAGCAATCCCTCGGCCATCATATCGATCGCGACCACCGGCGGGACGCCTGTCTGGAAGACCGTTGCCTGTGAGCCCATCTTCCGGTAGACCTCGTCGTGATGGACCATCGAGTAGACGAACAGCTCGATGTTTTCCCCGTCCTTCATCCCTTTTACAGCCGTACCAATGCAGGAATAGCCGTGGATTTTGCCGGCCAGGTCGGCTGGCTTCGGCATTGACGTGACGACCACATTCAACGGAATCACGTCGTTGCCATCCACCTTGATCGGCTCGTCCTCATCCAATCCCAGATAGCTTAACACCTTGAGCGTGTTGACGAAATCAGGGTGAAGGGCGTACATAAACTCAACCAGCTCGCAGCCTTTTTCTTTCCCGATCGTCTCTCCCAGCGTCGCCACTTCTTCATGCTCTACGCGGTAGCAGTCCAGCCAGCCGATTGGCTCCGGAAATTCGTACTCGTCTTTGCGCGTGAACGGCTTCGGATCAAACAGCATGCCGGCTTCCTTCGTCCAGTAGTTCGGCTTGGCCAGACACTCCTTGATCGCTGTTTGCGGGCTGAAAAACGCGCAAAAGCCTTCGTAATCGACGTCCGATTTATCGCCGTCAAGGATGGTAATCGTTTTGACGCTGTCCAGCTGATCGACGGCATAGCGCGCAGCGATGTTAGTAAATCCGGGGTCGCAGCCCAAGCCCATAATGCCTAAAATACCGGCCTGCTTGAACTTCTCATCCCACTCCAGCTGCTTCAACAGCCAATTCGGGCTGTCTGCCGCCATGTCGATGTAATTCGTTTTCGCCTCAATACACGCTTCCATCACGCTGAAGTTATTTTGCGGGATGCCTGCATGGATCAGCACATCGATCTCGCCGAGAATCGCTGCAACACTCGCTACATCACTGGCATTCACATTTTTGATGACGATTTCGGCGGATGTCTGTGTGGCCAGCTTTTGCGCCAGCGCTTCTGCCGCTTTCGTCGAAATATCGGCTAATACCAGCTTTTTCAAATACCCTGCCTTGACTACTTCCATCGCGCATACTTGTCCGACTGCACCAACACCTAAAATGGCAACTTGCAAACTCAAACGGTCGTCCTCCTCTATATTCTCAGCTTTGTATTCGGCTTATCTACCATTGCGCTCAAATCCTTTCCGTTCATCACTTTATCGTTCCACTACCCTTCTGCAGGTTTCATGCATTTGTTCAATGTCAAGCTGGTCCCGCTGCCCCCATGTATCCGAACACATACGGGCAAGCTTGGCAACCCGACTGGAGTATTTCCTTACTGCTTGAACTGGGACCAGATCCGGTCGATTTCCGACGTCGCATCCCCGACGTCGATCAGGTACTCGCCGCGTGCCATATCTTCTTTCGGCGGGTAAACGGCGATGTCTTTTTTGATCGAATCGTCGATAAGCTGCAAGCCTTCATCGTTCGGCAGCATGTACGGGAAGGCCCTGGGCAGTTCAGCGCTGTTTTCCTTTTCCAGGAGGAAGTCGATGAATGCTTCGGCAGTCCGCTTGTGCGGAGCCCCTTTGGGAATGACGAAATTGTCCAGCCACAGGTTCAGTCCCTCTCTGGGAATCGCCGTTTTGATGTTGGGCGCATCTCTTCGCGCCAGTGCTGCTTCCGCTCCCCAGATGAGCCCTGCTTTCACTTCGCCGTTGATCAGCATATTTCTCGGGGTATCACTGTCAAATGCTTTAATGTTGGGCTTTAGCTTCATCAGCAGGTCCAGGGAATGTTTCAAGACTGCCGGATCTGTATCGTTCATCGATTTTCCCTGCATTTTATTGGCGATCCCGATCAACGTCCGCTGATCGTCCAGCACGACCAGGGAATTCTTGTATTCCTCACTCCACAAATCGGCATACGACGTCGGCGGCTTGGCTACTTTCTCCTCGTTGTAAGCGATTACGACATTGCCCGCCATGTACGGAATCGAGTATTTGTTGCCAGGGTCAAAAATCTGGTCGAGAAACTCCTTGGAAAGATTTTGGAAATGCGGCAGATTGTTCTTGTCTATCTCCTCGAGCATGCCCTGTTTGCGCATAATATCGACAGTGTAGTCGCTGACGACGACCAAATCGTACTGCCCTTCGCCACCTGCCGCCAGCTTGGACAGCACCTCTTCGTTTGAGGAAAAGGTAGACAGCTTAACTTTGACGCCGTGCTCTTTGTCAAACTTCACCAGCAAATTCTCCGGCGTATAGTCAGACCAGTTGGCAAAAATCAATTCTTTGTCCAGACCTGCTTCTGTCGTCTGTCCGCCTGAGCTGCAGGCAGCGCTGACCAGGGCCGACAGCAGCGTTATCACCAGGGCAAGGGCCCACTTTTTTGAAAACCGCATGACATTCATTATTTCCCTCCATTTTGCTCATGAAAAACGAGCTGTCGCGCTTTATGAAATGGCAGCGGCGTATCGATTATCAACCAGTGACCGCCTGTCCCTTTCACTCTGATAACGACGCATCGCTTTTCAGCAAATTTGAAATGGTACCACAATTGGCTCGGAACCAATTGTGGTGAAATGATGAATGATGAAGGATGGCCTGGATGTGTTTTATACCCATCCTTTCTCAGCTGTCGTATTTTTTACCATATATTAAGCCAGTACGTCTATCGGACTTATTTTCTGAATTACGTCCCATCTCATTCCTCTCGCTCGTAATCGCTCCAGGAATGGAACGGGGTCGATCATCTCCGGGGGAATGCAGCCGGTTGTATTCAGCAGCCCTTCGGCCATCATGTCGAGCGCCACGATCGGCGGTATCCCGGTCTGCCAGACAGTCGCCTGTGAGCCGGCTTTTTCGTATGCCTCCTCATGGGTAACCATGGAGTAGACGAACATCTCGACATTCCGGTCGCCCTTCGTGCCTTTGACCAATGTACCGATGCACGAATGACCGCGGATTTTCCCGGCCAGGTCGGCTGGTTTCGGCATCATTTTGACGATTACGTCAAGCGGGTTCACTTGCGCCCCGCCAATCTCCACGGGCTTTTCTTCGTCAATCCCCAGATATTTCAATGTTCTCAGCGTCGCGACCAGCTCTTGCGGCATCGCGTACTTGAACTCCACGTACTCGACGCCTTTGCCAATCGACGGCCCCAATGTCGTCGGCTCCTCATGCTCGACGTTGTAGCATTCCAGCCAACCGATTGGAGCGGGAAACTCAATCAGCTCCTTGTTGGGCAAATGCTCCGAGAAGTACTGGTCTCCGCCTTCCGGGGTCCAGTAATTCGGCAGGGACAAGCATTCCTTAATCGCTGTCTGCGGGCTGAAATACGTGCAAAACCCGTCGTAATCGACGGTTGATTTATCCCCGTCGAGAACGGTGATCGTCTTCACCGTATCCATCTGATCGGCTGCATAGCGGGCAGCCACATTGGAAAACCCGGGGTCGCACCCCATCCCCAGGATACCGAGTATACCTGCTCGTTTAAACGTTTCATTGCATGCCAATTGCTCCAGCAGCTGGTGCGCACCCGGTCCGTCCGCCGCTAGATCGATATAGTTCGTCTTCGTTTGTACACACGCTTCCATCACCTGTGGATTGTACTCCGGCAACCCGGCATACACCACTACATCTACATCCTGTAAAATGGCAGCTACACTCTCGACACTGCTGGCATCCGCTTGCACTACGGTAATCGGTGCCGCAGTCGTTTCGGCCAACTTTTTTGCCACTGCCTCCGCGCCGGCCGTATAAATATCGGCCAGTACCAAATGCGCAAGATACTCTCGCTTAACAACCTCCGTGGCACATACTTGACCTACAGCGCCAACTCCCAAAATGGCTACGTTCAAGCTCAAATCGTCGTCCTCCCCGTTCATTTGTTTTTGCTCTTGTGAAACCGCTCAGTTGTTCTGAACCTACTCCATGCTTTTTCAATGTAAATTCCACTTCCCTTCTCTTGGTTAAAAGCTGATCGCAGACAGATAGCGTGGACTTTCGTCTGAGCGAACGCCCTTGCGCAGCATGCCTGCTAACACGATTGTAACAGCAATTCCTGTACCAAGGCTGAAATGTTCGTAATAAAAAGCTGACTTTTCCCAAAAATAATAATAGGTCGGTTCAGAGTTGCGCGTTTTCCACGTTTTGGTTATTCTCAAAAGATTTGCTTGTTTATCTGTTTTGAGAATAAGAAAGATAAGACAGGATCCCGTTGCTTGCCGGTTCCTGTCTTTATTCCGCTATCTTTTTATTTTTTCGGAATCATGTTTTCTTCTTTGTTCCTGGTCTTACGGCTTTTGTTTGGACTGCCCATTTGAAGTATTTTGCTTATTCGTCTTTGGCTGCGAGTTCTCGTTCTTTGCAGCTCCATTGCCCTGATTAGCATTCTTTGTTGACTGTTGGGGCGTGTTTTGTGATCCAGTCTGCACCTGATTCACACCGTGGTTCCCCGTCTGCTGAGTTCCTGTTGTCCCTGGCTGGGCAGGATTATTCTCACCGTTTTGAGTTCCCGGATTGGAATCTGTTCCTGCTCCGGTCTCTCCTTTACTGTCAGTGTTTTTCGGATTCCCGCCGTCATTTACACCGGATTGGTCACCTGTTGGCGTACCGTCTGCTCCGTCGGGCTGCTTGCCAGGAGTCGCCGGAGTGTTCGCATCATGCGGAATGTCATTCACGGTCGGCACTGGTTCCGCAGGGGGATTTTGAGCGCCGATTGTCAGGAAGAGCACCCAGCCGACTGTGCCAACGGAAACAACGGCAGCCAGCCCAATCAGGAGCTTGTCCATATACCTGCGGAAAAAGCGGACGGCTCCGTTGCTGTTCTCGTCTCTTACCTCTTCCACGAGCTTGCGCAGCTCCGGATGCTTGAGCCCGAACCACATTTTTCGGCTGATCTTGTCTCGCAGCGCTTCCGGATCGACATGCAAAAAGTGGTGCTTGATCGCCTGACGATAGGCAGGAACAAATTTTCTTCCGGTAAAAAACAGCGAGCGCTTCAGCGACCAGATGATAAAATCACTGCTCGCCTGTGGACCGCCATACCGCCCGACGTATTGCAGCATTTCGGAGAACCGGTAGGGCTGCGTTACCGGAGAATCCGGGTTGTAAAAGGCTGAGGTGATCGCCAAAAAGTTGCTCCGCTCTACTGACTTGCAGAGCACATTGCGCAGCATTTGCTGCAGCAGATCGACATCCTCCGCGCTATATCCTTTAAAATAGCCTTCGTGATAGAGCGCGTCGCTCTTTTCCTGCAAATCGGCAAGATACAAGAGGAGATCGCATTTTTTACTGCTTTCCCGGGACAGCTGCTGGAAAAAAATTTGCGGCTTGTCGCTAAGAATTGCTAGGATCTGATTGTAAACCTCTTTTGTGATGGACCCCAAGTCGAGGTTTTTCAAGAAGCACTTGTCGACCTCGTTGATCACACTCTCGGCGAAATCACTGTTCAGCTCGAAGCCGGCAAAATATTGATGCAGCTCCATCAGGGCAGCGCTAGGCTCACGTTCTGCCTCGAGCAAGCGGCACAGCTTTTCCTGGATTGTCCGTTGAAAATACCTGTTTTTCACCGCATTTGCCGTTGTGTTTGACCAAAACGCAATCTCTTGCAATACGCTTTTGACACTGGACAGGCCGGATACCCGCTGAATCAGGAACTCTTCGAAGAGCGGCTTGACGAGTTGTTCGTGCCGAAAAATGGTGGTAAAAATCAGAGCGCTCAGTTTTTCATTGTCCAGAATTAGCTTATAGACATCGGCGACGAGCTGCGCGGCTCCCGCATCCTTCGCTTTGACGAGCACATCCAGCAAATAGACAGCGATCTTGTTCGACTGACTGCTGTCTGCCGCTATCAATGCATAGTAGCTGACAAACTGTTTGACCAAATCAGCCGAAGGAAGGTTTTTGCCGGAGAGCATGTGGCTCTCCTCGCGAAACAAGCCCATAAACAGCTCATGCAAGCGGCGTTTCTCGCGCAAGCGCTCATTGCCCAAGTACTCCAGGATGATTCGCAGGATCCCTTCCTTGTTGCGGGAATACAGGGCGTCGCTGCCTTTCTCGACCAGGTAGAGCGCGGCCAGCTCGTAGTAGGTGGCGACACGCAGGCTGATCGCTGTGTCTGCGCCTGCCAGCACTTCCTCGGCGAAGGCGTAAAACTGTTTCAGCAGCTCCGGCTCTTGCAGGTAGTTCCAGGCTAACGACAGATAGGTGTGATCACTTCCGGGCAGTTCCGTGTTGACGAAGCGCTGATTGGGAAAGTCAAACAGAAACTCCTTGTCCAGTTGGGCATCGCCGGCGCGAATGCTGCCGTTTTCGACAAACATCACATTGATGTACTTCTTGCTTTCCGGCTCGCCGCAGTAGGTAATAAAGCCGAAATGGCGGCGCATCTCGTACGGGAGCGCGCTAAACAAGATGCCGAGCAGCTGCCTTGCCTGGACAGCGGCCACTGCCAGTTCGGCATCCAGTGTAATGTATACTTTTTTCTTGCTGCCGACTGACGTCATGACGGCGTACAGCAGCTGCATGAACCGTTTTTCATCAATGCCCACCTGCGCGAGAAACGCTTTGGCATCGCTTGTTGAACTCAAAGAAGCTTTGCCGGAGCGTTCAAGCGGAATCTCTGCCAGCTCCGGCAGGCTCTTTCCCATCGCGTCGTCACACCGGTCGACAAAGCCCCCTGCTGCGAAAATTTTCTCCGGCTGCTGGAGAAACTCTTCCCGGCGTTCGGCTGGAATGACGTAGTTATGGGAAAAAAACGTGTTGCGCTG
This sequence comes from uncultured Brevibacillus sp., assembly GCA_946402065.1. Lineage (GTDB taxonomy): Bacteria > Bacillota > Bacilli > Brevibacillales > Brevibacillaceae > Brevibacillus_D. The sequence goes on along the minus strand of CAMIVR010000038.1, from coordinate 31,377 downwards.
GCCCGTGAAGTCAGCACCGACATAGACGCTGCGCCCGAGGATAAGCTCGCCCGATTCGCCGTGAAAGAACACGACGGATTCCGGATACTTGCTCAAATCTTTTTCGCTGCGCTTTTGCAGCTCCTTTGGCACATCGTAGCCGCAAAAAGGGTGCAGCGTCTTTTTGATAAAGTTGTTATCGAGTCTGTCTGATTTGGCGATCGTATCGTACCCTTCTGTGGAGCGGAAAATCCCCTGTCGGGCACGCGTGTAGTACTGTTGCAAGATGGGCTGCTTCACGATCGCTCTCTCCCCTCGATGTAGTCCAGTTCATGCAGCAACCAGATGAATGGCTCATCCACCCGGATCGGTGTGACGACGCCACTGACCTTCTGGTTGACCGGGTTGCTGCCCAGCGACGAGACAGCGAAGTAGGCGATATTGGTAAAGTAAACCTCCAATGCATCTTTAAACGGCCGATCTACCTTCTCGATAAACCGGCGTATTTCGCCGTTAATATTTTCGAATTCAGCCAAATTGAAATACTCTTTGTGAACGACATTTTGAAACACGTTGCTATTCGACTTGATGTATTCTCCGTCCTCGTCTTTCAGCGAGTGCAGCATGTCGCTTTTGGTCAAGACGATTGCCGTCGGTATATCTGTCTTGCTCTGCTGTTCGTAGCCGATAAAGTTTTCAAACAGGCTGATGACGACATCGCGCGGCTCGTCGTACCGCGCTGTGAACTCTCCTGGACGGTCTCCCAGGTTGATCATGATTTTGTCCCGGATCGTCTTGATTTGCAGCGGGTCGACGAGAAACAGAATCCCTGCCGAATTTTTGATATGGGCAGCGTAAATATCGAGGTAATCGCGATCTACCATGCCCTCGCCGGCGACGTCGAAAAAGACGAGGATGAGCGGTGCCTGCTGGCCGTCCTTAAAAATAAATTGAAAGATAAATGGCTCCTGCCGCTTTTCTTTTTGCGTCGAATCCAGCAGGCTTCCCTGTTCAAAGAGAGGCTGCTCGTAGTTTTCGCGAAACTTCCTGCTGATTTCGGCGTTCAATGGCATGCAGGCCGCATGAAAGTTGCTCGCAGTCATTTTTTGCAGCGTATGAATCAGCGAGGTCATGTACACAGACTTGCCTACCTGTGAAGCGCCGACGATCGAGATGATGTTGCTTGGCGCCTTCCCGGCAGAGATCGGCAGTTCGTTGTGGCATTTGGGACACAGTCTTTTTTTCGTCACCATCCCATAGCGGTCCGTCAGTCCGGCCAGCACGTTGTCGACGAAGATTTTGTTTTCTTCCGGCACCAGCGCCGGGTCCAGCACCGCTTCAATCTCATCGATGGAATCCAGGCCGAATTTGTCCCGGAAGCGGTTTAAGATTTCATCCTCCTGGAGCGCGTAATCTTCGTCATCGTCGCGATGATGGGTAGCGCGAAAGACAACCTGGTCAGGCGGAAATTTTGAGAAGCAATACGGGCAGACAATATCATAGAAAGGGAGTCTCTCTTTTTGAACCGGCTTTTTTTCAAAGATATTTTTGAAAAAAGATAACATGATAGTCCCTCCTACTCGGGAATAAGTTCATAGATTTCTCCATACTTCCGCCCGTCAGTGAAAAAAATCCGGATGTAATCATTTTTCTTAACCTCGATCTCAGGCAGAATGTTTCGCCCAGGTGCAAAGTCGTTGATAAACGCGTACTGGGTGCCATCTTCTTTGCGCATAGGCGCCGCGCCTTCCTTCTTCACATAGCAGAGCACGTCTTTGGGCAGGGCCAGCTCGGTAAATATGTGGATTTGCACCGATTTGTATTTGCCAAACAACTGCTTTTTCTGTTTGATGCTGTAGTAGATTTTCGTCTTTCCGGTATTGACGACGATGACATTGTCCTGATTGCCCTGAATCAGCATGACAGGCGCACCATTGTCCAGTGTGCCCGGAAAGATGCGATACGCGTAGCGGCCGATGCCCTCGATCGTTTCCCGATAGCCGCCGAGCGCTTTGTATTCCTCCCGCGTGTACAGGCGCAGGTGCGTGTCGCTCAGTTGAGCGAGATCAAATGCCTGTTCGGGCAGTGATTTGTGAACATAGACAAAGGGGATTTCGGCAGGCCAATGCCAGGTGATGACACATTGCTCTTCCTGAATGTGAAACCCTACATCCCGTATAAAGTGCGCCGGATTGCTTTCTTCAACCCATTTCACATCAATCAAACTCCTAACGATAGGGCTAACGAAACTGAGCTTTTTATGGCGATGAACGCTTGAGCGGTGATAGCCTACGCATCAAATCGACTGCTGCTCGCTTGTTTATCGGAGCGCGCGCTGCCTGAAGCAAAGCGGCCTCTGGTAAAGCTCCCTTGTGCTGAGCCTGTACTCCGCTCCTGTATGGCGACAAGCGCCGTAAACACGGATAGAATAAGCGCCAGCACCAAATCGGCCAGCAGGCGTACAAGCAAGTCCGGCAGCAGCGAACGACCAAGGCCGAACTCAAGGATCAAGCCGGCGATCAGGCCAGCCGCAATGCCACCGATGGAAAAGCTTTTGGCCAAGTATTTGTTGTCAAAGAACAGTCCCAGCGATAGCCCGATGAGCCCGCCGAGAATGGTCACAAACGCGATCCGCAGCCCGCCGTATATGCCGCTGTCTGCTGCCAGCCCGTGCCGCGGTCCGACCAGATGGTGATCCTGCTGGCTCAACCGATAGATTTGCCCGAAGATGGTTGAGAGCTGATCGGCGTTTTCCGCAGAGAAGTAGCTGCCGTTTGTCTCTTTGGCGATCGTCTTGAGCAAGTCAATCGCCTTGGCTTCCACATTGCTGATGCCGACGGTATTTATCGCGATTTGGTTCAGCTTGTACGGCTGCAGTGAAGCATTCAGGTCTAATTGACTGTAGCCGTCCGACATCAGAATCAGCATGCTCCGCTCACTTTGCATTTGCTGCATGTGATCCATCGCGGTACGCAAGGCAGCGCCTATGTCAGTCCCGCCTGAAGGTCCCGGATATTCGTTCAATAGCTGAATGATCTTGTCTTTGGTTTCCTGATTTGCCAACGGCACCAGCGGCTGCAGCACACTTGCCTGATCATTAAAGACGATAATTGCTACCCGTTTGCCGGCATCCATATTGCGGATGACATCAGCCGCCGCTTTAAACAGTTGATGATTAGGGTCCGTCTCGTGCATGCTGTCGGAAACATCGAGCAGCATGACGATATCATTGGCATTCGCGGGCTTCTTCCCGCCAAAATCAAGTCCGTAAACAACCTGGAACAGGGATCCGGCAACAAACAGCATGACCAGCGTACTGGGGATCAGCATTTTCCAGGAAAAACCGAGGTAGCGCTGTTTCCAACCGGTTCCGTTCAGATGAGGCGATATCATTTCGGCAAACAGGCAAAACAGGCCGACAAACAGTGCGTACTGGCCAAAATAGATGCCCATCAACAACCAGTGCGGCAGGTGGTCATTGAAATAAGCGAGAATCAGCTCGCCGACAATAAAGCCAACCGTTCCGCCGACCATGCTCAACAAAACCAGAAGCCAATTGATTTTTCTTCGACTCATGCCGTCGCCTCCTTTCTCTTTTTAATCGACATCGGCCTGACTGCTTGCTGCGTGAAATTGATAGCCGTTGGCGATATACGAATCGTAGTATTTTTGTCCATTGTGGACGTACATCAGGTCATCCGTATGGAATCCGCCCATGAGCCGGAGCTTTTCGATTCCGCTGCTGCGCTTTTCCTCGATGCAGCCGAGCTTATACGTTCGCGTTCCCCGTTCGGAAGCAAACGCATAGCGGACAAAATCACTGGCAAAGTCAGCGAAGAAGTACTTCTCTTCATAGCGATGCTTTTGCATATACTGGAACACTTCGAGATGAATCGCTGCATTTTCTTCAAGCGAACGCGCCAGCTCTTTAAACAGCTCCTCTTTGGAGAGAATCGTGCGTTGCTCGTACCGGACGGAGACATTTGCCCGCTGCAACAGCTCTTCCTCGAAGGTTAGCTGAAATTGCGGATACGTCAAAACTTCTTTGCGGCAGATCTCCAGCAAGCGCTGCAGCAGCTCGCGTGTGCTGCTGTGGATGAATTCCCGGGCATTGCCGAGAAAGCGGGGCTCGTAGTAAAAGGCCGCGCCCCACTTCGCTTCCAGATCCTGGACGATCTCGTGCACGACAGTCTGATAATACTCTTTCATGTTTTGGCCGAACTGATCGCTCGACGCATGGATGCGCTCCGCGGCGATGCCGTTCAGCATCTGCTCAAGCTCGGCCAGCTCCGTTACTTTCCGGTTGAGTTGCCCATGCAGGGCTGTCAGCACGCGCTCGTATTTGAGCAGCAATTGCTGCTGGATGCTCAAGCCGAGAATCTCGTACTTCTTGCCATACACATGTTGAAAAAAGCTGCGGACAAACTGCTTCACCCGCTCTTTGTCGCTCGTAAACAATCCGCCTTTTTTCATTGGCAAATGCTCTGCTCTCAGCTGGTACAGCTCCGCCAGCTCGGCCTTGGCTGTGTCGAGCTGTCTGGCGGTATCCTTGCCCAGCTTGTGCAGCTCGGCAATCAAGCCCCGCTCGCTGTCGTGCTCATTCGTCCAGGCGTAGGCGTGGTACAGCCCGAATCGCTCGCTCTCCATGACGCTGTGCAGCAGCCGCTCGGCAAGCTGCTCTTGCAGCTCGCTCGACTCCAGGCGACGTTGCGCCACCTCGACGAAGTTCGCCTGGAAAAATCGCTCGCTGCCATCGCGGTAAAGCGCTTCTTCCGCCTGTCTGAGCGTCATCTGGCGAAGCTCGCCGAAGCTGATTTTATCGCTCATCAGCCCAGTCATTTCCTCCAGCCTGTCATCTTCCGGCAGAAGGCTGACTACTTGCCGATGCAGTGCGGCAGCGTCGAGCGCAAGCAGCTCCAGCGCTTCCCTTTTGTCAATGGGCGCATAACGTTTGAGCCGCTGCATGATTTCGCCGGTAAAGCAGGCGAGGACGGTCGCCGCGATTGTTGCGTTCGGACGCGTCACCTTGGCTAAACCGGCAGATGCAAACGCCGGCTTGCCCGTTCGCGACGTGATGTTGCGCATAAACTGGACATCGTTGTACGTTTCATTCTGCTCCTGAAAGCTTTTGTAGCGATCGTAGTCGACTGCTGGGCGGTCGCTCTCACTGTTGTAGCTCAAACTGGCGTTCTGGCGGTCGCTCTCGCCTTTGTAGCGTAAACCGTCGCTCTGGCGGTCGCTCTCGCTTTTGTAGCTCAAACTGGCGCTTTGGCGGTCGCTCTCGCTTTTTTGAAGCCACCTGTCGCCCAAGCGTGCGTTCTCGCCTTTATGGCGCCAACTGGCGCTGTCATCGCGCCCCGTGTCGGTTGCCGAGCGATCTTCGTAGCCGCCCGGCCCGGCATAGCTCCTCGCTTCCTCAACGGCTGCTGGCCGTTGACCTCGGTTTTTCAGCAGGTTCAGGTTGCAGATCAGTTCGTAGTTGTCGGCCATGCTGTCTCGCGTGAAGAGCCCGCGCTCGTCCTTGTCGCTCAACAGGTAAGCAAGGGTAAAGAGCGGTCCGGGCGCATGCTCGACAGGAAGCTTGATCCGGTCTTCCGTCACTTGCAGGTTGGCCCGAAAGTGATAGTCATCGCGTTGATAGCGGTCAAGCTCCTTGAGGAAGCTGACCCCCAGGGCGGTCGAATAGCCGAACTCGCCGCCGCTGTTCTTTTCTCTGAGCAACGCGTACAAATCGAGCTGTACGTGCTTGAACGACTCCCGGCAAACCGTCTGCACCAGCAGACTAAGCTCCGGCAGCAGTACATTCGCGACATCATCCACCTGTGTCACGACGGACAGGTTAAGCCGCTGGTTCGTTGCAAACATCCCGCCGAATTCAGCGATGCGGCTGCACGCTTGCCTGATCGTCCGATTCAGTTCGTACAGTTTTTGCTCCTCCTGATAAAACAGCTTAGCCATCGACTGCCGCATCGTCTGTCTCTCTGCAGGCGGCTCGGGCAAGCGGAAGCTGAAGAGGTTGTCGCGCTCCACCGTCTCGCCGGTGTAGAGGTGCAGATACACTACGCCTGCGCTGTTGTTCCACTTCCGCCTGTTCAATTCGCCAATCGCTTGCAGTGCCTCAAGCGACTTATCGCCGAGGAAGAGGAAGACCACCGGGTTGTTGATCCGCCGCTGTTCATCTCCGCGATACATGTGCCGCTCCAGATCGAGATCGTAATCATGTGCGAACTGCTCTACCAATTCCTTCATCGTTCCTCCAGAAAGAGCCCTTTATTTTAAGGTTTGCAGCATGTCGTTCAGCTTCGACCAGGCTTTCTTGTAGAAATCGTACACTTCCTCGCCGTTCACGAGGTCGTCGCGGTCGTACTCCAGATCGTTTTTGATCTTCTGGAAGCTGGCAGCCAGTTCTTCGAGCTTCGCCACCAGCTGCGACGTATCTTCGGAAGCGGTCAGCTCTGCACTGCGTTTGGACGCTTTGCGTGCGAGGACGTTCAACTGCTTCGGCTCCAGGCTGCGAACCTTGTCAAAGATGGCGTATTCAACCAGCTTATTCACTTTCATCAGGTTGACGAACGGCTCCCACGCGTCTTCTTCTTCATCCTTGTCGTACACGTAGAGCGCGCCTTTTTTGCAAATCGTCCCGGTGTACAGCACCTCGATATACTGGTCGAGCAGCGCCTCTGCCCCTTTTACGCTGTCGAGCATGCCCTCCAGTTCCTTCACCTTGTTCTCGATGCTTTCGTATTTGCGCACCTCATCGGTCAACAGGCGGATCAGCTCAGGAGAGCGAATGAGGTTCTCCTGTGCCATTTCTTCGTTGATGCTGCCGAAAATATCTCTGACCGCGACGCGCTCCAGGCCATTTGCCAGGAAGCCCTTCAATTCGCTCAGGCAGCGCTTCGTCTCGCCGACGTTCGGCTTCGCCGGGTCGGCCGACAGCTTGTATCCGGACAGAAACGCGTTGAGTTCAAACGGCTTCGTCAGCACGCACTCATAGCGGCTGCTCGTCTGGCTGTCCACGCCTTTTTCCGCGATGCAGCCATACTGCAGCCCACGGGCAAACAGCTGCCGGACACGGTTGTTGTACGCTTTGACCCGCTCGTTGGTGTACGTTTCTCCCCACGATTTTTGCGGGATTGGCGACGGCAGGTAGGTCCAGTTGTTTTTCTCGGTCTGGACGAGATGGCGGCCGATGCCCTCTTTGTCCAAAATCGTCCGCTCGTAGCTCTCCTCGTACACCTTCAGCGGCGTGTAGACAAACAGCGGAATGCCGTTTTTCGTATTCAGCCAGAAAATCCGGTTTTTTACTTCACTCTCTTTGACCGTAAAGCGCGAACCGCTGATCGAGGTGTTCTGGTAGTTCTTGATCCCTTTTAGAATGCCCGGCGCTTTCACCGGGACAGAGACGAAGCCCCACGACGGGAAGTGCAGGTTGCCGGTGCTGTTGCTCAAATGAAACACCGGGATCGCTTCGTCATCGAGCTTGTTGGCGATCGTGCGCTCGACGATCCGCTCAATCGTCTCGTCATTGCCGTATTTGATCTGGAGAAACTCCTCCATCGATTTGGTGATGAGATCGCCGAACTCCTCGGTTAAAAAGTCGGAGATGGAATTGACGATGTCGACCTCCTGCTCTCTGACCCATTTATCCGAGCGTTTGAGCAGCTGCGCGGTGAATTCGCGGATCAGAGCTTCGGCACTCTTTTCCTCCATCAGCTTGCCGACGACAGCGGCGATATCCGGCACGTTGACGATGTTCCAGTAGTAGGTTTTGTTGCCGTGCCCGTCTGAAGCTTCTTCGCCGTTGATCAGGATGTCGCCATTCTTGTCGAAAATTTGGTTAAGTGCGTTGAGAATTTCCGTAAAGACGTAGTAAATCCGGTTGTTCTCGTCGTTGATGAGCCGGTAGAGATCCTCGTAGAACTCGATCATCTGCTCGATTTTTTCCTGATCGGCATGCAGCTGGTATTCGTGAATTTTCGCTTCGATGTAGGCGTTCTTCTTCTTTTCTTTGGCGATAAAGGCGCTTCTCGCATCGCCCAGCTTCTCATCGGCGTTTTCCCGCGCGCCCTCGATCTCCCGCGGAAAGCTGTCGAGGTTGGCCTTCAGGCTTTCGACGTAGCTGGAAATCATTTTTAAAAGGCAGAAGCCCTTGTCGGAATGGATCAGCCGGGATGCGTAAAACGGGCCTTGTTCCGGGTGCAAAAAGACCTTCGTGATCATTTCGGAAAACGTGACGACAAGCTCGCCTGGCAGTTGCTTTTTGCACTTGATGTACGCTTCCCGCGCTTTGGCCAGGTAGCCTTGCTCCAGTTCGTTGTCAATGCTGACGAGCTGCTGCTTGATCACGTTGTGATGGCTCAGCCGTTCGCTGTTCTCGTAGCCCGGGATCGGCTCCGGCACGCGCTCTTCAAATTTGCGGGCGACCGTATCGATGTCGATCCCGAGCTTGCGGACGAACTTCTCCGCATCCTCCTGCGTCGGGGAGACGGCGAACATCTTTTCCATCTTTTTAAACATGCGATAGGCCAAATAGGTCGTCATCTCTTCGATCGGCAGTACGGCTGAGGAAGCGCCGATGACGTTGTACTGGTAGTTGGCCGCGTACGCTTTCGGCATCTGGTTGATGTTCGTGCGAATGTTGCTGATGTAGTCGTGGATGGCAAACTCTTCGCCCGACTGCTTTTCTTCGTTGGCCATGAAGTTGGTGATGTTCTCCGCCGTCACGTTCATGCAGTAGTCATACGCATTCTCCAGCGGCTTGCCCTCGAGGTTGGTCGCAGAGATGAGATGGCAGAGATTGAACGGCGGCATCGGCGAATTGACCGTCAGCACATTGCCGTACTGCTGCTTGAACCGCTCCATCCGCTCGTCGACGTTCATCCAGTAGTCCAGCTCTTTGAGCGCAGCGTAGCCGTTTTTGCTGATGTAGTCGCGGGTGTGGCTGCTCAGGCTGCGGTTGGACAGGTTGACGTCCGGGGTGAACAGATAGCCGAGCGTGTTGACCCGATCGACACCGGCGCTGCCGAATTCCTTTTCCAGAATCCCGCGGACGATATAGGCGATGTCGAGGAAGCAGCCGCTGCCCGTCCCTCCGGACAGACCAGTCAAAATAAACACCATCAGCTTTTTGTTGGTGCCCTCGGTCAGCATTTTGATTTTCTTTTCAATCGTCTGCACGACTTGCGTAATTTTCGTAAACAGCAGCAGACGACCTGCCTGCCGCACGCCGGAAGCGCCGCTGATGCCGTCTGTAATCGACAGCTCAGGCGACAGCCAGTCCGTGATGTACGGCTCGAGAATGCTGCGGTTTTGCAGCACGCCGCCGATCTCCGGGTTGGAGAGCAGCACAAACTCGGTGATCGGATCGAGTCCGATGCCTTTGTAGCGCTTGTTGCGGTCGTGTTCATTCGTTTCAAAGGCGACGAATTCGATGTTGTCCGGCTTTTCCTTTTTCTTTCTCGACAAGGCGTCTTCCGGCAGCTTGAACCGTCTGTTGATCTGGTATTTCAGGCGCAAGAGCGCATCGATTCCGGTACCGCCAAGACCGATGACGAGCATCGGGTTGTCGATCGTGTTGACGCGGATTTTTTCACTGACAATCCCGCCGCCAAGCGAGACGTCCAATTGCTGAATATGTTCTCTGACAAGTGCTTTCATCACTTCTCAACTCCTAAACAATGTAATCGACGTAGATGGACTTGTTTACGCTTTGCAGGAAAATCTTGATGCGATCGTTTTTCTTCAGCTCTTTGCCCTGACTGGCATCGAGCACCCGCCCGGCTTTTTCAATCGTACACGTAGAGCGGTTCTGGATGATCAGCGTATCGTTTTTGCCTGGCAGAAACAGCACCTTGTCTGTCTCCTGCATCTCGGGTGCGAGCTGCAGCAGCTGATGCAGCTTTACCTTGCCTTTGAAAGTACTCAACTTTTTATACTGCGGGCTCGTCTTGCTGCCGGTATCCTCATCACAAATTTCAATTGCCAGTTGGCCGATGAAGCCTTTGTTCGCTTTTTTCACTTTCGCCAAAACAAACAGAATAATAGCAATCAAGACGGCTGCCGCCAGCACGCCGCCTGCGACCAGCAGCCACGGAAACGGCTGCGCTTGCCCGGCTCCGGCAGGCTTGGCGGTTCCGCTGGACGGCCCCGCTCCCGCTCCGGAAGAAGCATCGACCACTACCGGCTGTGTCTCGCGGTAGATGCTGGCGCCCTCTGCCTTCAGCTTCAACTCGTAGCGGTGGGCATCAGGAACGGTGAAGCTGCCTGCAAAGCCATCGCCCGTGACGGTTAACGGCTGTTCGGTTTGCTTCTGAGCGGTGATATCGTTGACGAGCAGCGTTGCTTTCATCTGCTTCAGCAGATCCTGACCGACGCTTTGCCCGTTCGTCGTAAGCGCCGCCTTGATCGGAACGACGTCGCCAGGCCGGTATGCTTTGGCCGCGATCAGGGCCATTTGCAGCTGCAAATCGTAGTTGAAAATCATGCTGATGCCGATTTTGTCCCGGTCGACGCCCTTCACTTGCAGCTTCCAGTCGCCCTCCTGCGGCTGGACGATTTTCAGCATCGAGTAGGCAGTAGAGCGGGTCAGGTGGACATTGCCGGACGTGAGCGGCACTTCCTTGCCGTCCGGTGCGAACAGCTTCAGCTCTACTTGCTTGCCGGACATGATCGAGATATTGGCTTCCAGCACGTTGGCATTCGGGATGTTGACCGTCACGTCCTGGAACTGCCCGTTCCCTGTCAGGTTTGTAATCGGCACGACCTTGAGCTTCAAGTGGTCGGCAAAAATTTCGCTCAAAATCTGCGGCAGCTTGTCGGCCGTACTCGCTTCAAAAAATTTCCCCTTTGTTTGGGTCGCGATGTTTTGCAGGCTGGTCTTGTTTAGCTGACCGTCAGCATTCAGACCGATCGTGTAGATCGGGTAGCCCTTGTCCCGGGCTTTCCTGATCGCCTCCTGCAGTTCCTGGTCAGACGCCGCCTGCGTGCGCGTGCCCGCTTTGTTCAGGAAGTTGTTCCCGTCGGCGAGCAGAACGATCAACGGGTAGTTGGCCGGATCGTGTCCGGAGTCGAGGATCGTGACCGCTTCCTTTACCCCGACGGCAATATCCGTGAACGGTCCTTTTTGCAGGCTGTCGATAAATGCCTTGACTTCCGCCTTGTCTTGGGCAGAATTGACCTGCAGCAGCGCTTTTTCCCGCTCGACCTTGTCCGTGTAGGCGACGACCCCGATTTTATTGCCCGTCAGGGACGTCATATCGACAAACATTTTCATCGCTTCCCCGCTGAGGTTGTGCTTGTCGCTCGTCGACATCGAATTGCTCACGTCGACGACGAGCACGGCATCGAGCTTGTCTGCATTCGTCTGGGTAAAAGCACCTGTGGCGGCGACTGCCTGAATGATAAACAGCATAAGTGCAAGAACAGAAACGACGGCATGTCTCATTTTTTGAACCATATGTAGGCCTCCGACTTTCATAATGACAGATAATATAGTAAAATTATTCAAGTTTTTTTAGTTATTGACTGTTTTCTTCTGACGTTTCTATTTTACAATATTTTTCTTGGTGTGTTCTTTAAAAATTGCTCCATTGACGTAACCTGTCGGATCTTGTCATCGTCTTCATTTATATAGCAAGCATTTTGCCGACACTGGCAGATTACGCCAGTACATCTTATCTGTTATACGTAGAGGAGACGCGTTAAGTTACATGTAAGAATTTACCTTCGACAATTTTCGTACATTTTTTCACGACTCAAACCGGGGAGATTTTCGTATGTTTACGTATTTCTTTTTAGCTGTGGCCGCCTTGTTTCTCGCTGGAAAATCCCTTCTGCTGCGCAGACAGAAGCAGCAATACCTCACCGAGGGGGAAATGGATCGGCTTTTTCTTGCCATGCTGAACAAGGAGGCAGACGCAGATGAGCAAAAAGCTCGCCATTCAATTTAAAAAAACGGGGAAGACGCAGTATGTCTTTCAGCGGGTCACCTACTGCAAGCATTGCGACAGCTACTCCATTCTGCAGTACAAATACTGTGAGGTATGCGGACGCGAGCATCCGCACCTGCCGCTGCAGCAGCTCTCGTCTACGGTGAGCCGCCGGCGCTTCCAAATCCAACTGCTGGTGCTCGTCATTCTGCTTTGCCTGGCTGTTATTTGCGCCCGGACAACGGTTGAGCTGACTGTCGCGATCGTCGGCAGCCTTGCAATTCTCGGCCTGTTTTTGTTCGTGCACAAGCGGATGGCGGTGTATGAGCGGGCGGCCCAATTTTACATCCTTCTGCGCAACGAACGACCCAAAATCGAGGCAGCACTGCAGCGTCACCTCGATACCATCGCTGTCGACATGGAAGAGAAGCTGTATTTGCCCGCTTATGAAAAGCTCCGCGAAGTAGGCTTTTTCCTGTTCAACGACCGCATCATACGGCAAAAGCTGAATTGCCTCAGTCACTTTGTGCTGCGCAACGACATGGAGCTTGAGCTGGAGTCATTGATTCCGTCCCGTTACGACAAGCATTTCGTCGCTTACTTGCGCGAGGTCGCGAAGGTCAAGCCAGCTCTGGTCAAAAAAGCTGTACTCGATTACGTCATTCGTTATATTGACGACATTCGCCGCCATGAACACGGCCACGAAATTTTGGTAAATGTCACCGGAGCAGCGCTGCGGATGAAACAATACGTCTCCAGATACCAGCTGCTCATCCTGGAATACATGGAGTTCCTGCCGAAAGAACGGCTGCTGCGCTTGGCCAAGCTGGTCAGCCTGCATCGCCAGGAATGGCCCGAGCTCTACGCCCAGACAGAAGAAGTGATTTCCGTGCGCTATTCGCTTGACCCTGATTTTAACGGCATTTTTCAAGGGAGATCGACCGGATGAGCTTGTATAAAAGAACCCTGTTGACACGAAACCTGCTGCTTTTGCTCTGCGTCCTCGCTTTGTGCGGCGTCGTCCTCAAGCTCGGTTTCAGTCTGCGTCAAGTGGTTTATACGAGAGAAGCGCAGGCGTATTACGAGCAAGGGAACTGGCCGCTTGCGGAAGCGTCTTTCGCCAAGGCGAACCGCTACGCTGTCATCACCTATGGAGACCCGGCAGTGACTGCCGCATTGGCGTCGCTCAGCGACATTCGCGCAACGCTGGAGAGACTCGCAGACCAGGCGACAGCAGCCAGTGAGCAAACAGACTTCCCGTCACTGCTGGAAACGTATAAAAACTATCAGGCAGCCAAGCAGCAGTATGCGAGTCAAAGCCCGCAGCAGGCGGCCTTTTTTCAGGAGACGAGCGCCCGTTACCAGGTCGAACAAAAGCTGGCCGCTTCGTTTACCCGGGAGAAGCAACGGTTGACGGCCATGGCAGAAGCGAATCTGAAAGCGCAGAATTATCGTGACGAATCGTTTGTGCGTGCGCTGCTCGACATCCCTGATGAATACTTTGCGGGGAACAAGCAGGATGAATTGAACGATTTGTTTAAAAAGTACGACCGGGCAAAATTTGCCGACATTGCCGACAATCGCAATTTTTCCGAAGTACTATCGCTCGCGTTGGGCAGCTTGAACACGTATAGGCAAATCGGGCTTAAGGCAGACTGGCTTCCGCCTTTGATTGAGCAATACGGTAAAAAAGTGCTGGCAAAGGCGAGCAAAAGCGACGATATTGACGCATTTATCAGCGCTGCGAAAGCATACGAGCAGCTGAAAGACCTGCTGCCGACTCGCTCTGACGTCATCAAGCTGATCGACGACACGATTGACAGCCTGTTTCAACGGGCCCGTACATATCTGAACCGGAATGACTATGAAAAGGCCATCCAGCTCCTGCAATCGCTGAACCGCTACAAAAATACCGCGGATGACATTGCTGCGGCAGAAGAGAGCTGGCAAAAGCACGATCCGCTGCAGCTGTTGCAGAAGCACTTTCCCGACAAGCGATTCCGCTCGGCCATACACGGCGAAAACAAATGGGGCTTGCAACTCTATGTGGCAGCAGTGGATGAGGACAATCAACTGCATTATGCGGAAAAGCAGGAGAACGGTTCGCTGCGGTTTCTCTCCGGGGCGATTGATCCGAAGCTGAAAGTAAAAAGCATCTCCATCACGGATGAGATAACCGAGCAGGGACGACCTGTTTTGCTGGTGGAAGCTCGTTCTGAAAACCGCAAGTCAACCTACTTCGCCATGGAAATCGGCCGAACAGAATTGAATGAGCTCTTTCACATCGAAGCAGACGGATTCGCCATCGACAAGCCTGGGCTATTCAGTATCGTTAATCCGCTTAGTGAAGGAGAAAACCAAATCGCCAGCTATACATTCGCCGACGGAAAGTTGTCGTATAAAGAAAAGCCAGCAGACAGTGATTCCGACAAACCTGACGGGACAGAGCTGGAAGGGGCGAACACTGATGGTGTACAGACTGACGAGGCGCATTCCGATGGTTCAAATACTGACAGCGCAAACCCGAGCAGTGCCGAAGCAACTGGTACTGACGATTCCGCTCAATTGTCACCCCCTTCGGCGACTCCAAAAGAGCTTGTGCTAAAAAACGTGACCGATGTCTATGCCGCTCCTGATGGCAGCTCCGCAGTGATTGGCCAACTAGCGGCAGGCGATACGATTCCCATCCAGAAAGCGGCGAAGGGCTGGTATCAAGTTATTTTCAATGGTACGGAGGGCTGGATCAAGCCATGAACGCCTGTTTGCAAACGCAGGAGCCGTGACTGGTTTCACAAGATTCGCCAGGAAAAAGGAACGGCTGCAGATTTTAATCGACAGCCTGACGCCATTCTATCAATATGTGGTTGACGATACGGTTACTTGTCATGGAACGGCTTGCTCCGGCCAAAACAAATTATGCCAATTTGATGATGTGAAAATTGTCCGCAAGCAGCACCCAATTTTGCGGGAATGGGTAGCCCAAAACCCAATAACTAACACCACGCAGATTGTAATCCTTCACCAGCTGGAACTTGGCCTGAAAGCTTCGTGCGTCTTCAAACCACACTTCATGGGTACGTCCCTGTTCGTCAACATAGCGGAAGAACGGGGACTGGGATTTCTGATCGTACTGAATGATCGCTCCGTATTTGACAGCCCTGCGGATAGCTTCTTGCATGCTGAACGTTTCCGCCGCCTGTCCCTGTACGTGAGGAAGCAGCCAATCGCGTGCGTACAGCTCAAGGCCCATCAAGATCTTGTTCCTCGGGATGACACTGACCGCGTAATCAAGAACAGCTTTTATTTGGTTGATCGGTGAGATTGCCTGGGGCGGACCAAGTCGATAGCCCCATTCATAGGTCATGAGGACGACAAAGTCGAGAATTTCTCCGTGAGCCGGATAATCATGTGCTTCATACAACAATCCCTTCTGCTCTCCGCTTGTCTTGGGAGCAAGCGAGGATGACACGAAAAATCCTTCCGGGTGCAAACGATCGACAGTGCGTCGCAGGAATTGATTGTAGAGCTCGCGGTCACTTGGCAAAACGTTTTCAAAATCGATATTCAGACCAGCGTATTTTTTGCTTTTCATCGTACTGATGATATTGGTCAATAACGTGTTTTGCAGTTCCGGGCTGCTAAGAATGGTGTGGGCCAGATCGGAGCCCAGCTCCGTAGCTGTGAAATTCGTAATGGCCATCATTGGCAACACTTGACTGGAGAGGGCTGCCTGAATGATCCCCTTGTCATTTATGGGTTCCAGGCTGCCATCTGCGCGTATGCGATATCCAAACGGGCTTGCATAGGTTAAATACCGGCTAACTCTGAGTAGTTCCCGAGCGCCTGCTTCCGTAAAGCGGTCGGTAAAAGCATTCACGTCGATCGCGGGTTTCCTTTTTTCCGGGATCCGCAAAACCCGCCCCGGATAAATACGGTTGGGATCTGGTATTTGATTCGCTCGCACGATTGCCTGCACGGTTGTTCCGTAGTGCCGGGCAATCATCGAAAGCGTTTCTCCCGGCTGGACTGTATGGTAAATCGGAATGGTTAATACTTGACCTGGGAAGACAAGAGCAGGGTTGGTAATCTGATTGGCCTGTAAAAGTTCGTGTACGGTAATTCCATAACGCTCGGCAATCACCCGGAGGCTATCACCTGGTTCAACGACGTACTCACTGTAAGGATTAGGGATAACAATCGCCTGCCCAATCACCAGAGAATCAGGACTTTGCAGTTCGTTCACGGTCGCAATCTGGCTGATTCTGGCCCCATACCGTTGAGACAGGAGCCATAGGGTTTCTCCCCTTTGTATGACATGAATCTGCACGGATGACCCTCGCTTTCCTCATTCATTATCTATACTACTGTATTCCGCTAGTGTACGATTTGATTTAGATGCCGCCTGCATTTCTTCGATCCGTGTTTTTTAAATGACTTTTTTAACCGAAAAAAAGTGCGGCAATAAAACGTGCGATTGAGGAAATTCAAACCCAAGCTGCCACGCTCCTACCCCTCTTAGGCGGTAATCGTAAACCAGCTTGTATTTCTGCGCACGGCCGCGCGAATTCTCAAACCAAACGATATGCCTGCGACCCCTTTCGTCCCAATACGTAAAATGCGGCTGTTGATACACTTCCGAATATTGGATCGGTACCGAATAGCGCATGGCGAGATGCACGGCATCAGAAGCCGTCACCGCCTTGGCGCTGATCACGGAATCATCTGCCATCGTCCAGTCGTATCCGTATCGTGCTACCCCAAGCACGATTTTTCTTCGGTTCATTTGGCTAAGAGCATACTCAACGGTACGTCGAACCTCCCCGATTGGAGCAACTGGCCCTGGATCACTGCTCGCCTCGTGATAGTCATACGTCATTATAAAGACAAAGTCGACTACCGCTCCAATTCCCCCGTAATCATATCCACGCAACCAGGGAGCCTCGTCATTTGATTTGGCTGGAACGGCAACGGAGAGAAAATACCCCTCAGGCTTTAATCGCTCGTTTAGCGAACGTAAAAACCCGGTGTATAAATCGCGATCCCCTTCCCTGACGAGTTCAAAATCTATCGTTGCACCGGCGTAATTTTTCGTTTTCACAAGCGTGTAGATATTCTCGACCAAGCGGTTTCTCTGTTCAGGATTATTCAGTATTTGACTGACGAGTGTGGCACTAAATCCAGTCGCCGTTAAATTTGTGATGGTGGCTAGCGGTGCTACGTGATGATTCCGGCTCGCTTGTATCACCGCCGCATCATCTAATTCACTTAGCCACCCGCCTTCCAGAATGTGGTGCTCAAATATCCCGTAATACGTGTTATAGGGGGCAGAATCGGCAATCACCTCTATACTCTCCGCCGGGGTAGTCAGCAACAAAAAGCTGAAATTTTCTACCGGATATTTAACCCGTGCAGGTAAGGTCAGTCTCATACCCGGTGTTAATGCATCAGACCTCAATCCATTCACTTCCCGTAATGCTTGCACAGGAATAAAGCTCATCTGGGAAATGAGATACAGCGAATCACCAGGTTGGACAATATAACGCGTCGTTGGCACAACCAGATCCTGACCCGGTACCAGTGTAGTCTCTTTCAGTCCGTTAGCATTTCGCAGCGTGTTCATCGAAACCTCGTATTTGGATGCCACGGAAAACAGTGAATCCCCCGGTTTTACTGTGTAAATAAACATGACAAAAGCTCCTTTTTGGCAAATTTATGCGATGTACATCAATATGCGTTTGCCTGCAAAAGGTTGCCTATCTTACCAAATAAAAAAAGGCGCCGGCAATGTCCGTGTACATTGGCAAGCACCGCAATTGGTAATGTTTGGGAGTTGGCAAAAAAACAAAACATTTGCGCAAGTCGTTTGCCTACGAGGACAAAACAGCCTGCACGCTGACTGCCGGTCATTACCATCCGGGTAGCGTTGTCCGGAGCCCTGCTCACATTTGTCGGTCTGTTTCTGTCAGATCGGACGATCCTTGATTTGATCCGAATGAAAGACAGATCAGAAAATCAAGCGACGAAGTAACAGAAAAACTTGAACCTTACGCGACGTCATGTTTTATACTGGAGCTACCGGTAAATAGCTAGCGTAAAAAGAGGAGATGAAGATGAAGCGACAGTGGAAAGTCGGAGAGCTTGCGAAGCTGTCAGGTTTAACGATTCGGACCTTGCGATATTACGATCAGATCGGCCTGTTTTCCCCATCCGGCCATTCCGATTCCGGACACAGGCTGTACTGTGAAGCTGACTTTTCGCGGTTGCAGCAAATCCTTTCATTGAAAGAGCTGGGGCTGTCCCTTGAGGAGATCCAAAAAATCATGGAGCACGAGAAGTACAATCCTTTGGAAGCCGTTTCACTGCAAATCGCTCGGCTGCGGGAGAATATTGCGGTGCAACAGAAGCTGTTAAAGGAATTGCTGCATGTGTCAAATCTGATGCAAATGGACGAACCCGCCACGATTGAGGATTTTACCAAGCTGTTCGGAATGATCAAAAAGAGCCATGAGAAGTATTTTGTTGAAAAGCGAATGAACATGGAGCGCCATTTTGACAGGCTGGGCGATTTCCTGGCCGAGGTAACCGATGAACCAACCAAAGGAGGACAAAACAAATGAGCAAACACTTTGTTACACACGACACATTCATGATCGAACGTACCTATGCCGCTTCTCCCGCCCACGTATTCACAGCATGGTCGGACCAGGAAGCCAAGAGCCGCTGGTTTTCAAAAGCGGATGAATTCGACTTCCGCGTCGGCGGCCATGAGCGCAGCCAGGGTGGTCCAACAGGAGGCCCGGTCTTTACCTTCGATGCGACTTATCAGGAAATTATCCCGGAGCAGCGCATCGTCTATACGTACTCGTTGGACATGAATGATACGCGGATCTCTGTCTCGGTGACGACAGTGGAGTTCAAGCCATCGGGATCAGGAACGCAGCTGATTTTCACAGAGCAATGCGCTTACTTCGACGGCCACGACACACCGGAACAGCGGATGCACGGAACCGAAATTATGCTGGACAAGCTGGGCGATGTCGCGGCAGGAATCTAATGAACTAGCGGGCTTAAGTCGACATGTGAATGCTGCTGCCGCTAGTCGCCTGTGCCTGACCCGGTGGGGAGCTCTGGCTTGGCTCCGATGACGACGGTGGCATCCAGTTCATCCAGACTGGCCACCTGCGGGATCAGCCCGTTGCGGGCAAACATTGCCTCGGTCTGTGGCGCTTGCCGCTCGCTCGTCTCGATCAACAGGTGGCCACCCGGCGCCAGCCAGCTTAACGCCCCGGCAGCCACCCGCCGCTGGATGTCAAGCCCGTCCACTCCGCCGTCAAGCGCTACGCGCGCTTCGTATACACGGGCTTCCGCCGGCATTCGCTGAATCGCGTCAGTTGGCACATAGGGCGCGTTGACAACCAGAACATCGACGCGTCCGCGCAAAGTCGCTGGCAATGGCTCGTAGAGGTCTCCTTCGTACACTCGACCACCGGCGGCAACGACATTGCGGCGGGCGCACCGCACTGCGGCAGGATCGATGTCGGCGGCGTATAGCTCAATCCCTTCCAGGGCTGCAGCCACCGCCAGACCTACAGCGCCCGTGCCGCAGCACAGGTCGACCACGACGGCTCCCGGTCCGGCAACAGCGATGGCCTGCTTGACAAGAAATTCGGTGCGCCGCCGTGGGATGAAGACTCCCGGATCGACAGCGATCCGCAGGCCGCAGAACTTCGCCCAGCCGATGACGTGTTCGAGCGGCAGTCCGGCTGCTCGCCGCTCGACCATGGCAGCGAGCTCCGCCGGTGTCTGTGCTGCAGCGATGAGCAGATCGGCCTCGTCCTCGGCAAAAACACAGCCTGCGGCACGGAGCTTGGCGACAATGCTTGCAAAAGTTAAATCCAAACGATTCCCTCATTTCCTAACGAATGTATTTCATCACGAATGTATTACATCACCGGCAGTTTTCTTGAAGCATGCGACACTCTTATTCAGGGAGTGTCATTCCATCCATCACGACGGAGAGGATGGCTTCCGCCTATTGTTCCTTTGTCAGCTTGATCGGCTCCTGGCCCCACTGGATCGCTGCACCGAAAATCGCCCAACTCGCAACACGCATATTGCGCTCCAAGCGCGCCAGCTCATCGGTATTCCAGTCCCGCTCCGCCCTGAGCAGGCAGTTCGTTTGAAAGATGTTTACACTTTTCCTAAGGACCGAGAAACGTTAGCTTCACTGTCGTTCCAACTCCCAGCTCAGATGAAAAGCTCAGCTCTGCCTCATGGTTCATGGCAATCTGCCGGCAAAGCGTCAAGCCTAGCCCCGCCCCGCCGCCAGCCCGACTGCGGGAAGGATCTACCCGATAGAACGCCTCCGTAATGTGAGCGAGATGATCGGCAGCCATCCCCTTGCCGTTATCTGTTACGGAAATCACCTTGTGTTCATCCTCCAGCTCGGCGACCAGCCTGATGACTCCATCCGGCCCGCATGCTTTGATCGCGTTATCGAGCAAATTGACGAGCAGGATGTGTATCAGGTCGGCATCGCAAAACAACGTGTCAAAGCGATACTCATACGTAATCCGGATGTTTTGCTCCGCGGCTTTCATCGTCAGTGATTGCTCGACTCCGCCAACCAGAACCTCCATTCGAACGTCGCTCCGCTCGATCGCGTTTCCCCGCAGAGTTGCCAGATCCAGCAAGCGATAAGCGATATTCTGCAGTCTGCGGCTCTCCGACATAATGTAATCGGTCGCAAACAGCTTGTCCTCTTCCGTGCGCACGACCTTTTGAATATACTCCGCATACCCGTAAATGGCGGTAAGCGGCGTTCTCAGCTCATGGGCCAAATTGTCGACGAATTGCTGCTTCTGCTCCGCCGCCGCAGCCAGCTGCCGCATCTGATTCTGAATTTCCTCCGCCATGTGATTGAAGCTTTGGGCCATTTCGGAAAGCTCATCGTTCCCCGATACCGGAAGCCTGGTATCATAGGCGCCAGCCGCAAGCTTGCGGGAGGTTTGCGAAATCTGCGCCAGGGGCTTGAATATGCGATTAAGCACGAACAGCAAACCGGCTGCAAGCAAAATGGATAAAACAAATCCGGCGGCAAACAGTACGTTTTTCATTTGTTCCCAAGCAGTGATGGCATCCGTCGTATCGTAGAGATAAACCATAGTATATAGGTCATACGGCGCCGGAAGCTTTCCCGACACGATGACATAGCTCAAGCCAGCTGATTTTTCCATGGATACGAGCCGATTGCCGTTGTCCGGCGGTGCCAAAAAATGGGTAGGCAAAGCGATTCCCTGCCGATTCGAATAGACGAGTTGATTGCCTTTGTAAAGCGCCAGTTTCACCTTCTTATCCCCGGACAGATAGCTGTATGGCTGCAAAAGCGAACCTAAAGTGCCCTCAATCTCGATTCCGCGGCTTTCCACAGCATGAAAATCCTTTACAAGCGCAGATGTGATAAAGTAATGTTCGCCCAAGCTTCTCTCTTCTGCACGCTGAACCGTGTCTTTGAAAGTCGTGATCGAAATGATGAGGACTCCCAGATTGAAGGTGAGCAGGAAGAGCACAAGTGTGGTTAAAAAGGTACGGTATTTCATTGGCTTGCCGTCGACCGAAAACCTGGCTTGCAGACAGTTTGATGCACATCCGCCCAACTTTGCAGCTCATGCGTGTGAACGGCATTCATCCGCACAACGCCTGTATCGTCACAGCTCCACACAAGCTCCCATTCCCCTCTGTCCCGCTTTATGAATGCTGCTCTATTCTCAACGCTTGCCATTGTGTTCAACAGGATTCACCTCTCGTTGTAAAATGGGTACGGCACATGGAAGTAAACCGGGTAACCTATGATCGCGAAGGGCGATTCATCGTGAAAAGCCGCCAACTTTGCGGCGGCTTGAAAACTGAAAATGCTGGTGACGATTAATCCAATTCCACTGGCGTCAGGAACGGTGTTTCGTTTCCAGAGGCAGGGGGAGCTGACTTTTCAAGCTCTTTGACTTTTTCCTCCAGCTTCTTCTGCAACTTTTCGTTGAATTCCAGTGAGGGCTTGTATGACCCATTATACCCGATTCCGAGCAACGCCTTGTCATAACGGGAGAACGTCATCAAGGCAATTTCCCCGTTTTCGCCAGCGATATCGAGCGAAATCGTCGGATCATTGTCGCTGTAGCCTTGGCCGTTGTATGTAACCGACTTGACCTGGCTGTGAACAACGTTGTATTTCTCCGCCAGTTTTTTTGCCAGCGCAACGTATTCCTGCGGGTTTTTATCAAGAACCGGATCAAAGGCTACGGATACTTGTTTATCCAGCGTTCTGCCGTGGACGACATCAAACAATTCTCCTGTTACCGAGTCTACAGAGAAACAATAACTGCGTTTGCCGTTAATCAGCACATCAGCGTACCAGCTTGAACGGGGAAGGCTCTCCGTCGGCTGCTGGTAGCCCATTTCAATCACTTGCCCCTCCAGGTTCAGGCCGAATACTTCCCAAAGCGCACGCGCGCCAATTTCTGCGGCCGCTTCTTTGGTGATGTCCTTGCTGGTCGGCGTTTGGTTGCGGTAGTACTCAAGGTCAATTGCTCCTATTTTATAATTCGCTTTTTTGTAGCCTGTCGGCAAATTGCTTTGAGTTGCTTTGGATGTACTGGCAGCAACATTCGCATAGCTGGTCGGGATCGTATTGATTTTTTTGAATTCCTCCGCCGTGGCCGCCTGAATGAATCCCTGGAACAGCAATGCACTCGCTCCAATGGCGATTGCCGCCACTACTACAGTTTGTTTAAAGCCTTTTTCGCCAAATCTGTTTGCTTTCATGTAAACCTCTCCTTTATCATTTTGGTTGTGATCACAATCAGGATTATAAAAGGGCCAGGTTATCAAACCATCATCAAGTGATTATGAAGTTGTAAAAAGTGATTCGATCTGCCGATTCCGCGAATGGTTGGCTATACTTCGAGACGATACCCCATTTTGTAGACGGTTTTAATTCTCGATTCCATCTGCAGCTTCTTCCTCAGCTTCTGGATGTGAACATCCACGGTCCTTGTATCTCCGGCATAGTCGAAGCCCCACGCCAGCTCCAGCAGCTTGTCCCGGGAAAGCGCAATATTGCGATTGTTCACCAGCACCTCCAGTAAATCGAATTCCTTTGGCGTGCATTCGACTGGCTGTTCATGCAGAAATACTCGCCTGCTCTCGAAGTCGATTTTCACCCCATCCAGTTCGTACTCCTTGCTTGCCTTCCGGGTACGTCTCAGCACTGCATCCACTCGCGCCAACAGCTCCAGCATCTCAAACGGTTTGACCAGATAGTCATCAGCGCCGAGGGTCAAGCCCTTCACCTTATCCGATAAACTGCTCCGCGCCGTCAGGAAAATCGTCGGCGTCCCGCGAATTTGCTGAAATACCTCATATCCGTCAAGCTCCGGAAGCATGATGTCGAGCAAAACGAGATCGACTTCACGCTGGGCCAGCTCTTGCGTGGCTGCCTTTCCATCAAACACGGAAATACATGTATGTCCCACCGATTGCAGGTTTCTTTTGATTAATTCATTGATTGGAATTTCATCCTCGACAATCAAGATCGTTGCCATTCCGTTCACCTCGTCACTAGCATAGCATGTTGATGTAATAGAGTTGTAAAAGCCTGCGTAGTTTGCTTTGAGTTTCTGGCAAAATAAATGCTGGATGCACTCTTGTTCTCTACTAAAGCTGCATAAATGATCGGGCGTGCGTGACACTGGCAATCTGAGAAAGCATGAAAAAAGCTCAAACCTCTCTGCCGAGATCTGAGCTTTTTTCGTGGTTATTTCGTAACGTCGCGGTGCCTTCTGTTCTCCCTGCTTTGATCACGCCTGCGGTGACGGTCGCTTTCGTTTTTGAGCTTGTGCTGTATTTCACAGCACGATCCTCGCTCCAATATTTTTTCGTTAAATCACCAATTCAGGCAAATACGTTTCCAGTTCACCCTGAGTTAGGTTAAGCATGTTTCAAGTATTAGTTTTTCCCGATGACAACGCTGGGATCCATTAGCTTTTACTTGTCGGGGTTAGATGATCAGACGGATATTCTTCTGTTTGCCCGGAAGAACGATTGGTTTCATTCGCTAATGGATCATACATTTTTTCGCGGATAAACACCGAAGGAATCAGCACGCCTAGCGCATACGTTATGCCTAGTGCAGCCAGCCCGAATCCAATGGATTTACTTTCTGCAATAATACCGATCATTACTGGAGCAATCGCTCCACCGATACGACCGATGTTATAGGATGCCCCTACAGCTGTGCCACGAATGCGCGTCGGAAAACTCTCGTTCAAATACGTTTGTAGAATCGCAAAAGGGCTGTTATACAAGAAGCCTAAGATGGTAATCAGAATGACAATGTTTGCTAGAGTACTGTACGTAAAGATAAGCGGCAGAGCAATCGCAGTAAGCAATCCTCCAATGAGAAACATGATACGACGGCCAAAACGATCCGCTAACAACCCGATAATGACTTTCCCGATGATCGCTGCCGCAAAATTTCCAACGATGTAGCCTGTCATCTTCTTAAAGTCAACACCTAATTCACTTACGAGATAACTCGGCAGCCAGGTACCTAAACCGTAAAAACCAAATTGCAGCAAAATGCTGGCCAGTGCCCATAACAGAAAAACATTTCTTGTTTTTGGATCTTTGAAGATCGTCACCATTTCATTTTTCTTGACTGCTTGCGGTTTTTGTACTCGTTCGACCCATGCTTTCGGTTCTTTAATCTTATATTTCATATAAAAGGCAAGAATTACAGGGATAATACCTATAAAATATAGCGGCCTCCAACCAAAACTTGGCAAGATTGAACCTGCCAGCAGGGACATACAAATCCCACCCAAAGACGTTGCAGCCTGAAGTGAGCCTAGGACTGTCGTTCGATTTTTTGTTGATACGTATTCAACCATGAGCAGCACATTTACTGAGTATACTGCTCCTATTCCTATTGCAGAGATCGAGCGGATCACAAGAAATTGTTCATACGTTTGCACGAAGCCTAGTAATGCCGTACCGATAGATAACAATATGAGCATCCACACTGATACTCGTACTCTTCCCAGTCTGTCAGCGAACCACCCTCCAAAAATTCCACCGATGCCCATGCCTATTAAAGACCATGTGCCTATCACCCCGGCTTGAACTTTGTTAATGTGGAATTCTTTCATTAATTCAGAAAGAGATAATGAAAGGATTCCGGTATCCATTCCATCAAATAGAATCGCTAAAAAACAACAGATGAACACGATCCACGATTGATTCGATTCTTTTTGTTCCGTTATATTTCCGCCTATTTTATCATCCAACGAACGATTCACTTTTATTTTCCCCCTCAATAACTTAGAGTTTGCATCGCCATTCCAGCTATGCCCTCTCCACTCCCTCAAGCGCTTAAAGAACAGAATACAATTTTGGGGTTCATTCGTTGGAGGGTCTCAATGAAAGGATTTTTTACTGCCTCTATTAGTTGTATGCTGTCCTTTACTTTTTTCCGGTGCCCATTTTGTCTAACTATTCCGAAAGTAAAAGGGACGCTCTGGATGGTAGCCAATCCTTTGAATAAAGATTCGTGCCCTTTCCTGCCTTCATTACCTGTCCTAGAAGAGATCGACCCAGCAGTTGCGCTTCAATGTCCTTTTAGTTCTTTTTCCATCCCGAAGCACCTACTGTAGAGTCTCCGGGTCTCCCCAGTCCCTTGGCCAACTGGGCTTGGCCCTTGGCTAACAGTTGCTCCAGTGTACCATTTCGGACAATTCGTGAACGTCCCGATTGACCGATAATTCGTTCGGTCAACTTGGCCGCCTCGAGAAGTCTGTTCATGTCGATCCCTGTTTCAATCCCCATACTATTGAACATGTAAGTCACATCCTCAGTTGAGACATTTCCCATCTCTACAACCGGAATGGGCATTGCGATACCGCCACCCAGTCCGCAAACCGACGTATCAAACTTACGTACCCCTGCCTCCCAAGCTGCAAAGATGTTGGCAAGCGCCATCCCGCTCATGTCATGAACGTGCAGTCCCAGCTTCAGATGCGGCCACTCTGTCAGAATCCGCCTTATACGTCTAGCGATAAATAGCGGGTCAGCCATTCCTATGCTGTCCGAAATTGTTACCTCGTCCACCCCGGCCCGTACCCACCGTTCGATTAGTCCCAGCACTCGATCCTCAGCGATTTCTCCTTCATAGGGGCAGTACGTACATGTCCCCATGGCGACTTCAACATCTACGCCTTGCTCCTGGCTATGGGCAATGATGGTTTCTATCTGACATGCATTTTCCTCCACACTCATATTGGCGTTCAGCCGTTGATAGGTTTGGCTCACAACCAACATGCAGGTGATTTTCTGAACCTTTGCCTCAATTGCTCGTTGCGCCCCCTTCAGATTGGGCACAAGAGCCTTAAACATGACCCCTTCCCGCCGCCCCAACCGAGCCACCAGTTCGGCGGCATCGGCTAAGGGGGGAATCACCTTTGGATGAACAAATCCGGTAACTTCAATCTCTGAGACACCTGCGTCCACCAGTGCCTCAATAATCTGCACCTTTTCATCGGTAGTCGGGACATGCCAACCTTTCTCGTGTACAAAAGTCTGCAACCCGTCCCGGGGAAACACCTCTACCAGTAGACATTCCGGATGAGGACTGAACATTTTTAATCTTCCTTCCTATAAAAGTTCAAATTACACCTTCTTGTCGCAGTTCTTCCAACTGTTCGTCCGTAAAATCCAGAAAATTCCGATAAATCTCGCCGTTATGAGTACCTGGCTTCGAACCCGTATGCCGGATGGTCCCGGGTGTCCCTCCGAGCCGCGGCACCGGAGTTTGCATCCGCACCTTGCCGAGTTCCTCATCCTCAACTGTCGTTATGCTGCCACGGACCTCGATTTGCGTTTCTTCCATTATTTCTTTGATACTGTTCACCGGTCCGGCTGCTGCGCCTGCTTCCTCCAGCCGGGTTAAGACGTCTGCGCGAGTCAGCTTTGCAATAGCGGCCTGCAATGTCTCATCCAAAGCCTCCACATTCTCGATTCGGAGGTGGCTGGAAGTGAACCGGGGATCTTCAGCAATCTCCGGGATGCCGAGGGCCCTCGCCGTACGCTTAAACGTAGCCTGGGTAGCACCGGAAATAGCAATCCAACGATCATCCGCCGTTCGGTAGGTGCTGCGCGGTGCTACCAACGATTGTTTGTTCCCCGTACGCTCCTGTACATTTCCGAGTTGGTCGTAATTAATGACCAGCGGCCCCATCATAGTCAGCATCCCGTCGTATAATGACAGATCAATGAACTGGCCCTTGCCTCTGCGGGCATCGCGGTGATAAAGGGCGAGCATGACACCAAAGGCTCCAAAGATGGCCGTGGAGGCATCGCCAAGGCCAAACGGCGGGAGCAGTGGCTCCCGGTCCTCGTGTCCGTTTACATAGGCAAATCCTGCATAGGCTTCGGCGATCGTACCGAAACCAGGCTTATGCGCAGCGGGGCCGGTCTGCCCATACCCGCTCACTGCTGCCATGACAAGTCCCGGATTGATTTCACTGAGCACTTCATAGCCCAGGCCCCACCGTTCCATGGTCCCAGGCCGGTAGTTGCACAGGATCACATCGCATATGGGAGTAAGTTGCCGGACAATATCCTGCCCCTTGGGTGTGCTTAGATTTAATGTAATCAACTTCTTATTGCGATTGACCACCTTGAAGTATAACCCGATCCCATCCTTGGCCATACCCCAGTTCCTTAGCTCGTCTAGGTGCTTGGGATGCTCCGCCTTGATGACCTCAGCCCCGAAATCAGACAAGAACATCCCTATCTTGGGACCTGCAAATAAGTTGGACAGGTCAAGGACGCGAATACCCTCTAAAGGTTGTGCGGGTAAACTCATGATTTTTTACGACTCCTTCCCATGTATAAAGTGTTTAAATTACCTTTAACCTAAACATTTGAACCTATTATCTCCTCCATCAGGTGTAATATAATCTTACTAGAAGACCACAATCGCTGTATTTGCATTAATATAACGAAATATTTGTACTTTTTTAAGATTCGAAAGGAAGGGGAGCCATGAAAATCGGAAGCGAAACGGATTTGCGGCCAATGGTGCATCTTGCACACCGCTTTAACGCGAAACCCGAGGCTCGTTGGGGCCCTCGCACCAATCCCGATTTTCAACTTATTTATATAATCTCAGGTGAAATAGAACTAAGGTTGGGAAAGGAAACATACTTGGTTCATCCGGAAGAATGTGTGTATTTCGGACCGGGTCAAGTACATCAAATTACGGCCAGGGCTGAGTCTGTTTTGTACAGTGTGCACTTCGAATGGATCAGAGAATCACTGGAGCCGATCCATCCCATTCCCGGCATGCAAGAATGCAATACAGAGTCACTGTCAGACGCCTATGCACAGCATGAGCTGGACGTATTCGATTACGGAATGATTCGTCTTCCCACGTGCTTTACTGTCTATGGGCTGGAGTCGCTGCTTCAGCGGCTTGTCGAGGAATACTGGAATGAGCAACCATTGTATCTCACGGCCATGAGAGTCTTGTTGCATGAAATTCTGACAAAGATCATTCGCAGCCAGCTGCCGATGTTCCACAATGTGTTACAAAGCAGAATCGCACCGGCTTTACAGGCGATTCGAAACGAACCGGAAAGGAATTGGTCGGTCCAGGTACTTGCGAATTTATGCGGTTACCATCCAAACTATTTCGCTGAAGTGTTTAAAAGCGTAATGGGGATAAAACCAAAGGAGTTTCTGATCAGTGAGCGGATAAAAGCAGCCAAGCATTTATTACTGACTGATATGAGAATGGAGGACATTGCGCAACATTTAGGCTATAGCAGTATTCATTATTTCAGTAAAAACTTCAAAAAGGTAACAGGTCTGACACCGACACAGTTTAGGGGAGAAGTGCAAACGATATAATTCAAGCCCGTTTGACATAGAAAGAGACTGATGCGAACCGGAAAACATAATCATATTTTCAAATCGGGCTGCCAATAATGCCCGAAGAATGCCCTGTCCTCAATGCCCATCAGTTCCACTGATCGAGGCTTCCCTGAAATAACGCAAGAAGCTGCGAGACGCAAAAAAAGCTGGCGTCGATCAGCTCGATGCCAGCTTGCCCGCGACTATGCTTTCGCCTCCTGTAAAAACACCGTCAAAAACTTCCGCACACTGATGCGGCACTTGGTCATTTTCTCGCCGGCCTCCAGCTCCTGCATGCGCAGGCGCACCTCGTGAAAATCGAACAATCGCGGCGCAAAGTGCTCAAAGGTGGGATTGGCGTAGTCAGTCAACCCTAGCGACGCCAAGTGGGTAAAGGCCTGCAGCACCATCCGGCGGATACGCTGCTCCATCGCGCGGACTTCTTTGCCGATGGACTGCTCGTCGAGACTGCCGTTGAATTTATGCAAAATCTGCGTGTACAGCTCCCTCAACTGGAGGTCGCGCAGTTGCCCGCTGCGCTCCTCCTGGGTAAGCCATTTGACGGCGAGCAGCAGATCGGGCGCACCGGACTCGCCTGCGATGCCGAGCTGCAGCATCAGTTGGCGCGCCTTCTGCTCCAGGCTGTCCTGCGCGTAAGCAACCGTACTGTAAGCCGCTCCTCTGGCCAGCCCGAAGCTCGCCTGCTCCTTTCCTTTCCCGTCCAATATCTGCAGCGATTTGCGAATGGAATGCAGCGATACTTCCAGCGACAGATGGTCGGCCACCCGCTTTAAGACAGAGAGTACCTCCAGGCGGTTGATCGGTTTTTGGATAAACGTATCGATTCCTTGTGCATACGCCTCTCCGACCATCTCCTTGTTTTCCACCTGGGAGACCATTATGAATCGACCGGTGAATCCCTCCGCCTTCAGCTTCTTGATCGTCTGCACGCCATCCATTCCCGGCATCAAGAGATCAATGATCACCACGTCAACGCCGTACAGCTGGTCAATTGTCACGCCGATGCCATCGGCGGCTTCCCCGACAATTTCCCCCAGACCGCTTTCATTGATGATCCTCTCCAGCATTTTTCTTACCACTGCATCATCTTCAATCAGGAAGAAACGAATCATAGTACCCCCTCCTTCCGCAACAGCTGATCCGTGGGGATCGCCACTTCAAAATGCGTCAACTGATCATTCCGGACACTCACGCTGCCTTGCAGGCTGTGGACAATTCCTCTTGCATGCGTGAGCCCTATTCCCGTCGATGCATTGCCGTGCTGATCGTATTTGGTGGTGTATCCCGGTTCGAATACCCACTCCCGTTCGTCCCGGGGAATCCCCGGTCCGTTGTCAACTACGTGGAACACGATGTTTTGCTGCTTGAGTTCTACGGACAACCCGATCCAGCCACTGTGCGTGATGGCCTCAACCGCATTTGCCACCAGGTTGTTGAGCACCGACAGGAGTTCGTACATTTGACTGGTGTACAAATTCACTTCACACGTCAGCTCGAACTCGATTTGCTTCCCGATCATTTCCGCATATTTTTGATTGGCCCGCACCACATGCTGGCACAAATCGCCGATGGCAAGGCGCGAGTCCAGCTCCTCCTGATGAATAATCTTGGACAGTCCGGCTAGCAAGCGCTGGGAATCCTTTTTCACCTCATGCACATGCTCGGCAATGCGCAGCGCCTTGGAAGATTCGCTATTTTCAGACAGGAGCAACCGGGTATACAACTGATAGCTTTCCCGCGTGATCTCCTCGAGATGTGTCATCGATTTGCGCAAATAAAACGCCTCGCCATACAGCTCTGTGTTGATCATGCGCAGCTTTTCCAGCTCCTGCTGCCGTACTTCTCCCACGGCCCGCACCTGTCGAATCATAAAGTTATTATATAGTCCCACGGCAAAAAAACTGCGCAATATCCCAAAAAACAGCAGCATTACGATGCTCTGCCAAGTAATGTCCGGAAAATCGCCGAAAAATCGTCGGACAACAAGCTCTACCATATTGGAAGCAAAGTCGACAGACGCGCCGATTAACCCCAAGACGAGCGGAAACTCCAGATACCGCCTCGCCCTGCTAAAATGCAGCAGCAGCGAAAAACTGAAATAGTAAAAGGCCGATGGCAGATGCGCCTGCAGGCTTTCCAGCGGGGCCGAATGGCTGAACAAGACATCCAGCCCGACGCGAAAGCCGCATATAAACGTACCGGTCAAAAGCCCGGTTAGCAGTACGGGGAGCGATTGAAACCAGAGCAAGCAAAAAAAGAAAGCGGCAATCCCGAGTGAAAATCGAAACGAACCGCCGAACGGGTTCACTTTCATTTCACCAAAAAAGGCGGTTGCCAAAAGAATGATCAGAAACAACAACAGGCGATCGCGCATACATGCCCCTTTCCTCAAACGATAGATCTCCCATCCTTATTTTATTAGAAAAACTAGGCTTATCGCCAGTCCAATAGCGAAAGCCGTAGTTTTTCTTATACTTTCACC
>CAMIVR010000037.1 GCA_946402065.1 uncultured Brevibacillus sp. | reverse complement strand
GGGACGTTAACCGGATTCGCTTTTGTGGATGAAGTCCGCAAATTCTGGGACGGCTTCGTGGTGCTGGCAGGGGGAATTTCCACCGGGCGTTCCGTGCTGGCGGCTCAGACGTTGGGGGCTGATCTGGTCTACATGGGCACCAAGTTTATTTCCGCGACGGAAAGCATGGCTAATGACGAGTACAAGCAGATGCTGGTGAATTGTACGGCGGAAGATATTATCTGTACGAATGCGTTCACGGGCGTAAACGCCAATATGCTGAAACCGAGCATCGTGCGGTCCGGCCTTGATCCCGCTGCCTTGAAGCCGAAGGACACGGTCAATTTTGATGATCCTCAGGGCAAGACCAAGGCATGGAAGGAGATTTTTTCGGCTGGTCACGGCGTCGGGACGATTGACAAGATTCAACCGGCAGCCCAGATCATTGATGAGCTTTATCGGGAATATCAGGACGCTTATGCGCAGCTGTGCCGTTCCAACCCATGGGCTCCCGGTGATAAAAGATGAAGGAGAGGTTGTGCACATGTTAGAAACAGAGTTCAATCCGTATTTGAGCGCCAAGCTTTTTGCGCCGGTCGAAAAAGAGATTGCTGTCGATGTGCTGGAAGTGATCGAAGGAGAGGTTCCCAAAGATCTCTGGGGCTCCTATGTACGCAACGGCCCCAATCCGAAGTACGCGCCGACAGGCCGGTACCACTGGTTTGACGGGGATGCGATGCTGCATGCGGTGCATATCGAGAACGGCAAGGTCAGCTATCGGAATCGCTATATTCAAACGAATGCGTTTCAGCGGGAAGCCGCCCACGGTGGCCCGATCTGGGTTGGCCGGATGGAGGACATGAGCCGCAACCCGGGTGATGAACCGCTGAAAGACACCGCCAATACCGATGTTGTGTTTCACAACAACAATTTGCTGGCGATGTGGTACATGTCGGGGAAGCCGTATCGGGTCAACCCGCGAACACTGGAGACAGTCGGCCCCGAAGATTTCGCCGGCATGCTGAAAAACAAGATTTCAGCGCATTCCAAAGTGGATGAAAACACTGGTGAGTTCCTTTTTTTCGATTACGGAATCGTTCATCCGTACATGATTTACGGAGTTGCCTCGGCTGATGGCAAGCTCGCCCACTGTGTTCCAATTGAGCTTCCCGGGCCGCGTCTGCCGCATGACATGGCGATTACGCAAAACTATTCCATTCTGATGGACCTGCCGCTCTTCAATGATCCGGTCGCCATACAAAAAGGCAGATACAAGGTTAACTTTTACCGCGACCTGCCCAGCCGTTTCGGGATTATTCCGCGCTTTGGGGCAAGCGAGAGCATCCGCTGGTTTGAAGCCGAGCCGTGCTATATTTATCACGTGTGCAACGCCTGGGAAGAAGGCGATGAAATCGTCATGATTGCCTGCCGGGTAGCGGAACCGTGCCCGCCAAGCGCAGGGGGCGGTGGACCGATTGAACGGATGCTCGCTTTTCTCAAACTCAATGCACAGCTTCACTGCTATCGCTTCAACATGAAGACTGGCTCAGTAAAAGAGGGACAGTTGGATGACATGAATACGGAATTCCCCACCATCAACCTGGGATACATGGGACGGCCGTCGCGCTACACGTACAATGTGCACATTGCCAGCACTGATACGCTGAGGTTCGATGGACTGGTCAAATTCGATACACAATCCGGTCGTTACGACAAGCAAATGTTTGGTCCGGGCCGTTACGGGTCAGAGGCGGCGTTTGCCCCGAGGCTTCACTCCAAGACGGAGGACGACGGATATTTGGTCACCTATGTTCATGATGAGAGGGAAGACAAATCGGAATTGTTGATCATCGATGCGCAAAACTTCACGGATGGCCCGATAGCCAGAGTGCGAATTCCGCAACGGATTCCGATGGGCTTCCATGCGACATGGGTACATGGGGATCGGATGCGCTAGGCAACAGGTGTTTCGCTGAAAATGTTTGAAAAATAAGAAAACGGTAGAATGGAAAGGGGTTGCCTGGTTTGATAATTTGTTCGGAGGAACGGATCAAAGAGTACACGGAAAAAGGTTGGTGGGGAACCGTCACGGTCGATGAACTGTTTCGTCGCCATGCAGGCAGCACTCCCCATGCCATCGCGGTAATGGACCCTGCCAACCGGCTTGCCATCTGTGATGGCGAGCCGCGCCGGGTAACGTTTGCCCAGCTCGACGATGAGGTAAATCGCTTGGCCGTGCAGTTGATCGCCCACGAAATCGGCAAAGACGACATCGTCGCAATTCAGCTTCCTAACACGATTGAATTGGTTGCTGCCTATCTGGCGATTGGACGAATCGGAGCAATCGCCAGCCCTTTCCCCGTTCAATATCGCCAATACGAGTACGAGCAATTGCTTGGCTTCCTCGGAGCAAAAGCAATGCTGACAACGACCCGGATCGGCGAACGTCGCAATGCAGAGATCCTGGCCCAGTTCAAAGCGACACATCCCGTGCTGGAAACGATTTTGGCCTGGGGGGAAAACGTTCCCGCAGGTGTCGTACCGTTGCAGGAGCGAATGGCGGAGCCCTTTGATGAAACGCTTTTAACCAGCTATCTTGAAAACGCTGTCATTACTGCGAATGACATTTTGACCATCTGCTGGACTTCAGGGACCGAAGGACGTCCCAAGGGAGTGCCGCGAAGCCATAATGAATGGTTTATTTCCGCTTATGCGACGGTGGATGTAGCCGAGCTTACGCAAAGCGACATTTTGTTAAATCCGTTCCCGATGGTCAATATGGCGGGAATTGGCGGGATGCTCGTTCCGTGGGTGCTGACGGGCTGCACGTTGATTCAGCACCATCCGTTTGATTTGCCCGTCTTTCTCAGGCAGATTGCTGAGGAAAAGGTAACGTACACCGTAGCGCCGCCCGCCCTGCTCAATATGCTGCTGCAAAATGACAACATTTTGGCCAACTCGGACATCAGCTCAATTCGTGTGATCGGTTCCGGGTCTGCGCCGCTTTCGCCGTGGATGGTCAAGACCTGGAAGGAATCGTTCGGGGTTGAGATTATCAACATCTTCGGATCGAATGAAGGGGCGTCGTTTATCGGAGGGGCCAAGGAGATCGACGACCCGGAGTTGCGCGCCAAGTATTTGCCGCGCTTTGGCGTGGGAGGGTACGAGTGGTCTGCAAGGGTTGCCCAGCGGATGCAGTCCAGGCTGGTTGATGTGCAGACAGGTGAAATCATTACCGAGGCGGGGCGACCCGGCGAGCTGCGACTGCGGGGAGCCGGGATTTTCAGCGGGTATTGGAAACAGGAAGACCTGACGAGAAAGGTTTTTGACGAGGAAGGCTACTTCTGTACGGGCGATGTGTTCGAGATTGCCGGGGAAGGCGACAATCTCTGTTATTACCGAGTCGTTGGGCGGGCGAAAGACATTATTATCCGCGGCGGAATGAACATTTCCCCGGAGGAAATTGAAAGCCTGGTGCAAGGGCATGCCAAGGTTGCGGAAGTAGCGGTGGTTGGTTACCCCGATCCGATCTTGGGGGAACGCAGCTGCGTTTGCGTCGTGCCTCGCCCTGCAGCAGAGATCACGTTGGGTGAATTGATCGAATATTTGAAACAGAAAAACATCGCTTCCTATAAATTGCCGGAGCGTCTGCTTGTACTGGAGGCTTTGCCGCGAAACCCGGTCGGAAAAATAGTAAAGCAGTCACTGCGCGAGATGTTGAGCAAAGAACCCGTCTAGCGCTGGGACGAAGAAGAATGGAGTGAACTTCATGGAGGCATATATTTTGGATGCAGTGCGTACACCCAGGGGTGCAGCCAAAAAAAGCGGGTCCCTGTCCAGCCAGAAACCGATTGAGCTGGCTGCGGCGGTATTGCGGGCGATTCAGTCGCGCAATCGTCTCGATACCGCTCAGGTCGAGGATATCGTCATGGGCTGTGTGACCCAGACGAAGGAGCAGGGAGCCGATTTGGCGCGAATTGCCGCGCTGTATGCCGGCTGGAGCTATTTGGCCTCCGGTGTCACGTTGAACCGGTTCTGTGCATCGGGGCTTGATGCGATAGGCTATGCTGCGCTGAAAGTAGGCTCTGGAATGGAACAGCTGGTAGCGGCAGGGGGAGTGGAGTCGGTGTCCCGTGTACCGATGTTTGCCGATGAAGGCGCCTGGTTCAGCGACCCTATCGTAAGTGCGGCGACTGATTTTGTGCATATGGGCGTTTCGGCCGATCTGATGGCAACATTGGAAGGGTTCGAGCGTGAGGAGCTGGACGAATACGCGGTTGAATCTCATCAACGGGCAGCATGGGCACGGGATTGCGGGCGGTTTGCCCAGTCATTGATTCCCGTGGAAAACGGTGAACAACAGCTGTTGCTCGATCGGGATGAGCTGATTCGGGACGACAGCACGGTGGAGCGCTATGCCGAATTCGAGCCAAGCTTTGCCCAGATTGGCGCCGGGAGAGCGACCGAGGCGATCGAAGCGCGGTTTTCAGCGGCGCGGAGCATGCGCTATGTGCATCATCGCGGCAATTCGCCGTCATTGGCAGATGGAGCATCACTCCTTTTGATCGGCAGCCGGGAAAAAGCGGCAGAATTGGGATTGACCCCGCGCGCCCGAATCGTAGCGGTCGCGAATGCTGCGGCGGACCCGCTGCTCTTGACCGGTGGGCAGGTGGCAACGGAAAAAGTGCTTTCCAAAGCCGGATTGACACCACAAGAGATCGATTTGTTCGAATGCAATGAAGCGTTTGCCGCGACCGTACTGAAATACGAGCGAGATCTAGGGATCGACAGTGAGCGACTGAACCCGAATGGCGGCGCGATTGCCATGGGTCATGCGCTGGGGGCAACCGGCGGCATGCTGATGACGACGCTGCTGGATGAGCTAGAGCGCCGGGAGGCAAGGCGGGGAATTGTCGCAATCAGCGGTGGGGCAGGAGTGGGAACCGCCATCCTCATCGAGCGAGTGTAAAGAGGAGAGGATGTAAACGAATAACCACACAAGAGAGTGAACCAGTTTCATCCCCTCATGGTAGCCAGTAAAAAAATTCATGCTGACATGGATTCATTTCTGCTGACCGGAGGGGTTTTTTCGCAATAAAAAACTTGCTCCGGTGCCATGTGTTCCAGCCTGCCAAATAAGTAGTCGCCGCTTTCCCTGCGTGGTATGATAAATGGAATACCATAGAATGGTCTCAGCTGAATCATTTGGAGTTTACATTTCAGTCGAAACAGTGGTATCATTGATAAAATTTTTGAGATCACAGGAGGAGAGAGAAAGTGGCTTTCTATTACACAGAACCATCTCGGACGTTCAGCGAGTTTTTGTTGATTCCTAATTTGACGACGAAGGAATGCAATCCGGGCAATGTCAATCTGAAAACACCGATTACGAAATTCAAGAAGGGCGAACAGCCAGCGATTTCACTCAATATACCGTTCTCATCAGCAGTCATGCAATCCGTGTCCGACCATAATATGGCGGTTGCGTTGGCTCGATGTGGCGGTATTTCGTTCATATACGGCTCCCAATCTGTGGAAGATCAGGCAGAAATGGTACGCAAGGCGAAAAGCTACAAAGCCGGTTTTGTCGTCAGTCGCTCCAACCTGACGGCCAATCATACGCTCCGGGATGTACTGGAATTGAAAGAAAAAACCGGCCATTCCACCGTAGCGATCACTGATGACGGTTCGCCAAAAGGAAAATTGCTCGGCATCGTCACCAGCAGAGATTACCGGACAAGCCGTGATCCCCTGGACAAACCGATCAGCGAGTTTATGACCCCGTTCTCTTCGTTGATTTACGGCAAATCAGGCATCACCTTATCGGAAGCCAACGACTTGATTTGGGAGCACAAGCTGAATTGTCTGCCGGTGGTCGATGCCGAGCAAAAGCTTGACTACCTCGTCTTCCGCAAAGACTACGATGCCCATAAAGAAAATCCGCTCGGCCTGCTCGATGCGAACAAGAGCTATATCGTCGGTGCCGGGATCAATACGAAAGACTACATGGAACGTGTGCCCGCTCTCGTCGATGCCGGCGTCGATATTTTGGTGATCGATTCCTCGGACGGATACAGTGAGTGGCAGCGGGAAACCGTTCAATACGTGAAATCCAACTTTCATGTAAAAATCGGCGCAGGGAACGTTGTCGATCGCGAAGGGTTCCTCTACCTGGTCGAGTCAGGCGCTGATTTTGTCAAAGTAGGCATCGGCGGCGGATCGATTTGTATTACTCGTGAGCAGAAGGGGATTGGCCGCGGGCAGGCATCGGCTCTCATCGAGGTAGCTGCGGCAA
Organism: uncultured Brevibacillus sp.; assembly: GCA_946402065.1. Lineage (GTDB taxonomy): Bacteria > Bacillota > Bacilli > Brevibacillales > Brevibacillaceae > Brevibacillus_D. The sequence continues at coordinate 33,140 of CAMIVR010000037.1, read as the reverse complement.
GGGACAAGTATTTCGATGAAACAGGCATTTACGTGCCGATTTGTTCGGACGGCGGGATCGTACACGATTACCACATCACACTCGCTCTGGCGATGGGGGCTGATTTCGTCATGATGGGACGGTACTTCGCCCGTTTTGATGAAAGCCCGACGAAAAAACTGAAGGTCGGCAACAACTTCGTAAAAGAGTTCTGGGGAGAAGGCTCCAACCGCGCCCGCAACTGGCAGCGCTACGATACCGGCGGCAAGCAAGGACTCGTCTTCGAGGAAGGCGTAGACTCCTACGTGCCTTACGCGGGAAGCCTGCGGGAAAACCTCGACAAAACGATTAGCAAAATCAAGTCGACGATGTGCAACTGCGGGTCAACCTCGATTGCCGAACTGCAGAAAAAAGCCCGTATCACGCTCGTATCGGCCACCAGTCTCGTTGAAGGCGGCGCACATGACGTCATCCTGAAAGAAAGCACGATGTCTGGAGAATAATAAGCTTGTTGTCCGTAAGGCTGAAGGCTGCCCTTGCTTTGCAAAAAGGCTGGAGGGCGGCCTTTTGCGTTGCAAAAAAATCTCGCCTTGCCCCATGCCCAACAGCGAAAAACGAAATTGGTTTCAACGTATTTGCTTTACTGCGTTCACGAACGGGCACCGTACGTATGCGAAAACGGGGTGATTCGCCAAGTTTCATGGCGAAATTAGAAAAACTAGGCTTATCGCCCGGTCCAATAGGTAAGCCGTAGTTTTTCTTATCCTCTCACCCGTTATCGCTATAGCGAACGTAAACTTTCTTAAAGTATAAAAAAATACCCCAATAAAATGTTGGGGTACTAAAGGGGGAGTATAAAAGACTCTACTCAAGTGTAATACAACTGTCTTTGAAAAAAATTAGAAGCTGGAAAAATGCTGGGAGGCCAAGCGGAAATACTGACGATTTGACACTGCCTCTACCCGTGGGCTGGGCTTACACCAGATCAGAAATGAACAGCGGGATAGTCCCCGTTTCCCGTCTGAATCCAAACGATTCGTAGAAAAGCTCTACTCCTGGATAGGAGATGAGAACCTTCGTCTTGTAGTCGCGATACATCTCCAGCATGGCGAACATCAGTTGCTTTCCGATGCCATGACCCTGATAGTCGGGACGCACCAGCATGTAATGGAAATACGCAGTCATTACTCCATCTGACAGAGCATTGATCAATCCAACCAGTTTTTCGCCGTCCCATGCGGTAACGACTGAATGCGAGTTCTCCATGGCGTGCTCCAGGTCGTCAGGGAATTTACCGGATTCCCATCCAACCGACAGGAATAAATCCTGTAGAGCATGTTTGCTGATTAGCTTGGAATGGCTGTAGGTTATCTCCAATTCGTAATCCCCTAAAAATATTGTTTTCTTTATCTTACACAATGGAAGGAAAATTCAAAATACTCACAGCGTAACTGAATTCTGTGTTTTTGGCAGACGATTACGAGAACTCGACTTACGGATGGGACCGTGTCAACGTTGTGGACGGAACAGCTGCAAGCTAAAGTAAGTTGTTAGCGAACAATCGTTCAGTTGACTGGTTTTCTCATTGGCGGCAGATAGGGGAGTAGAGTATAATACGAGACAGAAGGAGGTTTTATTATGTCAGCTCATAACCATCATACGGGCGAACGAAAAAGCCACCACAGCGACAAGACAAAGCAAAATCTCGTGAGCAGGCTCAATCGGATTGAAGGACAGATTCGCGGTGTCAAAGGACTTATTGAAAAAGATACGTATTGCGATGACGTATTAAATCAGATCGCATCGATTCAGTCTGCACTAAACGGCGTCGGCAAGCTGCTTTTGGAAAGCCATATGAAAAGCTGTGTGGTTGAACGGATTCAGGAAGGTGACACAGAAGTCATCGGCGAGCTTTTGACAACCATGCAGAAACTGATGAAATAACCGGGGAAATCCGAGCGAGGATGCCCCTTTTTTACTTCAGACAGGAACGATCGCATGACCTTGGAGTGCGGTTGCCAGCCGCTCCCTACCATGTACATAGAAAGGTGGTTCTACGTGATGACACATGAACCCGAAAACATCCATCATATCGAAAGGCAAGCATCTAGCATGCAACGCTTCCTGAACTCGCCGGCAATGCAGGAGCGGATCTACAAACGGACGTTGCTCATCGTGGTCATTTCGCAAATATTCGGTGGTGCCGGGCTTGCGGCAGGCGTTACGGTTGGGGCGCTGCTCGCCCAAGACATGCTCGGGGCGGACAGCTTTGCCGGAATTCCGTCTGCGCTGTTGACGCTCGGTTCTGCTTTGGCGGCGCTGCTTGTAGGGCGGTATTCCCAACGGTTCGGTCGACGATACGGACTTGCGGGAGGATTTCTGGTAGGTGGTGTAGGAGCGATTGGGGTTATCGTGGCAGCAGTCGGCCACAATATTCTGCTGCTTTTTGTGTCCCTGCTCATTTACGGGGCCGGGACTGCGACGAACTTGCAAGCCCGTTATGCCGGGACAGACCTGGCGAAGCCTACACAGCGGGCTACAGCCGTCAGCATAGCCATGGTGTCCACGACTTTCGGTGCTGTTGCCGGTCCCAACCTGGTTGAAGTCATGGGGCGATTCGCTGCGTCGATCGGGATCCCGGCATTGGCAGGTCCGTTCATTCTCGGGGCGGCCGCCTTCATCCTGGCAGGCCTAGTGCTGATGTGCTTCCTTCGTCCAGACCCGATGGTGCTTGCAAAAGCTATCGCCGAAGCACAGAATACCAAGGGGAGCACCGCCTCAGACAACCATCCGCAAATACAGGGAAGAAACGACCGGGGCATTGTTGTCGGGGCAACCGTAATGAGCCTGACGCAGATCGTGATGGTCGCCATCATGACCATGACGCCAGTGCATATGAAGCACCACGGACATGGTTTAAGCGAAGTGGGATTGGTTATCGGGATTCATATCGGCGCTATGTATCTGCCGTCGCTTGTAACCGGTGTCCTTGTTGACAAGGTAGGACGGATCGCGATGTCGTTTGCTGCCGGCGGCATCCTCCTTGCTGCCGGCGTTCTCGCGGCGGTGGCCCCTGCGGACTCCATGCCGGTGCTCATTGCGGCTCTTGCCCTCCTGGGGCTTGGCTGGAACTTTGGTTTAATCAGCGGCACAGCGCTCATTGTAGATGCAACACACCCGTCGACACGGGCAAAAACACAGGGGACCATTGATGTCTTGATCGCCTTGGCCGGTGCATCGGGTGGCGCGCTTTCCGGGATGGTCGTCGCACACTCCAGCTACGCAACGCTCTCGCTTGCCGGAGGCTTTCTGTCGTTGCTGCTGATTCCGGTCGGGATCTGGTTCCACAGCAAACGCAGCGTGGTGAAATCTGAAAATGTACCGCTCTGATGCGGTGTGAAGATGAGGAGCCGGTTACAGCTTGCATGTTGTAACCGGCTCTTTGTTCTTATTGAAAAGTATCTATTTTCTTAGTGTCCAGTACGGACGAATGTCCAAGTCAAACCGAGCGGAAATCGGAGTCAGATTGTAGGCTGCCAAACGGATAAGACAAGCCGCGCTAATCTTTACACAGACTCAACGCGTGCTTTATGTGTAAACCATACTTCTCCCGTACTGTTAAGGCGAAAGAAATAATCGCGTTAGGGAGGGGGAACGACATGTTTGACAAAATCATCCAATGGTTGTTTGTGACCGAAGTCGATCCGGAAGCGATTGAGCGGAAAATCTACGTGCAAAACGAGCTCCGCGAGTATTATCCGACATCATCTACAGAGCCGATTCCGTTGCACTTTTTCCCGTTTCGCTAAGCATGTGTGTCAACAATTTTGCGATGGAGGGACTGCTATGGATACAGGAAGTCATCTTTTGTTTGGAGTGACTTTGGCCGGGTTGGCATATGTCGACCCAGCCGTCGCTCAACATCATTCCTTGGCACAAGCCATCTTGATCGGGACGGTTATCGGATCCCATGCTCCCGATTTTGACACCTTGGTCCGGTTGAAAGGGTATTCCAATTACCTCAAGCATCATCGCGGCATTACGCATTCGATTCCGGCCTTATTTATTTGGCCGGCGATCATTACGCTCTTTTTAACGATGTTGACGGGATTTTCTACTGCAATCATACATGTATATTTATGGACTTTGCTCGCTGTCGTGTTCCATGTCTTTCTCGACATGCTCAATTCCTACGGTGTCCAGTCATTGCGGCCGTTCAGTAAAAAATGGATTCACCTCGATATCCTCTCCATCTTTGACCCTTTTCTCGCGCTGATTCATCTCAGTGGAGCAATCTTGTGGCTTGGGGGCGGGTACGATCCGGCTGATCTTTTTTCAGCGATTTACACGATTACCTTGATCTATATTGCCGTCAGGAGTATTGCCCACTACCGATGCGTGCAGCATGTGAAACGATCGCTGCAGCAGCAAGGAATCTGCCATGTCCTGCCGTCGTTTCACTGGTTTCGCTGGCGTTTTGTCATGGAGGGCGGAGATTCGTTTCACACGGGACGCATCGTCAAAAAGGCTGTAATCGTCGATGATGTTTTCTCCAAACAAGAACGAAACACGATTATCCAGGCAAGTATGGGAACAGACGGCGTACGGGCATTTTTAAGCTTCGCCCAGCGCATTCACGTCACCTACCGGGTGCTGCAGGACGGCTATGAGGTGCGTTGGAGCGACGTTCGCTTCTGGTATGATCACAAGCTGCCGTTTGGGGTGGATGTCCGGCTCGACTCCAATCTGAATGTCGTCAACGATTCGCTCGGGTGGAGAAAAAAAGCGTGGGATCCGCCGTTTGTCTGAAAGCATCACAGCTTTTATGAAGTCTCTAATAAAGCCTTGAAGGTGTGTCTGTACCTTCAAGGTTTTTTTTACGAATCGTGCAAGCGTGGCTGCAGTGCTTGTGGGTTGCTCAGGATGCTGAAAATCAGTTGAATTTAGCCACTGTTGTGTTCGAATACGGCGATTCAAATACGGACAAGCTCTTAGCTGAATGACAAGTGAAACTGTTTTTTTTGCTCTATTCGCACGTTGATTCCTCTTTTCTCTCTCCCACCACGACAGCCAGGGACAAGGTCTTTTCACTGCCCGACAAAACATTCGAGGGATGGTTCGCTTGCATTAAGTGTATTAAGTGATATAATACACTTAAGTCTTCTTGATGAAGATGCATGACAGGAGGAACGCCCATGGAAGTCCAACAGGTTGGCTCATTGCGATTTCAGATTGATTTCAGTCAACCTTTATATGAGCAAATATTAGACCAAGTACGCAGCGCAATCGCAAAAGGAGAGATTGGTTTGGGAGACAAAATGCCTTCTGTTCGTGAGTTGGCCCAGGAACTGCGGATGAATCCGAACACAGTCATGCGCGCCTACCAAGAGCTGGAGCGTGATGGTTTGACGGAGAAACGCCGGGGGCAAGGGACGTACGTGACCTCATCTGCGGAGAGCGTGCAGCACTTTCGCAAGAGCCTGGCAGAGCAGTATATCGATGCTTTTTTGGCCCAGATGGAGAGTTTGGGACTTTCGTGGAACGATATTGAAGAGTATATAAGAAACAACCACGGCACAGAGAAGGGAGGGAGCCAGGAATGACGCAACCGATCGTCGTTTGCAGGCAAGTGACGAAGCGCTACGGCAAGAAAAACGCACTCAACCATTTCGACGTGACGATTCCGGCAGGGCGGGTTGTCGGCATTCTCGGTCCGAACGGCTGCGGTAAATCGACGCTGTTTCGTACCATTACCGGGTTGGTCAAACCGGATGAAGGAACGATAGAAGTGATCGGACAGCAACCCGGCTGGCAGACGAATCGCGGGATCGCCTATTTGCCTGACCGGGGCCGCTGGTATCCGAACCACACGGCTAAGAACGCCTTCGAATGGGGGAGAACGCTGCTGCCCGGCTTCGATCTGGAAGCAGCTGTGCGACTTGCAGACTTTATGGACGTCGATCTGGAGATGAGAATGAGCGAGATGAGCCGCGGTCAAGAAGCGAGGGTGATGCTCATCCTCTGCATGGCTCGGGACGTTCCGCTGATTATCCTCGACGAACCGTTCGCCGGAATTGATGTCATCTCCCGCGAAGCGATCATTTCCGGTATGATCGACTATCTGGAAGATCGGGCTCAGTCCATCCTGATCAGCACGCACGACATTACGGAGGTCGAAGGGTTGTTCGACTACACGGTGATGATGAATCAAGGGGAGGCCATCTGGTCCGGTGAAACGGATCAGCTGCGGGCCGAATACGGATCCCTGCACGATGTCTTTCGGACTATGTACAAAAAACGCAAATAAGATGACATAATATTTATTATGTAAACAAAAGAGACTCATCCAACTATAAAAGGAGTGGGAACCTTGGATCATTCCGGGACTTTTTCGGCGCTAGTGCGTCATGAACTCAAATTCAAAGGCAGTTGGCGGAAGAAAAACAACTTGTCTATGACCAGACGGTGGTCGCTTCTCTACGCTGTGCTCGTCGCGATCGTCGGGCTTGGGGTGGCCACGTACTTTGCCATTCACAATCAGCTGCGCCTGCAAAATCTCTGGTATGCGACGATGGGCTTCCCGTACTTGTTGTTCTTTCTGGGCTTCGGCGGCCTGAAGCGCGAATGGGAAAACGAAACATACGGCTGGTGGTTGACCCTGCCGTATCCGCGGTCATGGCTGATCGGCGCCAAATGGATCGCTGCATGGTTGCAGATGCTAGCGATCATCGTCGGTATATTTCTCGTCGGAACACTCTATGCTGCCTGTATTACCGGCTTTGTAAGTCCATACGGCTATCAGGACTTCGAGGTGTTCATGCGGACAGGTGTGAATTGGATTTTTATGATCATCGGCTTTAGTCCGTTTATTCTGTCGCTTGGATTTTTTACGGCCAGTGTTCAGAGCAGTACATTGCGACCGATCACCCCGATTCTCTGGATCCTGTTTATGGGCGGAGGCAGCTATTTTTATTCGGGTATCCAAGAAATCGCACCGGGTTCGCTCGAGTTTCAACAAATAACAGCGATGTCGACCTGGTGGCCGTTCACGTGGGCAGTGCTGGGCTGGATGGTCGCCAGCTGGGTTCTCGGCTACCTGATCATCTCGCTGACAGCTGGCATTCTCTCGAAAAAACTATCGCTCTGAGGAGGAAAGACATGGAACCGATTCTGACGAAAACACCGAGCGTGTTTCAATTGTCGACCCATACGAACGAACTGCTTCAAGTTGCACATCTGCGCAAGCAGTACGGTAAAAAGATCGCCCTGCAGGATGTTACGTTTTCCCTAAAGGCCGGGACCTCCTTCGGTTTTCTCGGACCCAACGGGGCAGGTAAATCAACGACGATGAAAATTTTGACGGGTATTGTCAAAGCGGATAGCGGTTCAGTCAAGCTGTTTGGCAAAGAAATTGTCAATGATCCCGATGCCGTTTCCAAATACATCGGCTATGTGCCTCAGGAAATTACGCTGTATGAAAAGCTGAGTGCCTATGACAATCTCGAATTTTTCGGTCAATCATACGGCATTCGCGGGCAACAGCTGCGGAAGCGGATCCAGGAGGTCTTGCAACAAACAGGCTTGCTGGAACGGTCGAAGGAAGCTGTCCAGACGTTCTCTGGCGGGATGAAGCGGCGCATTAACATAGCGGCAGCCTTGCTGCATCGTCCCAAGCTGCTGATTCTCGACGAGCCGACCGTAGGGATCGACCCGCAGTCGCGCAACCACATTTTTGAAATGATTCGCGAATTGAACAACAAAGGCGTCACGATCATTTATTCGACCCACTACATGGAAGAAGTTGAAGCCCTCTGTGACGAAGTAGCGATAATGGACCAAGGGATGGTCAAAGCCCAAGGAACGTTGGGTGAGCTGATGGAGCGCTATGGCCAGCAGGCAATTTATTTGGAAGTGCCGGGCATGAGTGAGCCCCCGGAAATACCTGGTGTGGGAAAATGCCGCAAAGAAGGAGCGGGCTGGGTACTGGAGACCGAGCAGGTGAATGTCGCCATGCATCGTCTCATGCAGACAGCGTCACAGCAATTTTGGGATGTGAAGCAGTTGGAAGTAGTCAGACCATCGTTGGAAAGCATCTTTTTGCGCGTGACCGGTACCGCTTTGCGGGACTGATGCGCTGTCCATGTCGTCAATCATCTGAACGAAAAGGAGATTGCAAATGATCGCGATTATCAAAAAAGAACTCAAGCTGATCCGCAAAGACAAGCGAAACTATTTCTTTCTGCTGTTGATGCCCGTACTGTTCATCGTGATGTTCAGCACCATTTTCAACAGTTCAGGCGATTCCCCGAAGATTTCCCTGAACGTGATCGACCAGGACCAGACCAGTACGTCGCACGTGTTGATGCAAAAGCTCGGCGAAATTATGGATGTCAAAGGCGAGCCGACAGATTCCGTAAACACGCAAATCGATAAAATCAAGATGGGCCAGCTATCCGCCGTACTGGTCGTCCCTAACGGGTTCGAGACGACCATCGCCCAGGGCCGGCAGGCTGACCTCAAGCTGTACCAGGATCCATCTGCCGTAACCTCGCTGGCTCCGATTCAGGCCATCCTGCAAAACATCTCGAATCAATACCGCGAGCAAAAGCTGTCCGACGTGCTTGTGGCAGACGGCTTTTCCCAAGATAAAGTAGAAGAAACCCTCGCTTCGCCGCTTCACATCGAGAATGTGCCGACGTCGGCCGACCATTTTGAATACGTCGATCAAGTCGTCCCGGGGATGACAGTCATGTTTGTCTTTTACATCATGATCACTATGGCGCGTCGCTTCTTCGACGAGAAAAAGACCGGACTGCTGGCGAGAATCCGCAGCACTTCGATTACGCCGCTTCACTATTTGCTGGGCATGTGGGTGCCGTTTTTGCTGACCGTCATCGTACAATGCGTCGTACTGTTTGCATTCGGACACTACGTCTACCATTTGCGTCTTGGCGACGTCTCGGCGCTTGCTCTGATCATCCTTGGCCTAAGCATTGCGGGTACGGGGATTGGGCTTGGACTGTCGTTCCTCGTTCCGGGTGAAAATGCGGCGATGGTCATCACCCAGCTCATTTCGATGGGCGGAGCGATGGTCGGGGGCCTCTGGATGCCGTCCTATCTCCTGCCTGGGTTCGTCCAAACCATCGGGCATTTTACGCCGCAATACTGGGCGCAGCATTCCTTGCAGGACGTGATCGCCCACAGTGCGCACATCGGCGATATTCTCGGGGCAGTACTGGTCTTGCTTGCATTTGGCGTCGCAGGCATCATTGTCGCCTTTCTGCGCTTGCCTGCCTTCCTGCGCTCCGCTGTCAACTGATGAACAGGCTGGAAACGAATATTTGACAAGAAAATCCTGCCCTGCTATGATATTGTACCAAGAAAGGTTGTGAAAGGACCCGCAGTTATCCACCTGCAGAGCAGAGAGTCGGCCCTTGTCTGGAAGGTCGATGTGCAGACATAGCTGCATCCCATCCTGGAGCCGCCGGCGAGGAGCCGTGCCGGATCCCCTACCGTTAGCAGGGGGGCAATTGAGTGGACCGCAGACGAGCGTCTCGGTCAATCAGGGTGGTACCGCGGAAGCTAGATCTCCGTCCCTTTGCCGGGATGGGGATTTATTTTTTTTCATAGATGTTCACTATTTTAAGGAGTGTGGCAAATGGCTGACGAAAAAAATGTTGTCAAAGAGATTACCCCACAGGCCGAAGACTTTTCCCGCTGGTACATCGAGACGATTACCAAGGCGGACTTGATGGATTACACCCCTGTACGCGGCTGTATCGTCTTCAAACCGGACGGCTTCGAGCTGTGGGAACGCATTCAGGAAGCGATGAACAAACGGTTCAAGGAAACGGGTCACCGCAACGCCTACTTCCCGATGCTGATTCCCGAATCGTTTTTCCAGAAAGAGAAGGAGCATGTCGAGGGCTTCAATCCTGAGCTGCCGTGGGTGACGGAAGCGGGCGGCGAACCGCTGGAAGAGAAGCTGGCGCTGCGGCCAACCTCGGAGACGATTATCGGGCATATGTACAGCCAATGGATCCAGAGCTACCGCGACCTGCCGATCCTGATCAACCAATGGGCCAACGTATTCCGCTGGGAAAAACGGACGATGCCGTTTTTGCGCACGTCGGAATTTCTCTGGCAGGAAGGCCATACTGCCCATGCGACGGAAGCGGAAGCGCGCGAAGAGACGCTGCGCATGCTCGACATCTATGCAGAAGTAGTCGAGCAGGAGCTGGCTATTCCGGTTGTCAAAGGTCAAAAGACACCGAGCGAGCGCTTCGCCGGAGCAGTCGATACATACTCGATCGAGTCAATGATGAAAGACGGCAAAGCCGTGCAAACCGGGACGTCGCATTACCTCGGCCAAAAGTTTGCCAAAGGCTTCGATATTAAATATCTCGACCGGGACAATCAATTCAAACACGTCTATACGACGTCATGGGGATCGTCGACGCGGCTGATCGGCTCGATGATCATGGTGCACGGGGACGACCGCGGTTTGGCGCTGCCGCCGCGCATGGCACCGATTCAGGTGATCATGATCCCGGTCGGACCGATGAAGCTGCGGGAAAAAGTCATGGAGGCGTTTGATCCGCTCTACGATACGCTCAAGCAGGCGGATATTCGCGTCAAGGCTGATTTGCGCGAAGAAACGCCAGGCTGGAAATTCAATGAGTGGGAAATGCGCGGCGTACCGGTCCGTCTGGAAATCGGGCCGCGCGACGTAGAGAACGGGCAAGTTGTTCTGGCCCGCCGCGACACCGGGGAGAAGCTGACGGTAGCCATAGACGGCGTCGTCGAGACGATCACGAATCTCCTGAGCGAAATCCAGCATAACATGCTGCAGACAGCGCGGGCATTCCTGGCAGCCAATTCCCACCTGGACATTGCCACGCTGGCGGAGCTGAAGTCGCACATCGCCAAGGTAGAGGCGGAAAAAGGGCTGGCCGGATGGGTATTGGCCGGCTGGTGCGGCGACGATGCCTGCGAGGCAAAAGTCAAAGAGGAGACGAAATTCACTTCCCGCAATATACCGTTTGATCCGCCTGCCGTCAAACATACGTGTATCACCTGCGGGCAGGAAGCCAAGCATACGGTCTGGTTTGGCCGCGCGTATTAAGCGAACAATCGGTATCCGGCGGCGAAAATAGCGGCAAGTCTCCGCTGCCGAACGCCAGGTCAACACATGCGACAAAATAAGTTTGCTTGACGACACTTCGCCTGGCATGATAGGCTTTGGTCACGAGTTCATTCGCGGCGGTGCATCGTGCAGGCCATGCAAGGCTGCGCACCAAATCATGCGGATCTTCTTTGCAAAACGTAACTGCATATGAACAGAAACAGGTTCCTTGCGCGACGCCTGTCGTAATCAAGGATGAAAAGGGAAGCTCGGTGAAATTCCGACACGGTCCCGCCACTGTAATAGGGGAGTTAGGGCGACTCGATGCCACTGGTCCGATGCGACTGGGAAGGCTTGCCGCTAATGATGAACCTGAAGTCAGGAGACCTGCCTGTTTCGAAGACACTGCGTAACCTACGGGAGATAGGGAGGTGTTAGAATCAGACAGGATGGGGTTTACCTTTTGACCCCTTCTATTTGGGCATTTCTAACTTTCTTTACGAACGTTGGAAATGTCCTTTTTTGCGTGTTCTCGGGAAAGCGGATCAGATGATGAATGGAGCGAGCAGAACATAAAAGAGAAACGACGGGAGGCAGTAACATGAGTCAAGTTGTCAGCAGCAATCTCGGGTATCCACGCATCGGTGAGCATCGGGAATGGAAGAAGGCGCTGGAGGATTTTTGGGCTGGCCATCTGGAAGAAGAGCTGTTTTTGCAAAAGATGGAGAGCCTCCGTCTGGAACACTTGCAAAAGCAGAAAGCGTTGGGAATAGACCGCATTCCTGTGAATGATTTCACATTCTACGATCACATGCTGGATATGTCCGTCATGTTCGGGCTGGTTCCCAAGCGGTATGGCTATACCGGAGGCCCTGTGTCGCTGGAGACGTATTTTTCCATGGCACGAGGGAATTCTACTGCTGTTGCAAGCGAGATGACCAAGTGGTTTAACACCAATTACCATTACATCGTGCCGGAATTGCACGACATGCAGCCAAAGCTGACAGAAAACCGGCCGCTCAAGGCGTACCGCGAGGCAAAAGAAAAGCTGGGAATCAGCGGAAAGCCGGTCATCGTCGGACCGTATACGTTCATCACATTGTCCAAGGGCTATTCGCGCAAGGAGCTCCCTGCCGTCATTCTGCGGCTGCTTCCGCTGTACGAGCAAATCTTGCGTGAACTGCAGCAGGAAGGCGTCGAATGGGTGCAAATCGACGAGCCTGCTTTCGTGACGACTTTAGCCGAAGAAGAGCTGGAAACGATCAAATACTTGTATACGCGACTGCACGAAGCCGCTCCGCAGCTGAACATCATGCTGCAAACGTACTTCGATGCCGTCGATTGGTATGACGAACTGGTCGCCCTGCCGGTACAGGGCATCGGCCTTGATTTCGTTCACGGACGTGAGCAGAACGCGGCTCATGTCAAAACACACGGTTTCCCGGCCGACAAAGTCCTCGGTCTGGGCCTTGTCGACGGACGGAATGTATGGCGCTCAGACCTGGCGGAAATATGGCAGCTCATACAGGACATCACCCGTACCGTCGATGCGGGCAGATTGTGGCTGCAACCGTCATGCAGCTTGCTGCACGTTCCGGTAACAGTCAGCAATGAACACGGGTTGAAAGACGAAATCAGGCAGGCACTGGCGTTCGCCGATGAAAAGCTGACTGAAATCAGCACACTTGCCCAGGCGCTCCGTCACGGGAAAGACAGCGTGGCGCAGGCTTTTGCAGACAGTGAGGCGGCGATTGCAGCGCTTTGCCAATCACCGGAACGCAATCGCACGGCCATTCATCAAGCCGTATCGGCGATTCCCTCGCAGATGACAGCACGCCCGCTTGCTTATGAGGAGCGAAGAGCGAAGCAGCAGCAGCGGTGGAGCCTGCCCTTGCTGCCAACGACGACGATCGGCAGCTTCCCGCAAACTCCGGGTATCCGGCAAGCCAGATTAAAATATAAAAAAGGCGATTGGACACCGGAGCAGTACAACATTTTCATCCGCGAGCAAATTGCCAAATGGGTCGACATTCAGGAAGAGATCGGTCTTGATGTTCTCGTTCACGGGGAATTCGAACGCACAGACATGGTCGAGTTTTTTGGCGAAAAGCTCGGGGGCTTTGCCTTTACCCAGCTGGGCTGGGTGCAGTCCTACGGCTCACGCTGCGTAAAACCGCCGATCATTTACGGTGACGTCGCGTTTCTTGAGCCGATGACCGTTGCCGAAAGTGCATACGCGCAGTCGCTGACCGATAAACCGGTGAAGGGTATGCTGACAGGACCGGTGACCATCTTGAACTGGTCGTTCGTTCGCGATGACATCTCCCGCGAGCAGGTGTGCTACCAGATAGCCCTGGCGCTGCGCAAGGAAGTGGAGGCGCTTGAGGCAGCGGGAATCCAGATGATCCAGGTTGACGAGCCCGCGCTCCGCGAAGGATTGCCGCTGAAAAAAGCAGACTGGCAAGGCTATCTCGATTGGGCCGTGGAGTCGTTCCGCTTGGCTACGTCTTCCGTGCAAGACACGACGCAGATTCATACGCACATGTGCTATTGCGAATTCCACGACTTCATCGATGTAATCAGCAAGCTGGATGCCGACGTCATTTCCATCGAGACATCCCGCAGTCACGGCGAGCTGGTGGAAGCATTCGAAGCCGAGACGTATGACAAAGGCATCGGGCTCGGTGTCTACGACATCCACAGCCCGCGCATCCCTGCTGTAGAGGAAATCGTCCAGATAATGGAACAAAGCCTTGCCGTGCTCGATCCTGGTCAGTTCTGGATCAACCCCGATTGCGGACTTAAAACGCGCGGAATCGAAGAAACCATACCATCGCTAAAAAACATGGTGGAAGCGACGCACATCGTTCGCAACCGACTGCTACAAAACGACGTGTAAAGCGAAAGGAGATTGACTCGCATTGCAGCAGGTTATTCCTACACAGCAAGAAGCCAAGCCCGTCCGAGAATCGCGAACGTTTTTGACCGACCTCGTCATCCCGCCGGACACGAATCACCACAACACCATTTTTGGCGGAAAAGTGATGGCTCTGGTGGACAAAATCGCCTGCATTGCTGCCATGCGTCACTGCCGCAAGCCGGTGGTTACCGTCTCAACCGACTCGTTTGATTTTTTGGCGCCGATCAAAACAGGCGAGGCGATCATTCTGGAAGCATACGTAACATGGACCCATCGCACATCGATGGAAGTGTACGTGAAAGTCGAATCAGAGAACCTGCTTACTGGCGAAAAACAAATGACGTCTCGTGCCTACTTGACGTTTATCGCTCTCAATGACCAAGGGAAGCCAACTCCGGTTCCCCCGGTCATTCCGGAGACGGAAGAAGAAATACGTCAGCACGAAAAGGCGAAAGACCGCTATGAGCTGCGAAAAAAACGCAAGCTCGAGCAGTAAAACGCTGCCATTCCCCAGAGGGAATAGTTCCGGTGAAAAAACCAAACAGATCAAAGGGAAATGGCAGACCCGCTTGCATTCAGTTCGTACACTCGCAAATGCATGAGAAACAAACAACTCTACGAGTTCAACGGTGCTGCCCGTCCACCAAATCTGCAAGGCTCCTGTTGTCGTGCTTAACTTGCAGCCGACGGCACAGATCAACTACCCGCAGACGACGACCGGCGAGTGGCTGGCCCATTGCGGAGCGTGTCCCGTTCCGGAAATCGCCAATGCGTTCAACCGCCCGGGCATCGCCTTCCGCGTCGTAAACGGTTTGCTCGGGCTTGATTATACCCCTGTAGGTTCACTGACAAATGAAGTGACGAATCAGCGCTGGGAGGCAAAGCGGGCGTGGCGAAAAAATACCGAATGGATTCGCGCTGCTTCCGTCGTCCGCACCCTTCGAAGCAGCAGGTTTGGGTTTCTTGGCAACACGTACAGCAGCGGCATGCTCGATTTGTACAGCGACTTTACGCTGCTTCAGGCAAAGCCGGTCTGCATGTGGAAATTCTCGAGATGTGCGACCTGGAACGAGTACGATCTGGATGCGCTTTGCTACTACTACCACGGAGCACCGGAGAGCGAGTATGAGCGATTGCAGGCTGGTTTTATCGTCGGGCACTCGCTTTTGACCGCACGCGGCATTCCGTAGCTCAACCGAATGGGGATTACTATGAGGTCGTCACCGGAAGCGATGACAAGCCGGGGATCAACGGAGGGATTGCGAAAGGGCCGCAAGATTATCCGCACGGAACGCGAATCCTATCTGGTCGACCCTGTCGGCCTCGGCATCGGATTGATTCAAAAAAGTAGACCGTTGCAATCACGGTTGATGGTACGTTTTCAGAAGAAGCACTGAGCGAACCAAGTAGGCTCAGTGCTTTTTCGCGTTGGTGATCATCGATGCTCTGACGTGCCTCATGTGCGGACGATGTGCGATCGGGTACGTCTGCGGGCGTCGATTGACAGCTTGGAAGATGGCCCCGGGGTCTGACCATCGCTGTCCGGGCTGTTCGGCGTTCGTCGACAACATTGGCCACCTTGCCCATCTGCATGCCAGAGATACTACGTTTATCCTCGTCTCTCCGGCACCACTGGAGCAGATCGAGCCATTCCGGAAGCGGATGGGGTGGACTGTTCCCTGGTATTCTTCCAATGGCGACGCCTTTAACATCGACTGCGGACCGGGTGGGGGATTTGGTCTCAGCGTCTTTCTCCGTGATGGCGGCGATGTCTATCGCACGTATTACACGGCTGGTCGTGGCGTCGATCGCATCCGTACAGACTTTAATCTCCTCGACCTGACTCCTAATGGCCGGCAGGAAGAGTGGGAGGATTCCCCCGAAGGCTGGCCGCAAACACCGCCGTATACGTGGTGGCGCCTGCATGATGAATATGAAGGATGATGCCGTAGACATGTGAAAGCTTGGTACGCCAGTCCTTTTGGTTGAGCTTCGTTACGTTTATGTAGACAAGAAGGAAAAAAGACCTTGTTACGGGCTGTCACCCCCCTGAGCAACCCACAAGCACAGTAGCAAGGGAATCGACAAGAAGAGATAAGCGGAGCTTTTTGACAGCGCTACCGAGACGGAGCCCAAAAAGGGGAACGTCTTTCGCGCCACACTGGCATCCATGAAATACGTCCCTCGAGGCTTTTGGGGCGCTGTCACTTGCGGAGTGTTCTCTGCTTGGCGATGCCCCTCGCCTCCACCGCAGCACCGGTTGCACGATGAAAAAGGCTGCCGAGCAATGAAGCCGGCAGCCTTTGAGAGCATCAGGTAATTAACGTTTGTTAAAAATATCAGTCAAAACAGGGACAATTTGCGATTTTCTGGAGACGACGCCTTTCAGCACAGCCTTGTTATCGACCAGTGTGACATTGTATGCCTGCTCGACGGCATCTGCTGCGCGACCGAGCGCTACGGCGACGGAATCGTTGTTGAGAATATCCGTCACGACAAACAGGAACAAGTCCAGTTCCTTTTTGGCGATAATGTCAGCGAGCGCAGCTTCCAGTTCATTTTGTCGACCCAGCACATCATTCGTATCGACCGCATTTACTTGCGCGATCTCAACCTTGGCATTGCCCATTTGGAACTCTTTCGAATCGAGTGAAATCAACTGGCTGATCGATTTGTCGCTTAAATCCGCGCCAGCTTTCAGCATGTTTAGTCCGTAGCTTTCCGCGTCAACGCCGGCGATGTCAGCCAATTCTTTCGCTGCTTGCACGTCTTCTTCCGTGCATGTGGGAGATTTAAACAGGAGCGAGTCGGAAATGATTGCGGACAGCATCAGGCCGGCGATGTCTTTCTTGATGGCGACGCCTTTTTCTTTGTACATCTTGTTCAGGATCGTAGCTGTGCAGCCTACTGGCTCAGCGCGGTAATACAGCGGACTGCTTGTTTCAAAATTGGCGATGCGATGATGGTCGATAACCTCCAGGATGCGCACTTGATCGATGTCAGAAGCGCTTTGTTGACGCTCGTTGTGGTCGACCAAAATCACGCCTTTCGCTTCATTTGCCACGGTTTCGACAAGGCGCGGTGCCACCGCTTCGAATTGATCCAGGGCAAACTGCGTTTCGCTGCTGATCTCGCCCAATCGGACAGGCTCAACATCTTGACCCAAAGCCGTTTTTAAGGCAGCGTAGGCAATGGCGGAGCAAATCGAATCGGTGTCCGGATTTTTATGACCGAAAATAAGTATTTTATCCATAATCTAACCCCTTATGTGCTTTTTTGTTCGCGAGAAAAGTATAGACCAGAACGATAGCTACAATCAAGATTATACAACATTTTTGCTGGTAGAAGAAAAGTGATTTTGGCAGAAAATCTGGTGTCTTTCGATGTTTGAAGGAGAGAGGGAGAGGCCTTGAACACTTCAGCATTTGAAACGCACGGGTTTCGCGTAGAATAGCATGATCGAATAGGCGATGGAGCTCGCCGTAACCGCCTTGAGCTGATGACTCCTACCAACGCGTTTTTTGTCGTTGGTAGGAGTTTGTTTTTTGCCGGGTCAGGTGCAAAAAAGGGGGATTCAAATGAATATGAGGGCAGTTGGTTTGGATGTTTTTGCTTGGACTGCTGGCGGGGGCAAATAAGTGCAGTGTATATCGGGACAAAACAGCAACGGAATGGTAAGATACTTGCGAGATGATCGGTGAGGGGAGATAAAATGACCACAAGTCAATGGCTGGAGAGGGTTATTCAGATGGCTAGTGAAAATGCTGCTAACGGGGAAGGGCCGTTTGCTGCAATTGTCGTGCGGGATAATGAAATCGTCGGGCGCGGCGTGAATTGCATTGGCGCTACCCAGGATCCGACCGCACACGCAGAGCTGTTGGCCATCCAGGACGCATGTAAGAATCTAAATCGCGTCGACTTGTCGGATTGCATTCTCTATGCGAGCGGCGAGCCTTGTCCGATGTGCATGGGCGCGATCTACTGGGCAAGACCGCAAGCCGTATATTACGCGTGCAGCAAGGCGGAAGCGGCCGCCGAAGTCGGCATGGACGACCCGCTTCACGATTTCTATCACGAGATGCAGGAGCTGCCCGAAAAGCGGATGATCCCGATGCATCGCTTGGAAGCAGAAGGTAAACTCGAGCCATTTATCATCTGGCTGAAAAATCGTTAGACGCTCAATAGAATGTTTGATAAGCAACTGAAGACAAAACCATCTGGTGCGCTAACAGATAGCGGCAACGGCAGTTTGGAACTTTTTTCACGCCCCAAACTGCCGTTGTCTTTCTTTTTTGCGTCTATTTCTCCACACGAGGAATGTATTTACCGGGAGAGGACTACGATTGTATTGAAGAGCGAGGGAACCAAAAAAAACAAACAGTTGGAGGTTACCCAATGGTACAAAGCTTATGGCAGGCTGAAGCAGCCGCAGAACTGCAGCCCGGATTGGCTGAGCTCGTCTATCGCTCCAGCCTGCTCGGAGCGGACCGCCGCGTCTGCAACTGGGGTGGAGGCAACACCTCGATGAAAATGACGATCAACGACTTTCGCAATCGCAATGTCGAGATCATGTCGGTAAAGGGCAACGGTTCCGATCTGGCGACGATGGGGGCAGGCCATTTTACCGCCCTGCGCATGGACGATGTCGGCCCGCTGTTTGAACGGGAACAGATGTCCGACAAGAGATGGTCGCCTGTTTGGCCCACTGCATGCTGGACAGCAAGCATCCGCGCTCGTCGATCGAGACGCTGCTGCATGCCTTTCTGCCTTTTTTGCACGTGGATCAGACCCATCCGGATGCGATCATCAGCATATGCTGTACAGATAACGGTCAGGCGGTTGCCCGGGAGGTATTCGGAAATCGCTTCGTCTGGATGCCGTCCGTCCGGGCTTTCAATTGTCGAAAATGATCGCAGAAGCAGTGCGAAACCATCCGCAGGCGGAGCTTGTCCTGATGGAAAAGCACGGGCTGGTCACCTGGGGCAATACGGCTGCGGAATGCTACGAGAAAACAATCCTCGTCGATACCGGACACCATCCGCAGGGGACGAATGTCGAGCACATCGTCGCTTGCTTGATCGACGAGCAGAAGCTCGGCGGATTCCACTTTAACAGCCGCAAATACGCAGATGCCGACTTGATCGTCGGTTCCGCGAACCCGTACGAATGGTTCCTGATTTTTTACCAGATCATCAGTGCGTCGGCCGATCCCGATCCCAATATACGCTATACAGTGGAACAGATCGCTTTTATGATCGACCAGTCGCACAATATCGAAGCGAAACAGCGAGTCGAACGAAGAACAGGCCATGATCAAGAAAAAAATGATCGGGATCTCGGAAAAGGTGTTTCTGCTTGCGGACTCAAGCAAATTCGGCGTCCAGCCGTTCACGTTTGTCGGCGAGCTGCAGCAGTTTGCCGAGGTGGTTACGGATGACCAGATAAGCACCCATTACCTCAAGCAGCTCAAGGAAAAAGGCGTGAAGATCACGATGTTTAAACATTTGTTTAAAATAACCTTCAAAAAGAGCTTGTCATCGCCAACATGTCTGATAAGCTGATAAGTAAAAATATGAAAAGAGCAGGTGGTAGCCGTTGAAAGTGTCCTTGTTTATTACATGCGTAAGTGATGCCTTATATCCCCGCGTCGGTGAAGCGATGGTTCGCCTGCTGGCCCGCTACGGGATCAGCGTTCATTTTCCGGAATGCCAGACGTGCTGTGGTCAGCCCGCTTTCAACAGCGGTTATTGGGAAGAGGCGCGGACAGCCGCGAAAACCTTGCTGGAAGCATTCGCCGACAGCGATTTTGTCGTAGCGCCATCCGGCTCCTGTACCGGAATGATCCACCATTACTATGAAAAGCTGTTTGCCGAGGATCCGGTGCTGCTGCGGCAAGCCCGGCAGCTGAGGGCAAAAACGTACGAATTTTCCCAATTTCTCATCAACGTCCTCGCTGTGGAGGATGTCGGCGCTGTGTTTCCGCACACGGTGACCTACCATCCCTCATGCCACGGCAGCCGTCTGCTCGGCGTCCAAGAGGAACCGCTACGCCTGCTGGACAACGTCAAAGGCTTGCAGCTGCTTCCGCTGCCATTTGCCGAAGATTGCTGCGGCTTCGGCGGAACCTTTGCCGTGAAAATGAGTGACATCTCCGGGGCGATGGTGACGGAGAAGGCGGAACACGTGATGGAGACGGAGGCAGAAGTGCTGGTCGGTCTTGATCTCGGCTGCTTGCTCAACATTGGCGGACATTTGCATTACCGCGGCAGGCCGGTGCGAGTCATGCATTTGGCTGAACTGCTCTGGGAAGGAGTGATGGCAAGTGAGCGTCACGAATGAACCGAACGTTAAAGAACGGGCCCGAATCGCATTGAACGATGACTTTCTGCGCAACGCGGTAAAATTAACGACCGAGCGGCTGCGGGAGGCGAAAAAGCTGGCCTCCGCCGATCAAGGCCGCTGGGAGGAATGGCGCGAGCGCGGACGGCAAATTCGCCTGCACACCATCGCTCACCTCGACTACTACCTGAACCAGTTCGTCGAAAATGCGCGAGCGAACGGGGTTCACGTGCACTTTGCCGCAAACGCCAAGGAAGCAGCGCAATTGACGGTCGAAATCGCCAGGCATCGGCAGGCAAAGAGCGTAGTCAAATCAAAATCAATGGTGTCGGAGGAAGTGCATATCAATCAAGCGCTGGAAGCGACCGGCATCGAATCCATTGAGACAGACCTGGGCGAATACATCATCCAGTTGGCCAACGAAATGCCGTCACACATCATCATCCCGGCCATTCATAAAAACAGGCAGCAGATTGCCGAGCTCCTGTCCAGGGAGGCGGGGGAAACCCTGTCACCCGAGACGACGGTCCTCGCCGGATTCGTCCGCAAAAAATTGCGCGAAAAGTTCCTCGCTGCCGACATCGGGATGACGGGCTGCAACTTCGCCATCGCGGAAAGCGGCTCGATCGTGCTGTTTGAAAACGAAGGCAACGCCAGAATGGTCAGCACCGTTCCCAGGACACAAATCACCTTGATGGGAATGGAACGTATCATCCCGACGTGGAACGACCTGGAAGTCATGGCCACCTTGCTGCCACGCTCGGCGACGGGGCAGAAGCTGACCGTCTACATGTCAGGGATTACTGGCCCGCGTCGCTCTGATGACAGTGACGGTCCGGAGGAAATGCACATCATCATCGTCGACAACGGCCGCTCGCTGCAATTGGGCGATCCGGACTTTCAAGAGCTGCTCAACTGCATTCGCTGCGGCGCTTGCCTGAATGCTTGTCCGGTCTACCGCCACATCGGCGGACATGCTTACGGTGGACCGTACAGCGGACCGATCGGAGCGGTGTTGAAGCCTGCCCTGCAGAAAAACGTCGCAGAGTGGGATGACATCGCTAACGCTTCGAGTCTGTGCGGCGCCTGCTACGAAGCGTGTCCGGTGAAAATACCGCTGCACGACATGCTGGTGCATTTGCGAAAACGCAAGGTCGAGCAAGGGCATTCCCCCGCCGCAGAAAAGCTGGGAATGAAGGGCTTTCAGTACGTGATGTCAAGTCATCGCCGGTTCAGGCGCTCCTTGCAACTCGGTCGGGCCGGCCAAAAATGGCTGACTCGTGACAACGTGATCAAAATGCGGATCGGACCGCTCAAAGGATGGAATCAATACCGCCACACACCGGCTTTGCCGAAGCAAGCTTTCCGCGAGCAATGGCAGCGACTTGACGACGAACTGCGCAAGCGACCTGCGGATCTGGATGCCGACATACAACATCGGCTGGAACAAGCGTTAAACAGACGTGCGAAAGGAGCAGATGATCATGAATGATACAGGCAGCGCTTTTTTGCAACAGCTGGAGCGGCAATCCCGTGAAAAGCAAGCGGCGTTCATGCAAAACATCGCCAACCGCCTCGGCAGAGCGTCGATCCTGACAGAAAAACCGGAGCATCCGTACAAGGGCGCGCCGCAATTCTGGCGCGAATACGAGCTGGATCAGGAACGGCGCATCGCGCTGTTTCAAGAAAACTGGACAAAAGCCGGGGGGCATACCTGCCGTCTGGCCGACATGGAGGCAGTCAAGCAATTGATTCAAACGAAAGCGAGAGAACTGCAGGCACGCCTCATCATCCAGCAGAATCAGCCTGAATTAAGTGCATTCGGACTGCAAGACGGGCTGCCGGAGTGCGACGTAGTCGTCTGGCATCCCCACGATCGCGACGCTCTCCTCACCACATCTGCCGGCGCAGACATCGGCATTGCAGTCGTCGACCATGCGATTGCCCATACCGGGACGATTCTCGTCACCTCTTCGCCAGAGACCGGCAGATCAGTCAGCCTGCTGCCGACGGCATTCATCGCGATCATCCCTGTTGAGCGCTTGCATACTCGTCTCGGTGAAGTGCTGACTCATTTTGATGGACGCAAACGGGAATCGTTTCCCGCAGGCATCCACTTTATTTCAGGGCCGAGCCGCTCCGCCGACATCGAGAACGATTTGACGATTGGCGTCCATGGACCGGGAGTCGTATTTGCCTTGCTGGTCGGATGATCAATCAGCCATTACTTGCGCGAAAATTGCGCTGTTAGGGGTGTCGGAATGGAACTGGTGAAATTAACGAAAAAAAATCAATATGAGCACATTACCGAACAGCTGAAGCAGCTCATCTTCAGCGGAGAGCTGCAGCCAGGCGAGAAGCTGCCGTCGACGAAGGAGCTGTCCGAGCGCTTCGGCGTCGGCAGGTCGACGACTCGGGAAGCACTCAGCGCGCTGAAAGCGATGGGACTGATCGACATCCGGCAAGGCGGCAACTGCACGGTAAAGTGCGTTCCGCGGCCATCCCGGCAGGGGCTGCCTGATCTTGGCCTGCTGATTGACAATAAAAATACGATCCTTGAATTGCTGGAAGCGAGAAAGGCACTGGAAGTAGCCAATGCCGCAATCGCAGCAAGAAAACGGGAGGAGCCGGATCTGCAGCAATTTGAACAAATCCTCGCGGAGATGGCCACCTCTGCGGGGGACGAAGACGTTGGCGAGCGGACCGATCTCATGTTTCATCGCACGCTGGCGCAAGCCACGCACAATTCGATCATGCAGAGCGTGTTTGAAACGATCTCCACTCAGATGGACGTAGCCATACGCGGAACGAGGCGGGTAGAAATCTATGCGAACCAATCCGTTACCAGGCAATTTTACGAAGAGCACCTGGCCATTTTTGCCGCAATCAGGCAAGGCGATCCGGATGCCGCACAGGCGCGTGTAAAAGAACATTTGTATCACGTAGAAGGCATACTTATGAAATACCTCACGTAACGTATTAGGGGCTGGGCAACTCGTCTCGATGGTTGCCCGAGTCCCGATCCTTTCCGGATACCAAGCCATGAAAAACAATTTTCAAAGATGTGTAATTGCGAGCCCACCGCCGAGCCTCAATGCAAGCGGTGGGTTTTGCTTTCCCATTAAGAACGAGATCGTTCCACTGATTGGGCCACTCAAGTTTATGGGTAGCCTCGGCGGCTTGGGGAAGTCTTTTTTTACGGGAAGTCTGAGCAATGAAATGTGCTACTCGACTTGAAAACTCCTGTGCCTAGGAACTTTTCCTCTTTCATAACGTAATAAATTTTTAGATAATGAGGAGGATCAAAAAGAGGAGGCTAACATGATCGGAGCAGCAGCGATAATAATGAATGGGCTTGCCCTCGTTTTGGGCGTACTATTTGCCGTTCTGCTTTATAATTGGAAAAGCAAAACAGTAGGCAAAATGTCCGGGTGGATCTGGGCGGGAGCTGTTTTTGCGGGAATCATGGTTTTCTTTAATGCCATTATCGGAATTTCCAACGATTTGGACGAGAAAAGAATGAAAGAGGCATTTGCCATCCTGGACCAGCAAATGATCGAAGCAGGCAACCCGAATGAAGAATCATGGGATAACGTGCGTCTAACCATCAAAACGGCAAGTGTCAAGAGAACGATCGACCATCATGTGTATGTCGGTAACTTTAATCATGAAAAAACATTCAAAGGAAAAGTATATGTCGCCCTTTATAAAGATCATAAAATGATCGCAGAAGATACGTCGCTCGAGTTTACGCTAAACCCGGGGGAGAAGAAGGAGATCAACATCTTTAGCGGCCCAAGCAGCTATGATTCGTACAGGTGGGAATGGATCGGTGAACTGCAATAAACAGATAAGTGATATAATAACGATTTCCAAGCGTATAACGGAAAGGTCACGGAATAATATGAAGCAATTTCCTTCAAACATCTCATTTCGCCATTCGTGGCGATCCTATCAAAAAAGAATATTGGACGAGCTGGAGCACCATTTAAAAAATCGCCATCTCCATCTCGTCGCCCCTCCCGGATCGGGAAAAACCGTACTCGGTCTGGAAGTGATGCTTCGGGTGAACGGGCCGACGTTTATTGTGGCCCCGACGCTAACGATTAAAAACCAATGGGCCGACCGTTTCAAGGAGCTGTTCCTGCAGACAAGTCAGCTGCCTGAGTGGGTGTCCACCGACCTGAAGAAGCCAGCATTTGTCACGATCACGACCTATCAGGCTTTGCACAGTTTATTTAAAGCTGGCGATGGGCCGAGAACGGATGAATGGACGGAGGAGCACGTTGCAGCAGGGGAAGAGCATGTCTCCAGGACGGAAATGGAGGAAGGCTGTGAGGCAGAAGAGATTCGGGACGAGGGAGAAGCAGGAAGCATCATGGAGGCATTGGCCCGCTTGTCCTTTACGACGCTCATTCTGGATGAGGCGCATCATCTCCGTTCCTCCTGGTGGAAAAGCACGCTTCACTTTCGTTCCGGAT
Organism: uncultured Brevibacillus sp.; assembly: GCA_946402065.1. Classification (GTDB taxonomy): domain Bacteria; phylum Bacillota; class Bacilli; order Brevibacillales; family Brevibacillaceae; genus Brevibacillus_D. The sequence goes on along the minus strand of CAMIVR010000037.1, from coordinate 8,296 downwards.
TAAAGCAGCCGACCGTCATCGCGCTTACGGCAACCCCGCCGTATGATGTCCAACAGTCCGAATGGCTGCGCTATATCGAACTGTGCGGACCGATCGATGCGGAGATCAGCGTTCCGGAGTTGGTGCGGGAGTCGGAGCTTTGCCCTCATCAGGACTACGTCTACCTGTCCGTTCCCGAGCAAGCGGAATATGAGCCGCTGCATACATTTCGGATAAGCGTCCAGGAGCTGAGACGGGAGCTGCTGCAGCATGCCGTACTGCGGGAAACGGTGGAGACCCACCCGTGGATCGTGGAGACGGAGAAGCACTTGGAAGAAATTCTGTCTGCGCCTTCGTACTACTCCAGTATGGTCATTTATTTGAAGGCGATCGGTCATCCCGAATGGGTGCGGGCCGCTTCGGTGCTTGGAGTTGAAGGAGAAACGCCTCCAGCACTTAGCGAAGAGTGGCTGGAAGAGCTGTTAACCTGGTTGCTCTACAAGGAGGAACGGGCGGATGCCGAGAGAGAGGAGTTTGACGAACTGCGCCGGCGACTTAAAGGCATGGGCGCTGTGGAAAAAAGGAAGGTTTATCTACGCTCCACTCCAGAGTTCGATAAAATGCTTGTTCAAAGCGTGTCCAAGCTGCACAGCATATGCAACATCGTTTCCTTCGAGAGAAGCGTCCTGAAGGAGAGCTTGCGAATGGTCATTTTGACCGACTATATCCGGAAAGAGGCATTTCCGAAAAAACAAGGTGAAAGCAAGCCATTAGGCCGTCTCGGTGTCGTCCCCATCTTCGAAATCTTACGCCGCCAATGGGGCGGTGAGCTGAGACTCGGAATCCTGACTGGCTCGCTCATCGTTCTTCCGGTCTCGGCGATGTCCCTGGTTCGGACCGAGGCTGAACGGGCCGGTGTGCCCCTGGATTGCAAGCCGCTTCCTCATGACGAACGCTATGTTACGGCTGAATTAAAGGATTCCAACCGTTCCGCGCTGGTGGCCGTGATTACGGAGGTGTTCTCTCAAGGGGGCCTGCAGGTCCTTGTGGGAACCGCCGCGTTGCTGGGCGAGGGCTGGGATGCACCCTGCATCAACTCTCTGATCATGGCTTCCTATGTAGGCTCCTTTATGCTGTCCAACCAGATGAGGGGCAGAGCCATTCGGACTGAAAAAAGCAATCCCGATAAAACAGCGGGCATTTGGCATTTGGCCTGCGTCGATATGGATCAAACAGGTGGTGGACGGGACCTGGAATCTTTGAGTAGAAGGTTTCAATCTCTGATCGGGCTGGCGGTCGACAGAGAAACGATTGAAACGGGAATCCGGAGGTTAAGCGTCCTTATGGACAAATATACGAGAGAAGCCATAGCGGCCAAGAACCGGGACACTTTAACCCGTGCACGAAACCGGCATATGCTGCATGAGCGCTGGAGGAAGGCTATCGTTCTGCATGACCATATGACAGAGGAACTGGTGGCGGATGGGGATCAAGTGCCCAGACCGTATTATTACACCCATACGATCAAAGGACTGCTTATCTGGGGAGCTGCTGTCTTTGTGTCCATGTTTATGGATGTCTTATTCAGGCCGAATGTGCTGCTTGGCGACTACCCGTTCTGGCTGAAGCTGATGTTTGCCATGCTTGTGGCGGTCATTCCGGCCAGCCCATCCATCTACAAAGCCGTTTTTCTGTATATGAAGCATCGGTCCTTGGAATCGAGCATCCGCGAGGTTGGTCAAGTGGTATACGAAAGCATGTACGCCATGAAGCTTCTCAAGCCTGAACCGGATCAACACCGCATTCAGGCCGAGGAGAACGAGGGAACCGTCGTCTGCTGGATGGAGGGAGGTACAACGCAGGAAAAGACGCTCTTTTTGAATGCCCTGCAACAGGTTCTGGAGCCGGTAAAGAATCCCCGATATCTGCTGTACCGCGAATCCCGGTTCGGGCTGGTGACCCGAAGAGATTACCACGCACTGCCGGAAGCCATTGACAGAAAAAAGGAAGACGCGGAGCGGTTTGCCGCCTTATGGCGGAAACACATCGGTCCCGCTGAGCTCGTATACACGCGAACCACGGAGGGGAGAAAAATACTGCTTTCCGCCAGAATGAAAGCCATGTCGGCCCGTTTTGCCGACAAATCCGAACGGATCAGCGCATGGAGATAATGAAGCAGGGAGGGGTGCCCGACGCCCTCAATTCGTCAAATCAGCTTGGACGAATTTTTGTAGTGGTCTCTGGCGGGAAAGAACGGGTTTCAGTTAACGGAGAACGGTAGCGTAAATTTTTCTGGTGCTATGGCATCCGTTTTTGCTGCTCGTTGAACGATCAGGCAGGAATCTTTTTTATAAAGTCGTAATACTTTCACCCTGTTGGTACGTCGTGAACTCTGAGATGATGAGTACATCAAAGGTTCGGGTCACGAACTTTGAACCTTTGCCTTCAGGCTATTACGATCCTTCCTTCTACTTCATTTGGCGAAATAGGGTTGCAGCTTTCCTGAAGGAGTTCTATATAAGAGAGGAGGCGTCCAGGCTATCATATTAGGGATATGGCTTTCCTGGACTCTTTGATCATGACAAATACCGGGCCGTCCACAGCGGAGATATCGTATCAGCCCCTCAGGGCGCATGCGAGTTCATTGACCTGCATATCCCTTCCATCGTCGAATATGGAGGACGCTATGTTGTGGCCACCCTGTTTTCGTTTACGAGTCAGCCTTATTGCGATTTGCCGGAATGTTTTGCGGGCTGGATGATGCGCAAAAAACCGGGTTCCGGTGAGATCTTCGAGCCTTTGACGGTGGTGAACAAGCTGGACGTCACTGCCGATACGCAGATTGTGATTCCCGTCATCATGGATTTAGCGGAGCGTACGGTCATCTGGACAGACCTATCGCTTACAAGACATCCTCATCACTGCAATAATGTCGAGGGGAACCAAAATTCGAAAACCAGACCTGCATGACTTATTCACGCTCCATGCCAAGGCCAGAGGGGAGCAGGTGGAGGATCCGAAGCAGGCCGATACGATTTTTTCGGTGGAAAATGGGGTTACTCCATTCGATATCGAACAAATTATGGCTGAATATCTGGTTTGAGTGCAAATAAATGTGTTGAGAGGAGAGCAGCTGAGTGCTGCTCTTTTTGAAGATAAGGGAGGGGAGGCTACTTTCTTTTGGATGAAAGATAGATCTCTCGGGCATCCGTGTCGAAAAATTCGATAACCTGTTTATATTCGGTAATATCTATCTGGTTTTGCTTCATAATCTTCCGAATAAAGATGGCATCCGTAAAGATTTTATTGATAATCAGTTCGCACCATTGTGGTGTGCCTTTAAAGTAATCTACCAAATCATTGATTTCATCAAATGTAAAATAAAGGATATAACAGACATAATTCTGAAGCAAAGTACTGAAACAATGGTCGCGATAAGGGGTGGAGCGATTGTCGGAGAGAAAGTCTCTCATGATCCCGAATAATGTTGTTTTATTTTCCGAGTAACTATGTATCAAATAATCAACGTCATTTATCAGCTGTAATACAGCTTCGCACCCTTCTTCCACAGGCATTGCCAGCTTGGGCGATTTGCCCTCTATCGACCTTAACAGCTCCATCGTAAGAGTTTTGCAGGCAGTTATTTCATGTGGAGCTAAGAACAATTTATCCCTATGCTTGTCCAGATTCTCAATGTAGTAATCGTGATAGAGAGAAAAATAATGCTCAATATTTATACCGGTTTTCGTATGAACCAAATCTTTCCCGTTGAATGCAAAGGAGTAGAGGGTCTCCTCATTTACAGGGTGAGCATACAGGTAGAAAAAGAAGAAAAAGTCGCTTAATTGATGTCTCTGTTCATCGTTCAATCTGGAAGCATCAGTCAATTGAGCGAACTGAAAGAAACAATAGTTCTTCATAAAATCATTCATTGCATTGAACGGATTGAGCTTGATAACGGAAGTCGTGGTGTTGATGGTAAGCAACAGATAATATAGTATCAGTTCATCATATACATCTAGTTGTTTAAAATGAGCTGAGAGCACAGGCTTCCAGTCCGGGTTTATGGTGTAGTTGGGATCTCTTGGCTGTAATGCATACGCCCACTCCGTAAACGACTCGTCCTTACGATCGGCAAAGAATAATTCTGCGCTATCGTCTTCAAGGAGGCCGTATTCAAAGAAGCCTGTTTGAACGGACTGTAATCTCCTGTTGAATTTTACTTGTAGATATTCATTAAATAGTAATTGAAGCTCCATTCGTCTTATCCTCGGTTCGTTTAGGATTCCTAGAGATATTCGACATGAAGCTGGGCATTCCTCTTGGTCCAATGATCGACGGTGTGTCAGGATAAGCAGAATTTTTTACAAATTGGCGGTGGTCGAACTGCAAAAGGGCTGCCACTGAAAGGAGGTGAGGGATAAGTGATGAAAAAATTGATCATGATGTCTGGCATTGCCGGAAGCGGCAAAAGTAAGTGGGCACAAGAAATTGCCAAAAAGGAAAGGGCAACGATTGTTTCGACCGATGAGATTCGGAAAAACTTATTCGGCGATGAAGATAAACAAAAACGGACTGCGCAAGTATTTTTTGAAGTATATTCAAAAATCGAAACCGAATTCGCGAATGACAAAAATGTCATATTGGATGCAACAAACATCGACAGAGAGAAGAGAATGAAGGTTCTTTCTAAATTTCCCGATGTACACAAGGAATGTTATTACTTAGATGTTCCATATTCCATTTGCCTGGAACGCAATCGATCCCGAAAAAGAAAAGTGGATGAATACATCTTGAACAAGATGAGGAAAAATTTCCATTTCCCCATTTTGAATGAGGGATGGGATCAAATCCATTTGTTGCATGAACAAATGCCATATTCAGTTGGTAAAGATGAATTTGTTCAATTCGTAAAAAGTGAACCATCTTATGAAGAATTGTTTGAAAAATTGAATGGCATACCTTTCGTTAAGGAGATGTATCAATTCAATCAAGAAAATCCACATCACCAGCACACGTTGTGCATGCACACCTATCTTGTTTTTGATTATGTGAATGCTTTTTATACGGAAGAAGACAAATTTCTAATGCAAGTGGTTGCCTTGTTTCACGATACGGGCAAACCGTTTTGCAAAACGTACAAACCGTTGAAAGGTCACTACTCCTATTATGGGCATGAGCATGTTTCTGCGCAAATTGCTTGCCATTTTCTAAAAGAGCTGCAGTTCGATGACGAATTTATCTTCAAAGTCGTCAACATGATTCAAATGCACATGAAGATCAATTACGGGACGCAGCAAGATCTGACAGAAATTTATCGGCTATTAGGCGATGAATATCTATGGAAGCTTTACTTCTTTAAGGAAGGGGATTCTTATGCAAAATGAGGAGGTGACATTAGATGATGAAAAAATATCCGAGAACATTTCATGTACCCTGGTCAAGAAGCAGGACCGACGATGATAAAATTTTGCGAACGATGAATCACTTTGAGGGAAAAGAAGTTGTGGTTACCGAAAAACTGGATGGAGAAAATACCACGCTTTATCGAGATCACATTCACGCAAGGTCCCTCGATAGTAAAGATCACGAATCCAGACATTGGGTTAAGATGTTGCATGGCGCGATTTCGTTTCAAATCCCGGAAGGATGGAGAATCTGTGGCGAAAATGTTTATGCGATGCATTCCATCTATTACAACGAACTGACGAGTTATTTCTACGTTTTTTCCATATGGAATGAAAAGAATAAATGTTTGTCTTGGGATGAGACAGTTGAATGGGCTGGTCTGCTCGGTTTAGAAACGGTACCTGTCTTATACAGAGGGATATGGAATGAAGAGACGATAAAAGATTGCTACAGCAGAATATCTGTTTTTGGCGGCGAGCAAGAGGGATATGTGGTACGAACAACAGTAGGATTTCCGTACGAAGATTTTGGAACGTCTGTTGCTAAATTTGTTCGGAAAAACCATGTGCAAACGGACCAACATTGGCTGTCAAAACCAGTTGTTCCCAATGGGTTAAAGAAAACGAACTAATTCAGTTTTAGAAGGGAATGAGAACCATGTAATCCGCGATTTCTTGCGTGCTAAATGGAAAGGTAATGGCATGGAAAGGATAGCCGTATAGAGTATCCCAAAAATTCATTTTGGTTATTGTTAAGGCTATTCAATAATAATCTCCATGCAAGGAATACGCAATGCTTGGGGAGAAAATTCCGGCTGATGTGGTCCGGGGCCGTTACAAAAGCGTATTGGAACGAACGCTTGAACGCCCTCATTACGAAGCAGAATGAAAAGAACTTCTTCAATAAAAATAAACCCAATTTGTTAATATAATAATTCACTTTCCGTATTAACTAATGTGAGACTCACACAACCACAACAAATTGCGCAATTTGTTACCTCTTTATGGTTGCACCTCATAAGGGAAGGGAGGGGAAGTAGTTGGAGGTTGCTTCAGTGAATACAGGAATCAGCCGCAGTGACAATCGTGATCTTCAAAAGGGGATCATGTCGAAAGAAAGCTTTGCAGCGATTTACGATGCATATTATAGCCGTGTCTACAAATATATTTGCTACCGAATCAATAACCACTATGAAGCGGAAGAGATTTGCAGTCATGTATTTGAAGTCGTGATTTCTAAATACAACAGCTACTCGCCGCAGAAGGCCAATTTTGAAGTTTGGTTGTTTGCGATTGCCAGAAACGCTGTGACGGATTACTTCCGCTCACAGAAAAAAAGAGTCACCTTTTCGCTGGATTCAATTCTGGACATGATTTTACCAAGGTCATCTCCAGAAGAAATTGTCATCCTTGATGACAGCAACGAAGCCTTGTTCAAGGCTCTGGCAAAGCTAAGCGACAAGGAGCGTAATATTATTGGCATGAAGTATGCAGCCGGTTTGAAAAACGCAGAAATTGCTGACCTGCTCGGCGTCAGCGGTTCAAATATCGGTGTAGTCCTCTACAGATGTTTAAAAAAGCTGCAAAAAGAACTGGAAAAAGGAGGTTTTCAATATGAAAAATAGGCTGGATGCAGATGAATTTCGCGAGCTGACCAACCTGCTTACCAATCTGGAGCTACCTGACAAAGCCTCCAAAGACCGAATCTGCCATCGTCTCACGTTCAAGATGAGATCAGGAACCATTCAACCACATTACATGAAAAAGGATGAGATCGTAATGAAAAAAAATACATGGAAAACGGTAACCGTAAGTGCTATCGCGATTGCTTGCTTGACAGGTGCTTTCTCGACTACATCTTTTGCACAAAACATGGTGGAATCCATCCTGGCACGGTTTCAGGTGGGAAATATGCAAATCGTCCAATACGACAAGGAACCGACTGTGTCCGCAGGTAAAAGCGCATCTGGGCAAGCAGCAAGCGATGCTTCCCGCGAGGTTCAATTGCAGGCGCGTCCTCAGCTGACTGTGCAAGAAGCTCGTGCCGCATTGGAGCTAAACTTCCCGGCCCCATCTTGGCTGGCGGATTACAAGTACGTCAACACTGTCATTCATGGCAAAAATATGGCGGAAGTACAGTTCGAAAAAGGCGAGAAAACCGTTAATTTCCTGATTTCCAAGGGAGGGGAAAACGGCATCGGCACCACAGACGAAGTGAAAAAAGAAGTGATCAAGGGAACCACGGTTTACTTCGCAAACGGAATTGTGATTTGGGAGAACAATGGCTTTACGGTAGAGCTGTATGCGCAGGACGATTTTGATACGGCGACACTGGGCAAAATTATCGAGAGCTTCAAGGTTGGCGCACCTCTGAAGAAGGAAGAAATCGAGAAAGCAAAAGAAAAAATGCAAAACACGCCTCCAACAGAAGGCGCTGGCCCAGCCCCGGCCCCAGCTGCTGGCTAAAGAGGATGTAAATTGAACACCATTTGACTTTTTGCAACATTCATGCTGTAATAAATGGAAGCAATTTGCGGGGGGACTACTTAGTAGTTGAGAAGGTTAAAACCTGACCCTTTGAACCTGTTGGTTAATACCAGCGCAGGGAAGCGAATCATTTACATGGCGATATGTATATGGTTAGAGCGCTTTCCACGGATCGGGAAGGCGCTCTATTTTATTTTCCATATCGTGTGTAGCAAAAACTGAATATGACTTATTGTTTGCGGGGGGACTGTTCGCAGTTGAGAAGGTTAAAACCTGACCCTTTGAACCTGTTAGTTAATACTGGCGTAGGGAAGCAAATAACATTTAATCATGTTATGTTACCCTTGTCAAAAATAAGACAAGGTTTTTTTAACTTCCCTCCGAAAGAAGTCTCCCACTTCTAAACGTGAAGGTGACAGCAC
>CAMIVR010000036.1 GCA_946402065.1 uncultured Brevibacillus sp. | reverse complement strand
CTCAACCGCTTTGGAGCGGTAGGTGGGGGAGGGTTCAATTTAAAGGAGGAAGAATCGTATGGGAAATGCAACGAAAATCATGGATCAGGCACAGCAACATGATCAGGATTTGATTACGGGATCGGAGGTTCTTTTACGCTGCTTGCTTGCGGAAGGCACAGAATGTGTATTTGGCTACCCGGGAGGCAATGTTCTCTACATCTATGATGCCATGGTCGGGAATCCGGACTTCAAGCACATTTTGACTCGACATGAGCAAGGAGCCATTCATGCGGCAGATGGATACGCTCGATCGACCGGAAAAGTAGGCGTGTGCATCGCCACCTCTGGCCCGGGTGCGACAAATTTGGTGACCGGCATTGCTACAGCGTATATGGATTCTGTCCCCCTGGTGATCATTACCGGAAACGTCCCGACGACAGTCATGGGTACGGATGCCTTTCAGGAAGCAGATATCATCAGCATTACCATGCCAATAACCAAACACAGCTACTTGGTACGCGACGTAAATGATCTGCCTCGCATCGTCCATGAAGCCTTTTATATTGCAAATACAGGACGAAAAGGGCCGGTATTAATCGACATCCCGAAAGATGTATCCAATCAGAAAATGCAGTATCGCCCCTCCAACCAGATCGATTTGCTCGGCTATGCTGCGGCACCGCATCCTGAGCCAACGGAGATTGATACGTTGCTTAAGGCTATTGCCAAGTCAAAAAGGCCGGTGATTATTGCCGGGGGTGGGGTGGTTTATTCCGATGCATCCAGTGAGCTGCTGGAATTCGTGAAGCGAACAAACATACCGGTGACAACTACATTGCTCGGTTTGGGCGGTTTCCCCAGCGCACACGAGCTATGGTTAGGAATGCTGGGCATGCATGGGACGTATGCCGCGAATATGGCCGTGCAAAACGCCGATTTGATACTTTCGATTGGTTCACGCTTTGATGACCGCATCACGATGAACCTGAATGGGTTTGCGCCACATGCCAAACGGATCGCTCACATCGACATTGATCCCGCGGAGATTGGAAAGAACGTCAAAACAGACATTGCCTGTATCGGCGACATCAAAGCTGTATTAGCTTATGCCAATCGAAAAGCGAAACCCGCTTTATCTGGCGAATGGATCAAGAAAGTAGCGGAAAGCAAAACGAACTATCCATTGCGCTACAAAGACAGCGAAACAGAGCTTAAACCACAATTTGTGATCGAAATGATCAATGAAACGACGCAAGGGAATGCGATTATCACCACAGACGTCGGTCAGCACCAAATGTGGGTGGCCCAGTTTTATCAATTTCAACACCCTCGTTCACTGATTACCTCTGGTGGTCTCGGAACAATGGGCTTCGGATTCCCGGCTGCTATCGGCGTGCAGCTCGGCAACCCAAACCGTCTGGTGATTTCCATCAACGGTGACGGCGGCATGCAGATGTGTGCGCAGGAAATGGCGATTTGTGCCATTGAAAATATTCCTGTGAAAATTGTCGTGATCAACAACCAGGTGCTCGGCATGGTTAAGCAATGGCAGGAAATCATTTACGACACGCGCTACAGCCACATCGATCTGGCCGGCAGTCCGAACTTCGTAAAATTGGCCGAAGCTTACGGAATCAAGGGTTTACGGGCAACCACGAAAGCTGAGGCGACACGTATTTGGCAAGAAGCACTTGAAACACCTGGACCTGTGCTCGTTGAGTTTGTCGTTCCGAAAGAAGAAAACGTCTATCCGATGGTTCTCAGCGGAACGAACTTAGATCAGATGATAATGGGGGATTTCGAATGATGAAGAGATATACAATTTCTGTACTGGTTATGGATCACCCGGGCGTGCTGCAGCGAGTAGCAGGTTTGTTTGGGCGCCGTGGTTTTAATATTGAGAGCATTACGGTTGGGGCGAGTGAAACCAGTGGATTATCGCGAATGACCATCGTTACTTCGGGGGATGAACGAACGGTGGAACAGGTTGAAAAGCAGCTTAACAAGCTGATCGATGTCGTCAAGGTGGTTGATGTAAGCTCTCATCCAATGGTTGCAGGGGAACTTGCCTATATCAAAGTGAAGCTTGAACCAGACACATGTCCAGAAATCTTTGGGATTGTTGACACCTTTCATGCTGCTGTCGTTGATACAGGTCCGAATAGCCTCATTATTCAATTCGTTGGCGAGCTTGCCGACATTGAGGCAATGATCGAACGTCTGCAACCGTACGGGATCTTGGAAGTATGTCGAACAGGTACAACCGCCATGGTACGCGGAGATGATGTAACCCTGAATCACAGCAAGCTACCCCGTTCCTATCATCATGCAAGGTAACGAACGGCTACGACAGCTCGAAAAATCAGCGGCCAGCAAAAAAGCTCAGCATCTCCGGACGGAGTGTTGAGCTTTTCGCCATGTGCTGCAACAGAATGTGCAGAACCCTTAGCCAATCTGCAAACCATTCTTGGCAGCAAACCAGCCGATCAGCCGCTTATTCACGTCTTCTTCACTCAGATCAACCAGCACTCGGGCTTCCTTGACCATATCGTACAGCCGCTCCATCGGCTCGCGGCTGTCGGCTTTCTTCGCTTTCGCGTCGGTTTTCAGCACTTCCCACGTATTGAGAACAAATTCGCGTTGGTCAACATCCTCTTTGCGGAAGAAGTAATCCAGTCGCTCCACGTGGTCTAGGTAATCTGCACCCAATCGAGCTTCCGCCTCACCGCGCAGCAAGGCGATTTCCGCTTCGTACATCGGGCGTTCCTTGCCTTTCTCTTTGCCGATCCACGGCGTTTCCAGAATGAGCGGCAGATGGCGGATTTTTTCGTGATGCACGATGTAGTTCATCGCATCGAAGCCGATCATTCCGGCGCCGACGGGAGCGTGGCGGTCTTTGTGTGTGCCGAGCAGGCTCTTGCTGTCGTTGAGGTGGACGACAGCCAGGCGGTCCAGGCCGACGATCCGGTCGAATTCATCGATGACACCATCGAAATCATTGACGATATCGTAGCCGGCATCGTGGACGTGGCAGGTGTCTAGGCAGACGCTCAGCCTGTAGTTGTCGTCGACCTTGTCGATTATCTCGGCAATCTCTTCAAAGCTGCGGCCGATCTCCGTACCTTTGCCGGCCATCGTCTCCAGCGCGATCTTCACGTCTGTGTCCTTGACGCCGCTCAATACTTCATTCAGCCCCTCTGCGATGCGCGCGATGCCGTATTCTGCATCCTTGTCGGTGTAGGCGCCGGGATGGAGCACGATGTTTTTCACGCCGAGGTAGTGGGTCCGGCGGATTTCTTCCTGTAAAAAGCGCACGGCCAGCTCGTACGTGTCGTCCTTGTAGGAGCCGAGGTTGATGATGTACGGCGCGTGGACGACGATCTCGTCGATATGGTGCTCGGCCATGACTGCTTTGCCCTCATCGACAAATTGCTCCTCAATCGGTTTGCGCCGAGTATTTTGCGGGGCTCCGGTATATAGCATGAATGAACTCGAACCGTAGCTGACTGCTTCTTCGGCCGCATTCAGCAGCCCTTTGCCCGAGAATGAAACGTGTGAGCCTATTTTTAACATCGCGTTGAGCCCTCCTTGTATTCGAACCTCCCGGCCTGACCGGCCCGGCTATCCTGGCAGACAGCCGTAACATTTTTACGGGCGGTGCTGTTTTAAGCCTTGTCTATTTATTTTATACCATTTCGCGAGGTTTCACGAGTTTTGATAGGCTGGCGAGCAGGGTAAGGAGTCAAAAACGACTTGCGAAAATTTTTCCGGCGGACTTGAAACAAAATGCGCTTTGATCCGAATAATGGGTGTAGCAAAAATTTGCGGCAGCTGTTTTACAAATTCGACAGGTAAGCGAGGGAAATACAATGAAAAAACTGACAAAGAGCATTTTTGTACTGATGACAGCCAGCTTGGCGGTGACGGCACCGATCAGTGCATTCGCCAAGGATTCATCACTGGCGGCACAGACGGAAAACAGCGATGCAGGGCAGGTCACGCCCGAGATGATGAAAAAGCTCGAACCGGGCCTGCAAAAGGCAGCCAGGTTGCTCCCTTTTCTGAAGGACTACCCGATCATGGAGGTCGAAATTAATTCCAAACAGGCGACAATCACTGTCAACAAATATCAGGCCAAGGACCAAAAATATCCGGTCGTGCACCTGCGCTTTGACCAAGCGACGGGCGAGCTTCTTACCTTCAACAGAGCGACAGGGGAGGGCTGGAAATCCAGCTATCCACTGGATAAATCCAAAGAGAGCGCCATCGCCTTCATGAAGCAGTGGTACGGAGAAGATATGGGCGGTTATCAGTTAAACGAGGCGATGTCCGCCAGCAACTCTACGATTACCTTCAACAAACTGGTAAACGGCATCCCGGTCAAAAATGACGCGGTGATCCTCTCCGTAGACAGCCAAGGGCACGTCATCAACAAAGGAGTGGATGGCAACCAGCAAGCGATTGTCGTCAGCAAACAGCCGGACCTGCAGTTTGCCGACCCGAAGCAAGCATTGCCGAAGGAGCAGGTGGAAAAGCTGTTTGCTTCCTATATGAAGCCGCACTATCTGCTCGATACTGACAAGAAAACCTACAAGCTTCTCTACAAGCCTGTGTTTTCCGGAGAATTCGACGCCTTTACAGGCAAGGATCGGACTGCTTCCGTCGGCATCGGCAGCAAACTGGTGCAATTCCAGCCGAAGGGCGTGCAGCCGACGGCCAAAACAAAAGAAGCGGCGGCGGCATTTCTCTTAGCCAAAACCGGCTATGACTTCACAAAAGGGCGTGTTGTCTTTGAAGAAAACAGTGGCGAGAAGGGTACTATCAACTACCTTTGGAAAACAGAGTCAGGCGTAATCGGTTCGATTTACGTCGAAAAAAATACAGGCAACATCACGAATTACCAAGTGCTGGACACAAACCAAAAAAGTCCGGCGGATAAAAAGCTGACGCCCGAGCAGGCTTTGGATCGGGCCGTAGCGGAGTTGTCGGAATACCTCAAGCCAGAGAATAAAACGATGATGCTTCTGGGCGCTGACCAATACAAGCAGTATGATCCGGATAAAAATCTGTATCTGTTTACCTTTTGCCCGACCCGTGACGGCATTCCGGATGAAGACACGATCGTTCAGGCCAACATCGACGCTGCGACAGGAAAGGCGCTTTTGCTCGACTGGAGACTTCCCGAAAAGATGGCACTGCCTGATGCGAAGAAGGCCATGTCAGCGGAAGAAGCGGCGAAAATCTATCTCCAGAGCCACCGGCTTGAACTCTACTATGTCATGGATGAAGAAAAAGCAGGAGCCGTTTCGCTCGTATACTGCCTGACTGGAAATGATGCGCAGGAGGTTGACGCGTTGACCGGACAGCTTTACATCTATGGAGAACAGAAGTAGGCAGCGGTTCGGACAAGGGGGGAGTCTGTTGTCGGACGATCTGGCGAAGCGGATTAGCACCATATACGATACGTACTACGATGATATTTACTATTTCCTGCTCTACTTCACAGGAAGGCAGCAAGATGCCGAGGATTTGGCTCAGGAGGTGTTTTCGCGGCTTTTGCACATCCTTCCGCAATACGATGGGCGCGTGGCGATGAAAACGTGGCTGTTTTCCATCGCCAAATACGCGGCAATCGACCAGTATCGCAAGATGAAGTGGCAGAGGTTGTTTCCGGAAAAATGGCTGGCCGGCATGCTGAGCAAGGAGGGCCTGCCGGAGTCGGAGCTGGAGACGAAGGAAGAGATGCGGCTCGTCAAACAGGCTCTGCAAAAGCTGAAGCCACAGCTCCGGATCATCGTTATTCTGCGCTACATTGAGGAATACAGCGTGAAGGAAACGGCTGAATTGCTCGCCATTCCGGAATCAAAAGTGCGAGTGGACTGCCACCGCGGGCTAAAGGCCTTGCAAAAAATCCTGGGAGAATCAACGGAAGGGGGAATTGTCAATGGATTTGCCAGATGAAAAAAGCGTCATCCGGATGCTCCAGCGGATCAAGCAGGAAGGCCCTCCGCCCCGGCAGGATTGGAAGCGGATCGGCAAAGAGCGGCTGATGCGACAGGTGAGCACGATTCAGCGAAAGCAGCGGATTTCTCGCGCTTCGGCTTTTGTCGCAACGCTTGGCGTCGCTGCATTGATGGGGATTTGGATCAGCTCGGGGCAGCTATTCGAGAAATCGACTAACCAGCCATTAGCCCAATCGCAAGCTTCACAGCTCCCGTCTCTGCTGCAGGGTCTGATCAAAGATTCAGCTGCACATCAACAGGTTGCCGCATCGCAGGAAGCGAAGACACCGCCAGCAGCTGAACACTCAACAGCGACTTCAGAGAAATCGGCCGATAGCCTGGATGCGGGAAAGGCGCAGGCAACAGAAACATCACAATCGGCACAAGAAACCTTCCAATCGGTTGCGCCGAAGCAGGAACAGACGCCTGCTTCACGCAGCAAAACCCCTTTGGAAGAGAGGGCAGAGCAGTATTTGCGTGAGCGGCTCGGAGCGACAAGCGGACAATATCAGATCGATCCGGTACACAGCCGGCCAGCGGAAGGCTATATCGCATTTCGCCTGGTCATGCAAGGAGTTCCCTTTCAGGAAAACAGCGCAGCTGTAAAGGTGAATCAGTCCAACGGTGAGATGAGCCTCCTGCTCTATCCTGATGCGGGTCAACCTGACAAAATCTCTGCGTTGCCAGCCCAGACGAATCTCGTAGACAAGGCGACAGCTGCACAGGAGCTGGCGGCTACGCTCAGCCTGGTATATTCAGGAAAAACCCAACCCTTTCTGCGATACATGCCGGATGTAAACACGCTTATCGATGCACACACAGGCAAACGCATCACAAGCGGCAACGCTGAAAAAACAGTCGCTGCGGTCAAAGGTGAAGGAAAGCGTCTGACGATTAACGATCGCCATGAGGCTGCCGCAATCATGCAGCAAACATTCGGCATCGAGGTGGCCGGGGATGCGTCTCTGAACATTGAAAAACGTGCGATCTCGTATACCTGGGGAAACGGTGAAAAAAATACAGCGACATTAAAAGCTGATGACGATGGCAACTTCATCGGGTACTTCCTGAAAGGGCCGTTCAAGCAGGCAAACACGTCTGTATCGTCGCTTCAACAGGCACAAGAAATTGCTCTGGACCAATTGGCAAACTATTTGCCAGCCAATGTCCGGGAGGTTAGGGTGGATGCCGTCAATCAAAGGGAGGGGCAGGCGAGCTTTACCTTTGTGCCGCTGTATCAAGGGATTCCCGTGATTGACTACACGTACTCGGTCACGGTGGACATGGCAAGCGCGATTGTGACAAGCATGGAGGGTGATTTTACTCAGGCAGCCTTCAAGCTCCCCGACAAGGCAAAGGCCATACCGTTAGCGGAAGCTGCTTCGCTGTTTGCACAAGAGGTGCCGATGGAAGTGGTCTATTCGGTCAAGGAGAGGAAAACTCCGATGCTGGTTTATCAGATGCGGATGGAGTCCGCAAAGCCATGGGTGATTGATGCGTTGAGCGGGAAGCTTGTCGAGTAGTGTGAAGAGGGTCAGGATGAAATGGGCGGGTTTCGCTGCAACTGGATGTGGGCAATGCGCCCATTCGTGTAACGATAATGGAATAGTGATTCCGGAAAAGCTGTTGACGTGTGCTGCTGCATAGAGCATACGTTCAACAGCTTTTTTGCTGGCTTGAATCGTTTTTCTGATGAACGATCATCAGTCAGACAAGTGAAGCCGATAAACATGAGCAGAAGCTTGGAATCGTGTCGCTGGTTGGCGGCGACTTTTCCTTGTTCCCCAGCCCGTATGGCAATGTGGCGATTTCGCAGGCAGACGCTTTGGCGATTAGTCATGTGCTTACGGAAGCAAATCGGTTTGAGAAGACGTTCGCTGTGCCGTCAGCAGGAATTCATCCGGGGATGGTTCCGCAGTTGCTGGCTGATTTCGGCGACAACCTCGTGATTAATGCAGGGGGTGGCATCTTTGGACATCCCGATGGCCCGATCCAGGGCGTACAGGCGTTTCGCGCGGCGATTGATGCGAGTGTCCGGCAGGTTTCACTGGCAGAAGCGGCACAGGAATTCCAGCGGTTGCGGCGAGCGATCGAGCAGTGCAACTGGACTAGCAGATTAGCCCTAGTTTTCGAAACGCTCCGGAATTACTGCATCCGGGACACTCGTTCATCCAAGCCGTCTTGGTACTGCTACCGGTGCCTCAGGAATCAAGCTTTTCCTTAATGGTATCCACCTGGTTTTTGCTGATACCGCTTTTTAGTAACATGGAAATCATCTGGGATTCGGAATCCTGTTGTAGAAATTGCTTGAACATGAGGAGGAATTGATTCAATTCTTGCTCGGTATAAGATTTTCCCGATTCCTTTGCTACAAGCTGGAATAGGTTCATGATCGATTCGTCATCGCTTGGGTTGACGTCCGGCAGGCTTTTGATCAGATTGATCAACGTGTCAAGGTCCATCCATAATCGCTCCCTTTTTGTAAGATTCGGTCCACTCTTTTTGTTCGCACGATTATTCGGGTACAAATGCCCGATTCACCAGGCTTACTTTACCTAAATTTCTGAATGGTCGCGTACATGGTTTTATCCTCCAATTCCAGGAATATATGATCATGCGGGCTGAAGTTGGCTTCAATGATCCATACCTTCCCTTGGTTATCAAGACAGAGATCATAGCCGACCACATGAATCTGATAATGCTGGTGAAGCTGCTCTGTTGCCAGTAAGGCTACTCGATCCAACTCGGCTAAAAGTGCTTGATGAGGAAGATCCTTTAAGGCATGGACACGTTGAAGCGCTATTTCGACGGGAAGTATGACTGCACCGAGATTGACATTGGTTATAGCAAAGCCGCTGCTGGCCAGCTTGGCCAGTTTTCCTGTCACTGTCCAGGGGGAATCCGCTTTTCGTTGAACCATTACCCGGATGTCAAAGGGACAGCCGTCGATTTCTGCCAAAGGAATGCGATATTGGATGATATAGCTCCCGGCAAGAACGCTGTCAATCTCTTTAATTGGGATGAATGGGGCAAAATCCTGCAAAATTTCCCTCGTCAGCCAGGGGTAGAGGTCACTCTTTGCAACGATTTGTTTCTTCAATTTAACCTGGATGACAAACCGATCGTTCCCCTCGGATGACACGACCATGACGCCGACTCCACCGCTCGCAGCCTGCGGTTTCAAGATGACAGTTCCGTATTTGGCAAGCAGCTCCCACAGATTTTCCTCCGACATCAACCGCGTCTCCGGTAAATTGGAACGAATTTGCATAGCTTCATTCAGAACAGAATATCTATCCCATTTACCCATTCTTGTATCAGGCCTCCGCGTTAGGATTGATTCACCACAGTATATCCAAAGAGACAGGATGAAGTACCCCCAAAGGAAGAACTCAAACATAAAAATGGGAGTTTGCCGCTATGAAAAAGAATTGGGCAGAGGAAAATGGGGATCTACCTATCATTTCCGGGCTAAAGCTTTGCGCAGCCATTACATGCACTCATAAGATAAAGATAGTATAAATACGGAAGCCAGCTCCAACGGACTGTTTATGCATTCGGAATGGAGGGCCTTATGAAAAAAACAACGCGATTAAAGCAGCTCATTCATTCCCCGGAAATAGAATTCCTCATGGAAGCTCATAACGGATTATCGGCCAAAATCGCTGAGGAATGCGGTTTCCAAGGAATCTGGGCAAGCGGCTTAACGATCTCTGCCTCCCTGGGCGTGAGAGACAACAACGAGGCTTCTTGGACACAGGTGCTGGATGTTTTAGAGTTTATGAGTGACGCAACCTCTGTACCAATTCTGCTTGACGGGGATACGGGCTACGGAAACTTCAACAACGCAAGAAGATTGGTAAAAAAATTGGAACAAAAAGGTATTGCCGGTGTATGCATCGAAGATAAGCTTTTTCCGAAAACCAACTCGTTTATTAATAGTGAAGTGCAACCGCTTGCCGATATCAATGAATTTTGCGGAAAGATCAACGCGATGAAGGATAGTCAAACGGATGAGGATTTTGTCGTTGTGGCCAGGGTGGAGGCCTTGATCGCAGGGTGGGGCCTGGAAGAGTCGTTGCGGAGGGCGGAAGCCTACCGGCAAGCGGGAGCGGACGCCGTTCTCATCCACAGTAAAAGGGCGGATATCGCGGAAATTGAAGCCTTTATGAAAGACTGGAACTCCAGGCATCCTGTCGTGATCGTACCGACCAAATATTACAGGACACCGACAGAGAAATTTGCAGAACTGGGTGTGAGCGTCGTCATATGGGCGAATCACAACCTGAGAGCCTCGATTGTTGCCATGCAGCAAACAGCAAGACAAATCTTTCAGGAGAAAAGCCTCGTGCACGTGGAAAAGAAGCTGGCAACATTGGATGAAGTGTTCCGGCTGCAGCAAGCAGATGAACTGAAAGAGGCGGAGAAGAAGTATCTCCCCACGGATGGCAATCTGACAAATCCGGATCGTAAAAGGGATGATTGATCGTGCTAAACACGAGACTGTTCGGTAACGAGCTGGTAAAGCGGGGCTTTACGTTTTACAGTGGAGTTCCCTGTTCCTTTTTAAAGGATTTTATCAACTACGTCAAAAACGAGAGCAACTATGTAGGGGCAACCAATGAAGGCGAAGCCGTAGCCATTTCATCCGGAGCAGCGCTGGGAGGCAAAAAGGCGGTCGTCTTGATGCAAAATTCCGGTTTGACCAATGCAGCTTCCCCGTTGGTTTCGCTTACGCATCCTTTTCGGATTCCCGTTCTCGGGTTTGTCAGCCTGAGGGGAGAAAAGGGGATACAGGATGAACCGCAGCATGAGTTAATGGGGCAAATTACGACACGGTTGCTTGCTTTAATGCAGATCAGGTGGGAATATCTATCGAGTAATCTTGAGGAAGCAGTGCGGCAGGTCGAGCGTGCTAATGCGTATATCGAACACAATCAACCCTTTTTCTTTGTTGTAAAACAAAAGACGTTCGAAAAGGTAGAGCTGTCCGAACAAGAATCGTCAGGAAACCGGAACCTTCGCGTAATCACCAAAAGCAAACAGGATGATGTCCCGACGCGATATGAAGCTTTGTCGGTGATTAACGCCCTGAAAGACCGTCAAACCATCCAACTTGCCACCACCGGAAAGACGGGAAGAGAACTGTATGAAATGGAAGACGCTGACAATAATCTGTACCTGGTTGGCTCCATGGGGTGTGTCAGTTCCTTGGGACTCGGTTTGGCTCTGGCAAAAAAAGATAAAGCGATCATCGTCATAGATGGAGACGGCTCTTTGCTAATGCGCATGGGCAGCTTGGCTACGAACGGGTACTACAGTCCGGACAACATGCTGCACATTCTTCTTGACAACAACGCTCACGATTCGACGGGCGGACAAAGCACCGTATCGAATACGATCCATTTCGTTGAAATCGCCGCTGCTTGCGGCTACGTGAACTCCCTTTATATTCACAGCTTGGAAGAGCTGGAAGCCTCGATCAGAGTATGGAAACAAACAAAAGGCCTGACGTTCCTCTACATGAAAATTGCAAAGGGTTCCTCGGAACAGCTTGGTCGTCCGAAAATAAAGCCGTATGAAGTAAAAGAACGGTTGCAGACATTTATTGGGGAGGGGAAGCCAGATGGGGATCGTGAAGCGAAATATTTTGCTGAACCCCGGCCCGGCTACAACAACAGACAGCGTGAAATACGCTCAAGTGGTACCTGATATTTGCCCCCGCGAATCGGAGTTTGGCGAATTGCTGGAATACGTATCTGTGGAACTCACCCGGTTGGCTGCTGATACGGAAGAATACACGACAGTATTGTTTGGCGGTTCAGGTACGGCAGCGGTTGAATCAATTCTTAGTTCTGTCGTGGATGACGATGTTCTGCTGATCATTAACAACGGTGCGTATGGGCAGCGGATGTGTGAGATTGCAGAAGCCTATGGTTTGAATTACGCAGCGTTCAATAGTCCTCCTGATGACGGCATCGAATTAACTGCTCTGGAAAAGCTGATCCAGGGCTCCCCGCGAAAAATATCCCATCTCGCCGTCGTACACAATGAGACGTCCACTGGTCTGTTAAACGATATAGAGTCTATTGGGGCAATATGCCGGAAGCATCACATCGAGATGATCGTGGATGCGATGAGTTCATTCGCGGCTCTGCCCATTCACATGAACAAAATGAATATCAGCTATATGGCTGCCAGCTCCAATAAAAACCTTCAAGGTATGGCGGGTATCGCACTCGTCATCGCGAATAAACGCAAGCTGGAAAGCCTGCTGCACATGAAACCGAGAAATTATTACCTGCATCTGTACGCTCAATATCAATTTTTTGTAAAGAACCGCCAAATGCGTTTTACACCGCCCGTACAGACGGTTTACGGACTCAAGCAAGCGATTGACGAATTAAAAGAAGAGGGGATACAGGGAAGGTACGAAAGATACGCCAAGTCGTGGGAAACGTTAGTAAATGGGCTTGCCAGGCTTGGATTGAAGCATATCGTCCCGATTGAACATCACTCGAAAATCATTACATCCATCCTTGAACCCGATTGTCGCGGGTACGATTTTAACGAAATGCATGACTATTTTTCCCGTCGGGGTTTTACGATCTATCCGGGTAAATTCGCAGATTCAAAAACGTTCAGGATTGCAAATATAGGGGATATTACTTGCAAGGATATAGAAGAGTTTTTGCGTGTAATGGAACATTATCTGGAAGGCATTGGTTATCCTTTTGATAAGGAGAATGATCGATGAATCCGAAAAATAAATTTTCCAAATATTTATCATGACTTGCGAGAAGACCCCCACCTCCACGAAATTTTTTTCGTAGGTGGGGGAGGGTTCAAGGAATGGATATCGGACTGGATAATAGAGGGTATGAATGGATTATTGAAACGAATCATTTTCGGGGCCATGTCCCATTTTCGCAAATTGGGGAGCAGTTCCATGTTGCAGCGAATCAGGGCGTATAAAAGAGGGTAGCATGTCGGGGTTTTTTTGCAGTGCAGACGGATGGGCATCAAAAAACGAGACCACTCTTTCTATAAGCGGGACTATAGAAAGGATGGTCTTTTTCCTATCGCAACTAAGGCGACGCCAAGTTTTCTAATCTTGGCGGAGAAGAAAAATCCGAAAAAAGGGGGAAAGTAGCAGTAAGCTCTCTGTTATCTGCAAGAATGTGCTCGACAAGCAAAATCGAAAGGATGGTTACAAATGCTGAAAGCAAACAAATCAAATATCCTGTCAAGTTTACTGACAGCGATCATCTTGCTAGACCCGACTGCAGTATTTGCAGAACCGCTCGCTAACCCGGCAAATAACAGTGGAGCCATTGCCAAGGACCCCTTGTTGGAGCAAACGGTGTCCGGGACGCTCTGGCTGAAGTCAGGGGAAGGCCGGGCACTTGCTTACCAGGCGTTTAATCTGGCACGGATGATGTTTGACAAAGCCGTAGCCGAGAACGTAAAAAAAGAAAAGCTGGCAGTAATTGTCGATATTGACGACACGATCATCGATACGACCGGATACATAGCGGGGTTAATACTGGGCCGCGGAGGGTCAGGCGAGGAATGGGAAAAGTGGGTGCGAGCAGATGAGGCCAAACCACTCTCCGGTGCGGTAGAATTCCTAAACGACGTAGTGGAAAAGGGCGGCGATGTGTACTATGTGACCAACCGTTTTTGGGATCTAAAAGAAGCTACACTCAAGAACCTGTCAGATTTGGGGTTCCCGCAAGCCGTGAACGAGCACCTATACGTTCGGGAGCAGGGTATGGGGGCAAGCAAAGAAAGCAGGAGAGCAGAAGTGGCGAAGAATCATCGTATCGTCCTGCTAATGGGCGACAATCTAGGGGATTTTTCAGATTTGTTTGCGCCGGTTAGCGTGAAAGCGAGAGGCGATGCGGTCGACAAGGTCAAAGACTTATTCGGCACAAAATTCATCGTACTGCCCAACCCGATGTACGGAGACTGGGAAAAGGCCATCCTTGAAAATAGAAATGATCTGACAGTCGAACAAATGCTGGAGATGAGAAAGAAAGCCCTCTCCGGAAAAAAGTAAAACGTAGAGTTCTTGCAATTCCGCGGCCCAAGAGCGGCAGATAGAATGGCGTTCCGCATCGATAATCGAGCAAACCAACACCTGTTGTGAACGTCCCGATTCACGCTGCTAGACTCGCTCTGCTACAATACAATTGATGGACACAAGAAAAACGATCGGCAGTATGTGGGAATCCGGTCACCTGAAAAGGTGGCTTTTTCTTTTTAAAAAGCACCGTGTTTTTTGTCACGTGTGCTGCCTCAGAAGGATCATTCTAAGTAGAAACGAACAATGAGGTGAATAGGTTGGACAATGCAGAAACGATATCGGCCAGTCTTTCCATGACCCGGGAAGCGAAATTGAAATGGCTGATGCAGCATTACGGGGAGAAGGTATTCCATCTGATCTGTCTGACGGTCAAAAATCCCTCGCTGGCGGAGGATATCACCCAGGATGTGTTTATCAAGGCGTACCGCTCGCTCGATGCATTCCGCGGCGACGGGGACATCAAGCATTGGCTGTACAAGATCGCGATGAACGAGGCGAGAAAGCACTTCCGGACGTGGTCATTCCGCCACATTTTCCCGACAGTGGACGATCAGCTCGGCAGTATGTTGGACGTACTGGCCAAAAATCACGTCGAGGCCGAGATGGAGAGCCGCGTAGAGCGAGAAGCGATGATTGAGCTGGTCAGTTCGCTGTTGCCGAAATACCGCCAGGTCGTGATTCTGCACTATTATGAGGATTTGTCGGTCAAGGAAGTCGCGGAGATTCTCTCTGTGACGCAGGAGGTAGTGCGAACCAGATTGCACCGGGCGAGAAAGCAGCTGCGAGCGTTAATGTCCAGGGAGGGAGAACGATGAACGAGGATCAGGTGTTGAACGAATTAAGCCGGTCGGCGAAGGAAACGGTGCAAAGCAAATACCCGTTTGATCTGAACCGCCTGGAGACGAAGGTGCTTGAGCGCGTGCGCGGACAGGAGCGGCGCCGCGGTTGGCAGTTTGTGACGTGGTCCGCCGGACTTGCCGTATGTGCCGCTTTGCTGCTCAACGTTTTCCATGCTTTTGACGGAAGCAATAGCCCTTTTTTCGGCAAAACCGGTGCAAAGCAGACCACAGCAACATTTGAATACCTTCAGCCGGACGAAGGATTTGCCAATGCGCTCAAAAACGGCTATCCGCTTCTCCCGGCTGTGAAAACGGAGCGAAACGGCTATACGGTCGAAGTCAAGGATGCGATGATAGATGAGAAGCGATTTGTCTACACGATGATTGTATCCGGAGAAAAAATCGAAGCAATCGCCCGGGAAAAAGACGAAGACAAGAAAGCAGAAATGCTTTACCACGAGCTTACCAGCGAGTTTGACAAGAATGTGAAAGCGACCGGAATGTTGTCGACGGATTTTACCCAGAGCAATGGTATTCACTATCTGATCATGAAAGGCAATTACATGCTGAAGCAGGATGCGGTCAAACATATTCTGAGCCAGCCAAAACCCGTCTTGCCTATGCAGCTCGTAAAGCGAGGCAGCGGCAAAAACAGCGAAACCTTGGCGGAAATCGCCCTGCCGCTGACGAGAGAGCTCGTCGCTGCTGATAAAATTGTGAAACCGACGGCTGGGGAAAAACCACAGCCGGGGACACAAGAGCTTTTGCAGGACCTCAAGGTCACCCAGATAGAGGTATCGCCGACTGTCATGCGGGTAAAGCTGCAGGCAAAGCTGCAGGATGGTTACAAGCTGAAGGGGCTGGCGCATCCACGCCTGATTGATGGGAAAGGGACGGAGTATCCCCTGCTGGAGAATCCCCGCTCCTATGACAGCAAAGGGGCGGAGATTGCCTCGTTACATCCGGAGTATTCCCGCGACAACAATCATGAAGCGCCGGTTGGCTATTACCTGGATTTCATTCCGTCCTTCTATTTCAACGAGATTCCGAACGGGCTGAAGCTGCAGTTCGACGGGATGGAAATTTCGACGCGGAAAAAAGGGAGCTTCGCGGTTAACCGAAACGGGAAATTTCCGCTTGAGGCGCCATTTGGCAGCAAAACAAGCCGGATTAACCGGGTGTACTACGACCAAAACAAGCTGTTTCTGGTGCTGCCTGGCGAGCTTTTGACGGAAGAGACGGTCTTCACAGT
Organism: uncultured Brevibacillus sp.; assembly: GCA_946402065.1. GTDB lineage: Bacteria > Bacillota > Bacilli > Brevibacillales > Brevibacillaceae > Brevibacillus_D. The sequence continues at coordinate 23,466 of CAMIVR010000036.1, read as the reverse complement.
CGATGGTGTCGCAGAGGACGAGGAAGTGTTCCAAGAGAACGACAAGACGTTTATCAAATCATACTCCGTTCCGAAAAAAGATACGTATCAGGTAGAGACTGCGCGAAATGATGAGGAAACAATCAAATTCAATGGGCTGCTTCCTGTTCGATAGCAAGTAACGCTATCGGTGGGAGGGTCAGAAATGCAAACAGCCGCTTTCGAGACGGCTGTTTTGCGTACATTCGGAAAGCCTGCTCAACCCCATGCTTTCCCCAATAACCGTACTCCTTCCTCCAGCTCATCCTCCGCCAACCCGCCGAAACCGAGCAAGAGGCGGGGAGGCGACTGCGGCATATCGGGATTGAGCCAATACGGAGACGTGGCATAGACGCGCACCCCTTGTTCCGCTGCCGTACGCACGAGCTCGGCTTCCGGGCGCCGGCCGTCCACTTCAAGCACGATGTGCAATCCGGTGTGCTCGCCGATGACACGCACCTGCGATCCCAAATAACGGGTGATATGCGATAAAAGCTGAGCGTGCTTTTTCTGGTACACGTTCTTCATTCTCCGCAGGTGTTTTTCCCACCAGCCTTCAGCCATAAAGCGCTCCAGCGTATCCGTGTGGATGAGCGAGGCGGTCGGCTCCAGATCGGCTTTGTTTTTCCGGAAGACGGCGAGCACTGATTCGGGCAGCACCATATAGCTGATGCGAATCGCTGACAAGAGCGACTTGGAAAACGTCCCCATGTAGATGACGCTGCCGGTCGTATCCATCCCTTGCAGTGCCGGAATGGGCCGGCCGTGGTAGCGGAATTCGCTGTCGTAATCGTCTTCGATTATCAGTCCGCCGTGTTCGGCCGCCCACTGCAGCAGCTTGACCCGCTTGTGTACGGGCATGACCATGCCGAACGGAAACTGGTGCGAGGGCGTCACGTAGACAAGCGAAGCCCCGGATTGCTTCAAACGTTCGAGATTCATGCCGTCTGCTTCCAGCGGAATCGGCGTCATGTCCAGGGACAGCTGGGAAAAGACAGCCTTTGCTCCATTGTAGCCGGGGTCTTCGACTGCGACGGACTTCCGGTTTGCTCCGACGAGCTGGCAGAGCAGCAGCAGCAACTGCTGGGTGCCGGCCCCCAAGACGATTTGCTCCGGGGAACATTGGACGCCGCGCGATTGCCGCAGGTATACAGCCAAGTGTTCGCGCAGCCCGGGCTCTCCCTGCGGATCGCCGTATACGGACAGGGAGCGGGTATGCTCCTGCATGGTCATCTGGGAAAGCCGGTTCCACACGCCAAAGGGAAAAGGCCGCAAATCAATCGTGCCGTTGCGGAAGTCATAGCGGATCGCTGGAACATCCGCCGCATTGGCTGCCAAGCTATTCGTCGCAGCCGGATGCCTGTCCGGTTGCTTGCCCTGCATGTCCGCCAGAGAAGCGATTTCCTCCAGCTCAACGGCGTACAGCCCGCTGCGTGGCCTGCTTTCCACATAGCCTTCGGAGACCAGCTGCAGATAAGCCGCTTCCACAGTATTGCGGCTGATCTGCAGGTGTTCGGCCAGGCGGCGGATGGCTGGCAGCCTGGTCCCTGCGGGGATGCGTCCGCTCCTGATCTCCTGGCGAATATGCCGATACAGTTGCATGTAATACGGGTCTTTTCTGTCCTCGCGCAAGTTGAGCGTAATCTCTAGCATAGCGGCCTCCCGTACATTTGTTCCGGAAAATCATCTGACCCCATTATATACTAGAAAATTGGCTCTTAGAACAGGGGACAAAAACGGTTACAATGATAGCGTTCGTTCAGCAAGCGAATACCTTCTGCGCGAACAGCATCCAGCTATGAACCGGCTGAAGAGAGAGGAGCAGGGAGAACGTGAAAAGTATTACATTTGCCCAGGGCGTATCGATGTATATGGGGGCCGTGCTCGGTTCCGGCATCCTGGTTCTGCCCGGGTATACGGCTGAGCTGGCAGGGCCGTCATCGATTTTCTCGTGGGTGCTGCTGTCATTGCTGAGTATGCCGCTGGCGTATACGTTTGCCCGCCTGGCTTTGCAATACCATCATTACGGAGGGATCGCGACCATCGTGGAAAATGCGTTTGGTCGAACGTGGGGCGCAATCGTGGGCTGGTTTTTCTTTGTCTGGGTGGCTGTCGGGCAAGCTGTGGTCGGTCTCATCGGAGCGCAGTATCTGGTGAAGCTGTTTGGCATTTCCGCAGAATGGGGGTATGTGATCGCGTTCCCGTTTTTGCTCATTGCCTGTCTGACCAATTTATCCGGAATGAAAGTGACAGGGCGGGCAGCGCTTTTTCTCAGCGGACTGGTTCTGATGCTGCTGGTATTGACCATCGTGTTCTCACTGGTGCATCTGGAAAAGATCAACTTCACGCCAGTGTTTACGAATGGACTGGATGGCGTGGGGCGTGCGTGTGTGCTGATTTTTTGGGCGTTCTTCGGCTGGGAAGCGATTACCCACCTGGTTCCGGAGTTTAAGCACCCGCAGCGGGATGTAATGCGAAGCACGTGGATCAGTGTGGTACTCATCGGCTTGGTCTATACGGCACTGTCCTTCGTGACGGTCGGGACTCACACGTACGGCGGGGAATACTCGGCGGCGCCACTCTCTGTCCTGATGAACCGCACGCTCGGAATCAGCGCGGAAGCGGCGACGGTACTGGTGGTCTGTATTGTCTGTGTCGGAACGCTCAACGTCTTTCTGGCCAGCTCGTCCCGTTTGGGTTATGCGCTGGCGCAGGAGGAGAAGCTGCCGAGGTGGTTCGGCAAACTGAATGAAAAAGGCGTTCCCGTGCGCAGTACGCTGTTTTTGTTTACGTCCAATACGTTCGTTCTGTGCATCGGCTACCTGTTCCACCTAGGGGCGGATGTGCTGATCATGCCGCCGACTACACTGGGAATTATCGTGTACGTGATAGCCACGCTGGCCAGTCTGAAAATACTTTGGCACGATCGCACAGGGAGGATAACGGCGCTGATATCTGCCGCAGCCTGTGCAGCGATCGCTCCCTTTGCCAAGGACTTTTTGCTGGTCCCGCTGGCAGTGGCGGCACTTTGTCTGCTGTATCAACTGCGTGTGCGGAAAAGGCGAGCGACCACCCTGCGAGCGCGTGGAACCGTCAGCGAGCAGAAGCCAAGACATGCTGGTGATTGAGTCGGTACTTTGCCGCCGACCGAGATGATCAGATCAACCTGTAAAGAAGCGTATTTCCCAAAAGGAGTGAGGAAAATGGACATTTATCAAGCAACGCTGCGCGATCTCGACGGCGTTTCCGCACTGTTTGATTTGTACCGAGTGTTTTACAAGCAGGCCCCCGATCCGGCTGCAGCCAAACGCTTCATTCAGGAACGTCTGGAGAAGCAGGATTCGGTGATTTACGTTGCAGTCGAGGAGGGCAAGTACCTCGGATTTACGCAGCTGTACCCGGCTTTTTCGTCTGTTTCGATGAAGCGCCTGTGGATCCTGAATGATTTGTACGTAGACGAAGCGAGCAGGAAAAAAGGCGTCGGCAACCAACTGATGGATGCAGCCAAGCGCCTGGCGGAAGAAACGCAGGCCAAAGGGTTAAAGCTGCAGACAGCGGTCGACAACTTCACTGCCCAGCGCTTGTACGAAGCAAACGGCTGGGTAAAAGACGACCAATTTTACTACTACGTATTGAACGTATAATGGTTTGGCACGGCAATGGGCAGCTTTGCAGGATTCAGTGCAGGGCTGCCCGGTGTTCACGCTGCACTCGCTTATCTTCAGGTGCTGCAGACCGCAGCGGGGCTTCGCTTCCGAGAAGCGGGCATTCAATGCAAAACGTATAATGGCCTTCCAAGTGGTCAAGCCAAATCCGGCCGCCATGCAGCTCGACGATATGCCGAGCGATCGACAGACCGAGACCGGAACCGGCCGGCGTGTTTTGATCGTTCCGGGATGGTTCCAGCTTATAGAACCGTTCAAACAGTTGTTGTTCCTGCTCTTTCGAAATGGGCTTTCCAAGGTTCTCGATAGACAGGGTTACCCGATTGCCTTCGGCGCATAGGCTCACGTTAATCTCTCCGGGTCTGACGGAGAATTTTAGTGCATTCATAAACAGATTATCAATCGCTCTCACCATTTTTTCACTGTCAATCTGCATCATGATCGGCATCGATGCGGAGCCTTTTTTTATGGAGATCTGCTGCTCTTTGGCCACTGGTTCAAACTCATTGATCATCTGTTCCAATAAACTATTGAAATCGACCTCCTGCAAGGATAAGCGAACGTCGCCATTTGTCAGGCGCGTATATTCAAACAGGTCGTCGATCAGCTTTTTCAATTGCTGGGTTTTATGAAACGCATTGTCAAGATAGCGCTCTTGTTCCTGTTCGTCCCGAAATGTGTTGGTCTTCAACAAATCCAGGTAGCCGATAATGCTCGTCAAAGGCGTTCGCAAGTCATGCGACACGTATGTGATCAACTCCATTTTCGACTTTTCTACTTGGCGTTCCCGCTCCATCTGTTTTTGCAATTGCTCCGCCATATGGTTAATGTTTTGCGCAATGTTTCCCAGTTCATCCTGTCTTGCCAAAGGCAGGCGGTAGCTTAAATTGCCGTCGGCGATCGACTTCAATCCGTCGGTAAGCGTCCGAAAGTAGCGAATAATGTGGCGGGTAAATAAAAAAAAGAAAGAGCAGAACAAAAAAATGAAAAAGGCGAAGGACAATAATTTGTAAAAAAAGCCCAAGCCGGCCCGATTGAGATAATCGGAGACGTACGAACTCACGAACGACGCGAGCAGCAGGCTGGCAACAAAGGCCCAGAGCATCCAGACGCGAATGCTTTTTTTACCGTTCAACAGGGTCCAGATATTATTTCTCAATCTTATACCCCACTCCCCAGACAGTTTTGATATACTGTGGTTCTCGTGGATTGGCCTCGATCTTCTCGCGAATATTCCGAATGTGGACCATGACCGTGTTGTCCGAGAAAAATGCGGTCTGCTCTTTCCAAACATTTTGATAAATTTTGTCGATGCTGAAGACTTGCCCGCGATGAGCGGCTAACAATTCGAGAATGGCAAATTCGATCGGGGTCAACGATATTTCCCTGCCGCGCACCGTCACGAGATGATCGGCTTTATTAATCACCAGATCGTCAATGCAAATTTCCGTACCGGCAGAAGCGGGAGGGGAGGCAGTGAACAGCTGCCTTCGCAATTGCGCTTTGACTCTGGCGATCAGCTCGAGAGGATTAAACGGCTTCGTCACATAATCGTCTGCTCCTGTCGAAAGACCTGTGATTTTATCGATAGCTTCTTCTTTTGCCGAGAGCATAATGATCGGGATGTTGGATTCCTCCCTGATTTTCAGGCATGCCTTGATTCCATCCATATTAGGCATCATGATATCCAGAATAATCAAGTGAACCTGTTCACGCTGGAGGATTTCCAACGCTTGCATCCCGTCCTCTGCTTCTAAAACGCCATATCCTTCGTTCCGCAAGTAAATGTGCAGGATATCGCGAATCTCCCGATCATCGTCAACAACCAAAATGGCAATCTTCATCAATCCGACCTCCTTCACGAATTTTTTTACACCGAAACGAAAATGCAATGATCATCTTCATCATGAACGAAAGCCCACTACGTTGTCACCTTTTTTCGACAGACATATACGAACGCAGGCGGCACGTTCAACGGAACAAATTTGATTTGCTCAATATCAAACCGCTCGGTCAGTTGTTTTTTCATTTGTTGAGAATATTGAAAAGCAATGAACAATCCGTTGTCTTTGAGGGAACCGAGAATTTGCTCCATAAGCTGATCCCGTAATTCTTGGGGGAAATTGAAAAAGGGAAGTCCGCTTACTATGCAGTCAAGTCGTTCTATTTTTTCCGAATGCATGGCGTGCTGAAGCTCCCGGCAATCTGGATAGCACATGAATTCCGGATACTGCCTTTTTAACTCCCCCCGCATAAACTTGTCTGTTTCGAAAAGCAACACGTTCGTATTTCCTCTGGCAGCCAATCGGATGTACTTCGTGATCGCACCGGTACCGGCACCGAGTTCCGCAATGTTTTCGACTTCATCCCATGGGACGGATTCAATCATTTTTTTCGCCAGAAACCTGGAACTTGGCGTCACACTCCCTACTTGTCGGGGTGAACGTAAAAATTTATAGAGAAACAGGCACTTTTCTTGAATCGTTTCCCTTTTGTTCATAATCAATTTTCCTCACCTTTTTCATTGAGATGCCTTATCTTACCAAAAAATTCTGCAGATAAAGTGAGGGGAATTCTTAATTTTTTCTGAAGAACATGTGGAGGGCCTTAGTCCTGTTTTTCCAAAGCAATCATTCGGTTTGTTCCCTTGAAACGGAAGCGATATTTCCCCGTGGCTGCCAACCCCTTGATAGACGCAGGACGGGAGGGGAATGGGATTAGAAATGAGCAAACGCCCGCATATGCAGACGTTTGTCCCTGTCCTACAGCTATTCGATTTGAAACTTGCCGATTTCCTGCTGCAGCTCTTCTACCGTACCGGCTAACCGCTGGAGGGAAGCGCTGATGTCATCAAGCGTGGCTGTCTGTTCTTCGGTAGAAGCAGCCACTTCCTCGGAGTTAGCGGCATTGTTTTCTGCGATCTTGGCGAAGTTGTCGATGGATTGGGTCAGTTTGGCCGCTTCTTTGTCGATGACCTGCGTGCCTTGTGAGATTTCGTAGATTTGTTTCCCCATCTGTCTCACGGCTTCTGTGATGGTGAAGAAGACCTGTTCGACTTCTTTAAAGGACGCGCCTTGATCCGTGACGATTTGTCCGGCGAGCTCGATTTCATTTACCGCCCCTGCAGTCGCGGACTTGATCTCGTCGATCAAAGCGGCGATTTCACCGGTCGATCTGGTGGACTGCTCGGCAAGCTTGCGGACTTCATCCGCCACCACGGCGAAGCCTCTGCCTTGTTCGCCGGCACGCGCAGCTTCGATCGCGGCATTCAAGGCCAATAAGTTCGTCTGCTGGGCGATGCCGTCGATCACTTCGATGATTTGTCCGATTTGGCCTGATTTCACGTCCAGCAGGCGAATCGCTTCCGTCACTTTTTGCGTCGAGGCCAGGTTTTCCTGCATTTTGACCGTCTGCGTGTTGACTGTCCGGACACCCGTGGTGATCAGCTCTTCCATGTCGCGCGAAGAAGCGGCGGCTGTTTCTGCATGGTGGGAGATGGTCGACATCATGCTGACGACCTGGTTCGTCATCGTGGACACATCGTTCACCTCTTTGGCCTGCTCGTCTGCTCCTTCCGCCAGATTGGTGATGGCGGCGGCGATTTGGCCTGCTGCGAAGGCGTACTGTAGAAATTTTCCACACTTTTTCTGTTCTGGTTATATTTATGCGTTGTCTATCAATATCGAGGATTGGGAAGGATATCGGGATGTTGACAGAAAGGGGAACATCCTGATGGCAAGTAGCGGCAGATTTGAACGATTGTCTCGCGAATAAGGGGGATATAGTAACAGGCAAGCATACGACAACAACCAGGGAATCATTCCAGGTTGTTGTCGTATAGACTGAGGTTGGCTTCCTAATTTTCGTCTAGCATCTGAACGGGCAGCAGTCCGGCTGAATGCTCCTGCTCAGGTCAGAGCAAAGCTCAATCCTTCAATACGCTCCAGTACTCATATGAATGGATGGCCGTCCCGGCGTAAGCAGGGTGGGTGGACAGCAGCGCCGGGAGCTTGGCCAGTTCAGCGTCCATGTACGCTTTTCCTTCTTCATAGAAGGTGACGAAATCGCCCTCGTTGCTCATCTTTGTCTCCACGGCAATCAACGCCTTTGTACCCAGCTTATCGGCCCAGGCCAATTCCTCGGGAACCAGTGAGGTAATGCTGTTTGGGCCATCTGCCCGGTCGCGGTAAGCCATGATGGCTACCTGATCGTGCTTGGCGATGAGCCATTCGCTGATCGTCATAGCCGGATTGTCCGGCAGGTAGGTCTTGTCCAGCCAGAATGGCATGTCGCATCCGATGACAAGGGAGGGGTCTTTTTGCGCCTGTTTGAGGTAAGCCTCGACATTCCCCGTCCACTGCCGGAGAATGGAAGCCTGCTGCGTTTTCCACTCCGGCAGCACATACGGCTCGATATCGAGGTGGATGCCGCTGATTTTTTCGCTGGCGGCCACGCTTGTGTTGTAAGCGACGACCCAATCTACCAGCTCCAGAAGCTTGGGGCGGTTTTGCTCCAGTCCCCAGCTTGCCAGTCCACCTAACGCATGGACTTTGATGCCAGCTTCATTAGCTTTTTTCAAAAACGGTTGATAAAAAGCTGCCTTGCGGGAAGTGTCGATCTTCAGGTACAGCAGGTTGACTCCCTGTTCCTTGGCGAACGAGAGAATCTTGTCCGGCTCGGAGCCGATCAAAGCCGTTTGCCAGAGCCAGGTGGCTTTCAGCTTTTTGTCCTCGCTTGAGAAGCCGGTCATAAGAGCCAGTATTGACACAAGCAGGATGAAGGCAACAGTGCGATAGGCCATTTTCATTGTGCGTTCCCCCAGATGTTAATGAACTGAGAAAAGTAGTCTTTTCCCTTATTGGTATCGGCACTTCCTGCTGCCTGCATAAATGCTAAGGTCGTCTTATCCGGTTACTTGCTCTTTCGCCCCCCGCGGGGTGACGAGAATCTTGATGTGCTCCTTGCTGTTTGCCAGCTCCTCGAAGCCTTCTACGCTAATCGCGTCGAGCGGAATTTTCTTGGTAATCAGCTCGTCGACCTTGATGCGGCCATCGGAAATCAGGCGGATGACTGCCGGAAAGACCGTATTGCGGAAGCCGAATGAACCCATCAGGTGACGCTCGCGGAAGACAAACGCATTAGGAGAGAGGGTGAGCGGTTTTTCCCAGACGCTGACGATGACGATTTGGCCGCCTGCCTTGGCGCTTTCAATCGCGCCGAGTAACCCCGGCTCGACACCGGTTACCTCAAAGACGACATCAGCACCGCCGCCTGTAATCTCCCGGATTGCCTGTACCGTATCTGTCTGGGAAGGGTCGACTGTAGCGTGAGCCCCCAGTTTTTTCGCCATCTCCCGTCGCTGTGGGGACAGCTCGACCGCGATGATTTGGCTCGCTCCTGCCGCTTTTGCAGCGAGAATGACCAGTAATCCGATCGGTCCTGTTCCAAATACAACGCATGTATCGCCTGCCTTTAAGCGGCTTTCGCGCACCGCATGCAGGGCGACAGATGTCGGCTCGATCAGTGCTGCCTGCTCGTAGCTGATGTTGTCAGGCAGCAGGTGGACCATGCCCTCATCGACCATGGCCAGCTCGGAAAACCCGCCGCCGCCGCCGTTCATGCCATAACAGCCGATCAGGTCACACAGGTTGTGACGGCCAGTTTTGCAGGCATTGCATTTCCCGCAGGACAACACAGGCTCGACGACGACTCTGTCACCGGGCTTGACCCGTGTGACCCCTTCGCCAACCTCCACGACCTCTCCGGAAAACTCGTGGCCGATAATCAGTGGAGCGCAATCGCCGGTAAGGGGGTGCGGTTTGGCGGATAAAAAGATCGGCCCTGCCATATATTCGTGCAAATCCGATCCGCAAATCCCGCACCAGGCGACGCGAACGATCACCTTTCCCGGTTGAATCTGCGGTTCTGCTACCTCTTCTACACGCACATCGCGTGCTCCATGCCAAAGTGCTGCTTTCATCCTACTCGCCTCCGTTTGCTGAAGTGAATCTTGACTGAATGCTCGAATCGCTATGCTGCACTATTTTTGCAGCTCAGTCGAACCTATTTGGTAATCAACGATGGTCGTATGTTCCACCGCATTGTTTTCCCTGGCCATGTAGTAGTGAAGACGAGCATCAGCCATCACGACCAGATCGCCGTCATCCGTATATCCGCCGATCGGGCCATGCGAGAAGGCGATCATCAGACAGCCTTCCGGTGCGAACGGCTTGTGCACGTTTCCGGCCATCTCGCAGGTGTAGTACCCGGTCAAGCCTTTGTCCTCGCCATCCTCGTAGAAGAAGCCACCCTCCAGAATAAAGGCTTGAATATTTTGCACATGCCAGTGCGGGGTTGCCTGTACGCCTTCATCAACCTGCAAAAGAATGGTGAAGTGACCGGAAACGAGATCGCAATACAGCAACTTGAATCGGGTTCCCGGCATGAGCCAGTCTGTCCACGGGATCCATTCGGGATTGATAAACTCGCGATGAGACCCTTTCGGCGTATCGCCAGGACTCTTCATCCAGAACATTGGATTAACTTTCATAAGCTGCTCCTCCTCGTATAACGAAAACGCAGGATAGCGTTTTCATTTCGTGATATCATAGGAGTAGTACGAATATTGCAATATCAATCTGCGCAAATCCATGCGGCACGACAGACAGCCCATTCCACTCTCCTGATGATCGGAAGGCGATTGCCTTCACGTGTTAACGGAATCGTAACAGCCACAGCTAACCGTTTTCTTACGAGAAGCGGAAAACTTCCAACAAGATTTTTTTGTAAGAAACCAAGCGTCTAGTAAGATCGTGAGAGGTGAGCAGATGAACATCCTTGAATCCAAACTAGCCGTTCCTGATTTCACTCCATATCTGGTAAGAGACAGACTGTTCTCTTTTTTGGAGAACAATCTTGAACGCTCCTTGATCTGTCTGGCAAGCGACGGCGGATACGGGAAAACCACACTCGTCTCCAGCTTTATCAAAATCAAAGGCATTCCCACGGTCTGGTATCAGGTCGGACAGGCAGATCGTTTTCCCCATGTCTTTCTCACGTATCTCAAAACAGCGTTAACCCGAATCCAGACAGGGGGCAGCGAGGTGGCATTCGTGGCGCCAGAGCTGGTTGACGAGGAGTTTCAGCAATTGATCAGGCAGCTTGCTGCGTGGCCGACGCGCTTGTTCATCGTATTGGATGATTACCAATGGGTGGATGAGGGCGAGGAAATTCAGGAGCTGGTGAGCACATTGATTTTTCAAGCGGCGAAAACTGTCACCTTCCTCATTACCAGCAGGGTTCGCCCGCATTTGCCGCTCGTCAAGCTAAAGCTTCAGCATAACCTGGCAGAGCTGCGCGCACGTGACCTTGCGTTTACCAAGGAGGAAGCGAATGAATTCTTCAATACCTTGCATCAGCTTACGTTGAAGGAGCATGAGCTAGACTTTATTCTCAGCAGGACCGAAGGATGGATCGCCAGCCTGCAGCTCATTCACGATCTGATCAAGGAGATGAGTGAGGCAGAGCGCTATCGCTTCTGGACGAATTTTACCGGAATTCCCGATGTTTACGAATACCTGGGCAGTGAGGTGCTGGCTTCGCAATCAGAAGAGATCCAGAGCTTTCTGTGGAAAACCAGCTTGCTCGCCGAACTGCATGTGGATATCGTCAACCAGTATTTGGGCGTGAGCAATGCCCAGCAGGTGCTTGATCACTTGCTCACGCACCATTTGTTTATTTACCGGACAGAGGAAGGCAGCTATAAATACCACCAGCTGTTCCGCATGTTTTTATATGAAAAGCTGCTCAAACAGACTGATCAACAGCAGATCAACGGGTACCATCAGCAGCTTGCCCGCATTTACGAAGAGAAATTTCAATTTTTCAACGCGTTTGCCCATTATATTTCCGGCAAAGATTCCAGATGTGCCGTGCTTGCCATGAGGCAGATGTCGGAGCGCTATCATCCGGATCGCTTCTTTGTGTTGATTGACGGCTGGCTGGAGACGATTTCGCCTGATCTTTCCCTTGAAGGGACGAGCCAGTTCTTGTTCCGCTGTCTCCCGGTATCAATCCTGGACGAAATGGTCGAGCCGTTGGAAAAGCGGATTGCCGTCTTGAAGCAGAAGCAAAATCCGCTGACAATCGCCTATTTTCTGCATCGCTTGGCGACGATCCAGTTCTATCGCGGGGACCTGGTTCAGTCCAGGCAATGCTATCAGGAGTCGCTGGACGCCTGTTACCCGACGAATCATTACGGGATGATTGCCATGAACTTGAGCATGCTCGGTCAGGTGCACTATTTCATGAAGGACCATCCGCAAGCGATTCATTATCTGAAGAGCTCGTTGTCCTACTCCGAGCCGCACGGCGTGTATTTTTCCCAATTGCATTCACTGTGGATGCTATCCGAGATTTATCTGGAGAAGAACAATCCGGATAAGGCTGAACCGCTGATCCATCAAGCGATTGCCATCTCCAAGCGCTGTGACGATGCCTCCAAGGTATTTCCGTACTGCTCGATGGTCAAGCTGCACCGTTTGCGAAAGGAATATCCCCAGGCATTGGAGTGGGCGATGGATGCTGTCAAACACGCCGAAACATTTCATATCGATACGGATCTTGGCTGGGCGTATCTGGCTGCCGGGCTCACCTATCTGGCTGCCGAACAGCTGCCGGAAGCAGAGCATTATTTGGCAAAGGCGGAAGATAAGCTGACGCGCGAGCTGTCTGTCTATCTTAAAAATGAAGTAAAAAAGCTGCAGCAACAACGACTGCCAGCCGTTGCGGTACGAGAGCAAGAGCCTCACCCGGAAATGTTGTCGATTCGCGTGCTGGGCACCTTTGAAATCAAGCATGGTGACACCTCTATTCGCTTGCCGCGGAAGTCAAGCTTGCGGTTACTGCAGTTTTTTATTACGCACCGGGAGAAGATGCTGATCAAAGACAGTATTCTTGATCAGGTGTTTCCGGAAGGACCGATTCAGGCGATCAACAATCAGTTTTACGTGGCGTTGTCCGGGCTGCGCAAGACGCTCGAACCAGCCTTGCAATCAGGCAGGCAGTCGCGTTATCTGATCCAGACCGGGGAGCATTTCACGTTTTGTACGCAGGAGCTGGAGCTTGATGTGGATCGATTTTTACAGGCGCTTGTCAGCGAGGGGGAAGTACCGCCGGCAGAGCGCATAAAACAGCTGCGTCTGGCGGAGCAGTCGTATCGGGGGGATTACTTTGAAGAGTATCCGTACGACAGCTACCTTGAAGCAGAACGGGAACGGCTGCGGATCGTCTACCTGAATGTATTGCGGGAACTGGCAGGCTGCTATTGGGATCGCAGCGATTTCTCCAATGGCATGCACTACTATGAAAAGCTGCTGGAAAAGGAACCATACCAGGAGGGCTTCTACATGGAGTATCTTGAACGGCTGCTTCATACCAATCATGTTGCGGCTGCGAGGAAAGTAGCGGAGCGAAGTCAGCGATGGATTGAGCGGGAGCTGGGCGTGCCGATCAGGGACAAGCTGGAAGCGATTTTTGCCAAATTTTCCAGGTAGGATTCAGGCAAGCACAAAAGCTGGAAACGGACTGACGGCAGGTATGGTTGCACCGTCAGACTGCCGTCACGGTAAAAAGTTTTGCAATTTGTTGATATAGAACAGCGGGAGCCGGGCAAGCATGATGTAGAATGGGGGTAGAACAAGGAAAGGTGAGCAAAGCAAATGAGTCAACTTTACGAAGAAGCCAGCGCGTTCATTCGGCTCTGCTATCGGGAACTCGGTAAGAGCGAAGCAGAAATGGAAGCGCGCCTGGAAGCGATTCACGACGAAATCCGCCAGCACAATCACTATGAACATACATCAGAAGAACTGGAATTCGGGGCCAAGGCGGCATGGCGCAACAGCAACCGCTGCATAGGCCGGCTTTACTGGAATACGCTGCACGTGGTTGACGAGCGTGCAGCGAGTACGGCGCCGGAAGTTCGCGATGCCCTGCTTCGACACATCTCGTACGCGACGAACAACGGAAAAATCCGCCCCGTCATCTCCATCTTCCGACCGGCCAGAGCCGGCGAGCAGCAGGTGCGGATCTGGAACTACCAGCTGATTCGCTATGCTGGCTACGAGACCGAACAGGGAATCGTCGGTGATCCCCATTCCGTTCCCTTTACCAATCATTGTCTGCGTTTGGGCTGGAAGAGTGAAAAGAAACCGTTTGAGCTCCTGCCCTTTGTCATCCAGATCCGGGATGAGCGCCCGCAAATTTTCGACATTCCCCGCGAGTACGTTCTGGAGGTGCCGCTGCGCCATCCGGACATACCCCGGATTGCCGATTTGCAGCTAAAATGGTACGCTGTCCCGATCGTTTCCAACATGCGTCTGGAAATCGGCGGGATCCAGTATACGGCAGCTCCCTTTAACGGCTGGTATATGGCTACAGAAGTCGGGGCCCGCAATCTGGCCGACGAAGCACGCTACAATCTCCTGCCGACCATTGCCCGGTGCATGGGCCTGGACACGAGCAAACCGGCGATCTATTGGAAGGATCGGGCACTCGTCGAGCTGAATCTGGCCGTAGCCCTGTCCTATCAGGAAGCGGGAGTCAGAATGGTGGATCACCATATGGCTGCACAGCAATTCAAACAGTTTGAACTGCAGGAACAGCAGGCCGGGCGGGGCGTAACAGGTGACTGGACCTGGCTGATTCCGCCTGTATCGCCTGCGACTACGCATATTTTTCACAGCCAGTATGACAACACGTGGAATACGCCGAATTTTTTTTATCAGGATGACTTGAAGCTGGAGGACGACTGAATGGCTTAAACATGATGCTGTTGTGGAGGGGAATCGCCAAGAAGAGAGCACTTCGCAAGTGACAGCGCACGGGGGAGCGTTCAAGGCCGACTGCGAGAAAAAAACGGAACCGCGCCCCAAAAGCCTCGAGGGACGCATCTCAAGATGCCAGTGGGGCACGAAAGACGTTCCGTTTTTTTCTCGCAGTCTCGGTAGGCGCTGTCAAAAAGCTCCGCTTCTCTCTTCTTGGCGATTGAAAATCAATGTACGATATCTATATGCCAGCTATGAACAACCATTGTGGCAAAGAACCGAACGTATGTGCTAGAATAGGAGGGGTGAAGCAATCAACTACGCTTGGAAGGGAAGAGTTTGCATGAACAGATGTGGCTGGGTAACGCAGGACCCTTTATATATCGACTACCATGATCACGAGTGGGGCGTGCCTGTATATGATGATCGGACGCTGTTTGAGTTTCTTACCCTCGAAGGGGCACAAGCAGGACTTAGCTGGTACACGATTTTAAAAAAGCGGGAGAACTACCGCAGGGCGTTCGACAACTTTGAGCCGGAAAAAATCGTCGCTTATGATGAGAAAAAAATAGACGAGCTGTTGCAGGATGAGGGCATTGTCAGAAATAAGCTGAAAATACAGGCTGTCATTGCCAATGCGGCTGCTTATCTGCAAGTGGTCGAGGAATTCGGCTCGTTTCGCGAGTATATTTGGTCCTTTGTCGGCGGCAAACCGATTCAGAATCACTTTGCATCGTTGAATGAGGTGCCAGCCTCGACAGAGATCAGCGACAAGATGAGCAAGGACTTGAAGAAACGCGGGTTCAAATTCGTCGGATCGACGATTTGTTACGCCTACATGCAGGCGACAGGGATGGTGAATGATCATATTACGTCCTGCGACTGCTATGGCAAAGATCAGCAATAAGCAGACGAAAGTCACTCAATTACGCCTGCTGCGGTCTATTGGGTGGATAGCCAAATTTCGCGCGATACTGTTTTCTTTCCTCCGTAAAATCCCACCATTGCTTGCTGCTGTCTGGATGTTCAGCATAATGCACGACTAGGCGAAACTG
Source organism: uncultured Brevibacillus sp. (assembly GCA_946402065.1). Lineage (GTDB taxonomy): Bacteria > Bacillota > Bacilli > Brevibacillales > Brevibacillaceae > Brevibacillus_D. The sequence goes on along the minus strand of CAMIVR010000036.1, from coordinate 7,905 downwards.
ATCTTCGACACAGGGGTCGATCGAGACGCCGATTTTCTGCTCCAGTTCGTTGAACAGCATCGCGCCGTCGCAGCCTTTTACCTGTTCGAGTCGATAGTAACCAAGCAACATCAAATCGTTGGCAAATTTCGGGCCGATGGACGGGATTTGTTGAAATTCAACCATTGCTTGAAGGGTCTGGGCTCGTTGAAGTGAAATGGACAGCAGCTCGCTTACATCCGCAGTGGCGATCGAGGCCAGCTCGTGCAAGCGTATTTTGTATTTTCGCAAGCAGGCCCGTTCGGCCTCGGTTAAATCAAGTTTTGGTGTCTTTTTTGCAGAATGCATCAGATTCACCCTCTATAAACAAGTTTGCTTCAAGCGACATGAGCCTCTCAATCTCTCGCTGGAGCAAGAGTTGCTTTATTCGCCAAATGTCCCCATAATCCTGCTATTGATCCGGTAGTCACGACGCTTACAGATAAAGATGCAGCAGGAATGCGACAGCAAAAACACCTGCGGCCGCCATGTGCCACTTTCTCCGTGAAAGCGGGGCTTTTTTTTCTTTCACTGCATGCCGGAAAATCGTACCGAACAGAGCGACGAGCAACAAGCCGCCAAACGCCGCCAAGCCGGTGTAGAGATAAATCGGTTTGTCGTCCGGATTGAGTAAAAAATAGGCTGCATGACTTGCGGCCACGATGACGCTAAACCATCCCAAAAACGTGTGGTTGCGTTTGAAGAACAGCATGGCGGACTGCAGCAGCGACTTTAACGGCACGGTTTTCCATTTTCGCAGCAACAGTTTCAGCAGCCAGTACCCGGCTGCTCCAAACACGCCGTATTCGGCAAAGCTGCCGATCTGTTTTCCGAGCATTTTCAGCTTTCGTCCTGAAAACGAAGCGGGGAAGTGCAGGGCGACTGCCGGCCAGCTGTTGGTGATCGTGATGCCAAGGGCGAGAATGGCAAAGAGCATAATAATCACACAGACCGCTTTCAAGCCAATGGCAAGCGGCCTTTTTTTTAGCGATTGGAGCAAGCTTGACATACGGGTGGCCTCCTTTGACTTATCCCCGATCAGCTAGAGACGTGTTGCTGATCTTCTTTCCGACAAAGCTGCGAATGATCACAAGCAGCAAGACAATTCCGCAGGTGACGGTGTACATCAGATAGACGGGCAACAGCTTTGTGTCAGTACCTGAGCCCAAGCCGTGTATCAGGGCAATGACGAACATCGGGTATGAGCAGAGGTGAATGGCGAACCAGAGCTTTTTTTTCAGTTTGTTGCGCAGGTCGGTGCTGAGGATGATGATCAGCACGCCGTAGAGTGCAATGGTCCCCAAGCCGTTCCAGAACGGTTGGTCCTCGGCGGTAAACGGGATCAGGATTTCTTTCCATGAAAAAGGGGCATATGTGTCAATGGTCAGGAATATGGCGTGCAGTACACCGCCGAACGTACCGCCGATTGTCGCCAGCGAGTGGATTTTATAGACTTGTGCTTTTTGCTTCCCTTTCCATAAGGGCATGCCGTAGAGAATCCCAAGGCTTACTCCGACAAAAAGCAGCAGATATGACGTGATGCCCAGGATGCGGATGATTTCCCAGGTGGGCAGGTGGGTGATGAATGTTGCCATGACTATCTCCATCCTTTGTAATCAGTGTCTTTCGGTCGCTGTATGGAAAAAATCGATCTGTACATCGTGCCAGTACAGCGTGTACAAGTCTTTGGCGCCGACGAAATGAACCTCTCGATTGTGCGTGACGAACAGCACAGTACAGTGCGGGATACGCTGCAAGAGCAGCGGAATTGCTTCCGAACTGCCGGCGATACAGACGACCTTGGACCAGATTTCACACTCCATTGCATTCGTGCCGCTCACGGTACACTGAACGACGTCACTGGTGCCTGGCCGCATAGTCCGTGGATCGATGAGGTGGTGCATGATGCCGTGGTCGCTTTGCCAGCGTCTGCCCAACACACTGGAAGTGGCTACAGCTCCTTCCATCAGCGTGATCTGAGCGATTTCCGCGCTGTCGTCCCAAGGATCGGCGACACCGATGCGCCATGGTTCACCGTCACCGGCTCCGCCCCAGACGTGCAGGTCCCCTCCAGCGTTAATCAGCCCGCGCTTGACCTGATGCTTTTGCTGAAGCCATGCGGCCAGCCGGTTGACCGACCAGCCTTTGACAATTCCGCCGAGATCAAGCTGCTCGTGGCCGTTCAGCCTAACCGTGCGCATACCACTGTCCAGGACGAGCTGCGGGTGGGACTGGGGAAGGGGTGGAGGTAAAGCGGCCTGGACAGATTGGCTGATTTGTTCAAAGGAGCGGTCGTAGCCGGCATGTTGCAAAGCGTCCAACAAGCTGTAGCTGAATAAGCCGTTCGTTTGCGCATGGTACATTTCGGCCAGCGACAACACTTCTGTCATCGCCTTGGATAAAAAGGTCGGCTTGCCACGATGGCGGTTCATGTATTGCAACTCACTGTCGGGCAAGAAGCGGCTGAAGCGGCGTTCGACGGATTCGAACCAGTCCGAACATGCTTCCAGCAACTGCGAAACGGTCGGGCTGCCGCTGCCGTGATGCTCCAACGTAACTTCTATGAGTGTATTCATCGCAAAAAAGTCCCTGTCCAGCGTGAGCAATCCGTCATTTGCAAGACTCATCCGGTTCTCATTCCTTTGCGATTGGGTTAGAAGCGTCAGGAGCGTCTCGTTTTCGTGTGTGATGGTTTCTTGCTCGGCTGCTCTTCTTCTGTGCCAGAGTTCTCATCGCTGGTTGCGGCTGCATCCTGCTTTGCAGTGTTGTCCACAGCGGCGGGCTCGCTGCCGGGTTGCGCTGGCTCAGGTACAGCAGGAGGTGCAGCTGCTTGAGTTGGGGCCTGAGCTGGTGCCTGAGCTGGTGCTTGAGCTGGTGCTTGAGCTGGTGCCTGAGCTGATGCTTGAACTGGTGCTTGAGCTGGAGCCTGAACCTGATTTTGTGCAGGAGCCTTTGCCGGTTCATTAGTCGCGGCGCTGCTTGTCGTAGCCTGAGACGCCGGTTTTGATTTCGCCGGCGTAGATGTTGCAGTGCTGCTCTCTGAGTGCGTCTTAGCTGCTGGTGCCTGCTTGGGCTGAGTAGTCACCGACTTTTTTGAAGGAGTGGCGTTTTTGTTTGTCTGCTCCTTTGGGCTTGTACGCGTCGTCTTGCTCGATAAGTCTTGCGAGGTGTGGCTGCCCGCTTCTGCTGGATGAGACGGTTCCGGAGCAGGCGGGGGTGCAGCAGGGGCTGGGACCGCTGTTTCGGTCGGCTCGCTCGCAGGCGGCTGCTCGCTGAAATGCCCGTTTTCCTGATTGGAGTCCAGATTGTTTAGCCATTCGTCCATGACGGGATCATCGGTATCGGCCGTTTCGGGCAAATCCGTGCCATTGGCTGCTTGCAGCGCAGCTTCATGTGCTCGTTCAAATTCAGGGTCGGCTTTTGCAGTGTTGAAGACCAGCGCGAGTGAGAATACGGTAAAACCGCCAATTTTCCATTTAAGCCATTTGGATCGTTTCATTGATCTATCCTCCGCCAAAAAGATAGTTCTATCGTAAGGAGTAATTATGAAAAAACAATGAAAAAGCAGCCAGGTGGCGCAAATTTCCCCCAAAAAAAATGGCTCGCTTACCGTGTGCTGCGGTTGCGAGCCATTGCTATGTGTGTCAGTCGACCGTGTTTTTGGGAATGTACTCAAAAATCTTGTGCGATTCAAAAGAGTCAATCAGACGAGATAGCCAATCGTAGTAATTCAGGGCGTTCTGCGCGATTGCCAAATCGTTTTCGATTGTCTTTTGCGTTTCCACGGGCATATCGTCTTTGTGTGCGTTCAGCAGATTGGTCAACTCCAGCTGCGATTTGAGCAAAGCACTTGTATTCACATCGACTGCCTGTCGCCATTTGAGCGCGAAAAAGTCGATGAAATTCTGATACCAGTCCCGATCGACCTCGTACTGATCCTTCCGCGATCCCCGCGTCCAGACCTTGTTCACCATTTTTAAATCCATTAACGTTCGTACGCTTGTACTCATGCTTGTCTTGCTCATGCCAAGCGCTTCCCCCATGTCGTCGAGCGTCATCGGTTTATCCTGGAAGAGCATCGTGCCGTACAGATGTCCGACAGACATGGTGACACCGTATAAATCCATATTTTTGGCAATCGCTTCGACGATTCGACTACGTGCCTTTTCGATTAAAACATCATAGTTGCGGTTGAGCTGAGTCTCTGGATTAGGTGCACTCACGTGAGAAATCACCCTCCTATTTGAGTAGTCGCTAGTTAGAATTGTAGGTTGTTCCCATGAAAATGTAAATAACCAACTTGTGCAGTATAGATTAGATAAACAGAGAATACAGTAAAATAGGTTGGTAAAGTTTTTTCTGAACAGACTTTACGAGCGATTTTGCGGGATTATCGGCTTTGAGTAGTCAAGCGATAAACGATACAATCTAACTAACAACTTTATATACAAGGTGGGATTGGATGATCAAAATAAAGGTGGAACAACTGACCAAGGTGTTTGGCCGCCAGACAAATAAAGCAATCGAGCTGTTGCAGCAGGGTATGACGAAGCAGCAGATTCTCAAAGAGACGGGATGCACCGTCGGGGTCAACCGGGCCAGCTTTGAGGTGTATGACGGTGAGATTTTTGTCATCATGGGCCTGTCCGGAAGCGGCAAGTCGACGATGATCCGGCTCCTCAACCGCTTGATTGAGCCGACGGCGGGCAAAATCCTCATCGATGGCGAAGATCTGGTGGCGATGGAAGGGGAAGCGCTGCGGACAGTCAGACGGAAGAAGCTGGCGATGGTCTTTCAAAGCTTTGCCTTGTTTCCCCACCGGACGGTGCTGGAAAATGTCGAATACGGCCTGGAAATTCAGGGTGTCGGCAAGGAAGAACGGAAGGAAAAGGCGAGACAGTCTCTTGCATTGGTCGGCTTGAGCGGCTGGGAAGAGAGCTACCCGACGCAATTGAGCGGCGGTATGCAGCAGCGTGTCGGATTGGCCCGGGCTCTGGCCAGCAATCCGGACGTGCTGCTGATGGATGAGGCGTTTAGCGCCCTTGATCCGCTGATTCGCAAGGACATGCAGGACGAACTGCTCGAACTGCAGGATTCTATGAAAAAGACGATTATCTTCATTACGCACGATCTGGATGAAGCGTTGAAAATCGGCGACCGAATCGCGCTGATGAAGGATGGCGCGATTGTCCAGATTGGCACACCGGAAGAAATCATGACCAATCCGGCAAATGAGTACGTCGAGAAGTTCGTCGAGGATGTCGACCGCTCAAAAGTTCTGACAGCGGCACATGTGATGAAGCGGCCGGAGACAATCACGCTGGATAAAGGGCCGCGGGTTGCCCTGCAGTTGATGCGCGACAGAGGGGTTTCCAGCCTCTACGTTGTCGACCGGAAGAAATCACTGCTCGGAGTCGTTACCGCCGACAAGGTGTCGAAAGCTTCCCGCGAGGAAATGAGCCTGCAAAGCGTGATGGAACAGGACGTGCCGACCGTTTCACCCGATACGCTGTTGCATGACTTGTTTGACCCGGTTGCCACTGCACCTGTTCCGGTCGCGGTTGTCGGGGAGCAGCAGCGCTTGCTCGGGATTATCGTCAAAGGGGCGGTACTCGGCGGTCTTGCGGGCAAGGTCAATGAGGAGAGTCAGGCGACGACTACGTGATCAACAAAAGGCAGGTGAACGGATAGATGGGACATTTTTTGACAAAAATACCGCTCGACAAGTGGATCGAGGCGGTCGTTGATTTTTTGGAACACAATTTGGGCTGGCTGTTTGACGGCATCACGACTGCAATCGGCGGCATCGTCGACGGCTTTTCGTTTATTTTCAACGGCATTCCGGCATGGCTGATCATGATTGCGTTTGTCCTGATTGCCTGGAGAAAGCTGAATATAACGGCAGCGATTCTTACCTTTGTCGGCTTGTTTCTCATCGATAACCTCGGCTATTGGGTGAATACGATGGAGACGCTGGCGCTGGTTCTGACTGCTTCGCTAATATCTGTTGTGATCGGGATACCGGTAGGCATCTGGTGTTCGCGTAACGATACTGTGCAGCGCATCGTCACACCGCTACTGGACTTTATGCAGACGATGCCCGCGTTTGTCTATTTGATTCCGGCGATTTTCTTTTTCGGTTTAGGCAAGGTGCCGGGGGTGATCGCCTCTGTGATTTTTGCCATGCCCCCGACGATTCGCTTTACTAACCTGGGGATTCGCCAGGTGCCGAAAGAGCTCGTCGAAGCGGCCAATGCCTTCGGCTCGACGGCTTCGCAAAAGCTGTATAAAGTTCAACTGCCGATCGCCAAGCCGACGATTATGGCAGGGATTAACCAGAGCATGATGCTCGCCCTGTCCATGGTCGTTATCGCCTCCATGATCGGAGCGAAAGGGCTGGGAGCCGACGTCTACCGGGCAGTCACACAAATTCAAATCGGGACCGGGTTTGAGGCAGGGATCGCGATCGTTATCCTGGCCATCATCCTGGACCGCTTCACCCAGAGTATGGGGAAGAAAAAACGGAAACACGCCTAAGGAGGAGAAGAGAGATGAAGAAATGGTTAACTACGGGAATTGCTGCTGTTATGGGAGTGGCATTGCTGATTGGGGGATGTTCGTCCCAGTCACCGGGGGCAACACCTGCACCAGATCAGGTCAATGACGCGAAAAACACTGCCAAAGTAGGCGAGCAGGTGGGATATAAAATCATCGGGATCGATCCCGGTGCCGGCTTGATGAAAGCGACCAAGAAAGCGATGGAGGATTACCAGTTGAAGGATTGGGAGCTCGTCGAGGGGTCGGGGACTGCGATGACGGCGGCCCTGACAAAGGCGATTCAGGATAAGAAGCCGATCATCGTCACAGGCTGGACACCGCACTGGATGTTCTCCAAGTTTGACCTGAAATACCTCGATGACCCGAAAGGCTCGTTCGGTAAAGACGAGGAAATCCACACCCTCGTGCGGACAGGACTGAAGGCCGACCATCCGAATGCGTATCAGTTCCTGGACAAATTCGAGTGGACCCCTTCCGACATGGAAAATGTCATGCTGGAGATTCTCAACGGGAAAAAGCCGGAAGAAGCAGCGAGCGACTGGGTAAAAAACAATCCGGACAAAGTAAACAAGTGGATTGAAGGCATCCAGCCAGGCGCCAAAGAAAAGCTGAAGCTGGCCTATGTCGCCTGGGACTCCGAGATTGCCAGCACGAACGTAGTCAAAGCGGTGCTTGAGCAAAAACTGAACTATGATGTAGAGCTGAGCCAGGTAGAAGCGGGGCCGATGTTTATCGGTTTGGCAAATGGCGATGTCGACGGCCTGGTTGCCGCTTGGCTGCCGACGACACATGCCGATTATGTGGAAAAGCTGAAAGGCAAGTTTGAAGATCTCGGTGTGAACCTGTCAGGTACGAAGCTCGGATTGGTCGTACCATCGTATATGGACATCCATTCGATTGAAGACTTGAACAAGTAACATCTGGGGAAAAACAGCGAGAAGTCACCTGCACAGGGTGACTTCTTTTGCGTTGGCAGCGAACGGGAGCGGTTTCAGACGATGTTTTGCACGCCTTCAACCCCTGCGCCAATGCCGGTCAGGATCAACCCGCCTGATCTTCTCTGCTGCTTTACCCATCACCCAGTATGTTTTTTGATAAGATATAAATACAAGTTTCCTAATGAATTCATAACGTTGAGATGATAAATGACAGGGGTAAGCGCGATGGAATTACTGCAGCTTAAATATTTTCAGGCAGTCGCCCGATTGGAGCATATGACCAAGGCGGCGAAGGAGCTTAATGTCTCGCAGCCGTCGCTGAGCAATACGATATCGCGGCTGGAAAAAAACCTCGGCGTTCCGCTGTTTGTCCGCCAGGGCAGGCATATCC
>CAMIVR010000035.1 GCA_946402065.1 uncultured Brevibacillus sp. | reverse complement strand
AAGATTCGGAGCCCTTTTCACGTTTTCAAAGAGTCGTACTTTCGAAATTCAGGATTATCAGTGAATAGCCATTGGTTTGGGCCATAATATTTATAAATTACATAATGTCCTTTAGCCCCACCAGTACTATTTTGTGTAAGATTCACAGTTACAGTCCCTTGTTGAAAAACGTAAAACTCATACATTGTGTAATACCCCGATTTATCTTTAGGGGCCAAAGATTTCGAAAACGTGTTTATTGCTGCTAGGCTTGCATTTGATTGGGCAACAGGTTCAGCCGCAAAGGCACTTGTAGATCCTACTAAAGCAACAGCAAGAATAGAAAGAACAGCCGTTAGTTTTTTCATAATTACATCTCCTTCATTCATTTTATCAACAATTTATATTTTACCAATTATGTAAATATATTGCAATAGTTTTGTCATTTTTTGGTTAGTTTACACCTGAAAAACGAGGGGTTGCTGTCTCGTATGGAATCCCTAATCTGGTATATTCCAAACGGAGTTAATGCGCGATTTTCTACAAAAAAGGACACTCAGATTATTCCGAGTGCCTGGCAATACTGAAAGATGGCATCGTTCTTTTCCGGGTAGTATTGATCCTTTTCATACCCAAATCCAAGTATATGTTGATATCCTTAACTCTGGATGTGCTAAGATAGTTCTCTTCAATCATCTGTCTCTCAACTTCATCCAATAAATATTGCAGAGCGAGTTCTATCTTTCTTACCTTTAATATGTTTTTTGCGTCTGTGGATCACGTAGAAACCAGAAGTGGAAGCAATCAATGATCAGCATGGAAGGATACGAGAAGAATAGTCACGCGGTGTATGCCATCAAATATCATATCATTTGGGTGACAAAGTTCGGATATCAGATACTCAGAGGTCAATTAGCGGTAAGGACACGGGAGTTGATCCGGCAGGGATGTGAAGCCAGAAGGATTGGAATTTTGCAGGGGAGTGTGGGAAAAGAACATATCCATTTGTTGTTGTCCTGTCCGCCGAGCTTAGGTCCGAGTAAATCGTGCAGTATTTGAAAGGACGCTCGTCGAGGCTGTTGCAGGATGAATTTCCGGAACTGAAGAAACAATATTGGGGACAACAGTTATAGGCGCGGGGCTACTTTTGTGCGACGGTAGGTAATGTGACCGAAGAAATGATTCGGAATTATATTGCGAATCATTTTATGAAGAGAAAAGCGAAATATTCAAGATTGAGGACGAGTTTTAGTAGTGGTTGAAGTGCGCTTGAGCGTAGGGGCTTTTAGAAGAGATTTACTCTTGCGTAACGACTTTAGTCGTCGACACTCATGTCCAAATCCACCTGCTTTGAGCAGGTGGTAGTTTAAGCAATGCGCCAGCTTCACATAACCGGCTTCGAACAGGAAACCGAGAACCGCAAATAGTTTGTCAAGGGTTCATAAGTCTGTGCGTTCGGAACTTCATTTTTATGGTTAGCATTCAACGTTGTTCGTGCTATGATCATAAAAGAGACAGGATGTCAGGAGACAGGGGGAAACATGTACGTTGGATGATCAATCTGCCAATAAAAATACGGTGCATTCGATCGATCGGGCACTGACGATTCTATTAGCCTTTCAGGATGGAAAGGAGCTCGGTATTTCGGAAGTAAGCCGCATGATGGGGATCTCGAAGAGTACGGCGCATGGAATGTTGAAAACACTTGAGCGTAGGGGTTTTGTAAAACAAGATGAAGTCACCCGGAAATATTGGATTGGCCCGAGCATTTTTAACTTGGGCATGGTATATTTCAGCAAGATCGAACTTCGGCTTGTAGCGGAACCGTTTCTGGTCAGGTTGACAGAAAAGTGGAATTCTTCGGGGCATTTGGCGATCTATGCGGGGGGATTGGCGGTATTTATCTTCCGGAGCGATCCCCCGAAACCATTTGCGGTGCTGCAAAGGGCGGGGCTGTCGGTCTCAGCTCATGTGTGCGCAGTAGGTAAAGTGCTCTTGGCGCACCGTGATGAGCGGGAGATTCAAAACTATTTCTCACACGAACTAGCGGCTTTTACCGATAATACGATCACCTCCGGGAAAGATTTATTGGATGAACTGGAGGAGATACGACGCAACGGATATGGCATCGAGAATGAAGAGTCGATCCCGGGCATGGGTTGCGTGGCCGCCCCGATTCGGGATAATACAGGAACCGTTGTGGCTGCCATCAGCCTGTCAGGTGCAAAGGAGCACATTCTGGGAAAGGATTTCTCCGCTATTGTAACGGATGTCTGCAAAGCGGCCGCCGATGTATCGAGGATATTCGGACATATTTAATATACGAGACACCGTGGATTCGCGGTGTTTTTTTTGTTTGTTTCAATTTTATAAATTAACTGACTATTAAAACCTGTGAGTCTGTGATATCCTGTATGTATATCGGTTGTACAGAACGTCGTTCGGATATACCGAACAATATGGTAATCTAAGGAGGGGATATGTTTGGAAAAACAAAAACTGAAACGCGTCCTCAATACTTGGGACGTAGCAGGACTTACGATCGGGGTGATGATGGGCGCGGGAATTTTTACGGTCAGCGGACTTGCATTAAAAGCGGCGGGACCGTCCGTAATCTTATCGGTGATCATTTCCGCTGTAGTCGGTTTCCTCACAGCGCTCACCTATGCTGAACTGGCAAGTGCCCACCCGCAAGCAGGAGGAGCGTACCTGTTCAGCAGGCTGGCTTTCAGAGGCAGATGGGGAATCATTCCGTTTATTGTCGGTTCGCTTGTCATACTGGAACTGACTGTTGGCGGCGCTTTGATTACAAACAGTTGGGCCGAATACATGGCTCAGGTTGTACCGCTGCCTTCTGCTTTGCTTAAGTTTGTCCCCCCTGTCTTGATTCTGCTCATCATTCTTCAAGGGACCAAGGTGTCTTCCGGTATCAATCTTGCAATTGTCGGACTGAAAATTCTGATACTGGCTGTTTTGGCCATCTCGGCTTTTTTCCATGCGTCAGCGGACGCGTTTGTTCCGTTTAGTCCCGGAGGAATCGGTGGGACCCTGTACGGAGCTGCCATCTTCTTTTTTGCCTTTGTCGGCTTTGAGGTTGCTGCGGGCGTCGCAGGAGATGCGGAAAACCCTGCGAAAACAATGACAAAAGGGATCCTCCTCGGCTTTGCGGTCGTAACGGCAGTCTATGTTGCGGTCATGCTGGCACTGGTGTTTACGCTGGGGGGACAAGGAAGCACCAGCGGGTCGCCGATCGCCGATGCCGCCATGGTGACACTTGGAGCGAAAGGAGCTCAGGTGCTATCGGTCATCGCAGTCTTTGCCCTCTTGTCCACATTGTTGTCAGGGATGATCGGAGCGACCCGGCTCGTTTATGCGATGGCACGCGACAAGGTTCTCCCCGTCCGCCTCGCAGCTTTATCGAAACGGGGGGTGCCGGTTCCGGCGCTGATTTTCATCGTGGCAGTCCAGGTTGTGATGATACAGTTTTACGGGATTTCCAGCCTGGCAAACGTACTGAACTTCGGTACACTTGCGGCATTCCTTTTCGTAAACATGGCTCTGATCATTTTGCGCAGACGGGAGGATTATCAGCCGGCAAGCTTTCAGGCTCCGCTGTTTCCTGTCTTGCCGATTGTCGGCATGCTGTCAAGCATGATCCTGATTCTCGTCTTAGACCGTCTGACGTTGAAAATAGGCTTGCTCTATATTTTGGCTTCCGTCATCTACTATTTCATTGTAAGGAAAAAGGGGGAATCTGCCGATGACACAGCATCATCAACCACATCTTAAGACAGAATGGACCGACGCCATAACCAAGGCAAAAGGATACCTGGTCATTGATACGCTGGTGGGCGGAGCATGCGGGGGAGGAATCCGCATGAGACAAGGGCTTGATCTATCAGAAGTTGAGCGTTTGGCGCGTACGATGACGTATAAGCTGACCGTGCTCGGGATGCCTTCGGGTGGGGCCAAAGGGGGAATTGATTACGACCCGAACGCTCCTGATGCGCTGGAAGTCCTCAGGAGATTTCTGGAGGCGCATCGCCCGTTTTTGCTTGAGCGTTGGTCGACCAGCGAAGACCTTGGGACAAGAGAGGAGGATATCTTGCGAATTCTGGCGGACATGGGTATCCAAAGCTCTGTTCAGGCAAGCATTGCCAAACATCCCCAAGGCGCTTACGTCCTGGAAAGGTTGCAAAAGGTGTTTGCCCTCGTGATTGACGGGATGTCAGCTACAGATGTGACAACAGGCTACGGGGTTGCCGTGGCAACGAAACATACGGCCAAAGTGCTTGGCATAGACATTTCTCAAACAACTGCAGCGGTTCAGGGCTTCGGAAGCGTTGGTGCCAGCGCAGCGCTCTATTTGCAAAAAATGGGGTGCAAGGTCGTTGCAGTCGCCGATGCGAAAGGCACCATTTACAAGGAAACAGGGATTACTATCCAACAGCTTCTGTCTCGACGCGACAAGCTGGGAACGATCGACAGGGAAGGGCTTGATGAAAGCTACACTCTGCTGCCCAGGGAAGCCTGGCTCAGCTTTGATGTAGATATCCTCGTTCCCGCTGCGATTGCTGACGCCATCAACAGCGATAATGTTCATAACGTATCGGCCAAGATCGTGGTGGAAGCTGCGAACATTCCGACGACCGCTGAAGCGGAGGAGATTCTGACCGATAAAGGCGTGCTCGTTATTCCGGACTTTATCGCCAACGCGGGAGGGGCCGGACTCTTTGGCGCCGCTTTGGACATTGACACTGATGTGTCCGAACAAGGGTTATTCGCGTATATCGAGCAGCAAATCGGCAGGTATGCTCTCCTTTCCGTACAAAGGGCGCTTGCCTCAAAGCGTTCTGTCCGGGAAGCAGCGATGGCATTGATACACGAGCGAGTGTTTGGATAAAGGAGGATGGCATTGATGACACATGTATCAGAGTTGCAGTTTCCGCTTCTGAAGGTGCTAAACGCAGACGGAACCGTTTGCGGTGAGATACCTGATATACCCGCCGAGAAACAGCGTGAAATGTACAGAGGCATGGTTCTCGCGCGGACGTTGGATCAGCGGGCGTTCAATTTGCAGCGACAGGGGAGAATCGGGACGTACGCTCCCTTTAGCGGGCAGGAAGCAGCCCAGATCGGAAGCTTTGCCCTTCTGGAACAGGATGATTGGATCGCGAGCAGCTACCGGGAATTGGCCGGACTGGTGTATCACGGGCTCCCGCTCGCTCAAGCCCTGCTGGTGAGCATGGGACATCCCCATGCCGGCTACATGCCGGAGAATCTCAATGTATTTCCGATCCAGATCATTATCGCAGCACAGACACTGCATGCGGTCGGAACCGCGTGGGCAAGCAAGCTGAAGGGTGAAAAGAACGTCTCTGTCACCTATTTTGGAGATGGGGCAACATCAGAAGGAGACTTTCACGAGGCGCTAAATTTTGCCGCTGTATATAAGGTACCGGTCATCTTCTTTTGCCAAAACAACCATTGGGCCATCAGTGTCCCCGTCTCGCAACAAATGGCAACCCCCACAATCGCCCAAAAAGCTGTGGCGTATAACATGGAAGGAATTCGCGTAGACGGAAATGACGTTCTGGCTGTATATACGGCGATGAAAAAGGCAGTTGAGCGAGCGCGTGCCGGGGAAGGCCCCACCTTGATCGAGGCCGTGACGTACCGCCTGGGGCCGCATACGACCGCGGATGACCCGACCCGTTACCGCGATGAAGAGGTGTGGAAAGGGTGGCAGGAGCGAGATCCGCTCATCCGATATCGGCAGTTTTTACAAAGTGAGCAGCTGTGGAGCGATGAAGACGAGCGACTGGCATGGGAGGAAGCGAAACAAAAAGTCGAAGAAGCGGTTGAGATGGCTGAATCGTTTCCGAAACCGGATCCGGCTGCCCTCTTCGATCATGTGTACGAATCACTGCCAGACGATGCAGCGGAACAAAAACGCGAATTGCAAGAACGACTGACTCGCGGGGAGGGGTACTAAATGGCAGAGATGACAATGATCCAGGCCATTAACGAGGCGATCCGGTTATCCATGTCACGGGATGACCGTGTGATTGTCCTCGGTGAGGACGTTGGGAAAAATGGCGGGGTGTTTCGAGCCACGGAAGGACTCATGCAACAGTTCGGGGAGCATCGCGTGTTTGACACGCCGCTGGCGGAGTCGGGAATTATCGGCACGTCCATCGGGCTTGCCGTGAATGGAATGCGCCCGATTGCGGAAATCCAATTTCTCGGCTTCATTTACGAGACGATGGATCAAATTGCGGCACAGGCTGCCCGCCTTCGCTTCCGGTCGTGGGGCCGGTATTCCGTCCCGCTGGTGATTCGGGCTCCGTTTGGCGGAGGTGTTCGAACCCCCGAGCTGCACTCGGACAGTCTCGAGGCGTTGTTTCTGCATACGCCGGGACTGAAGGTTGTCATGCCGAGCACTCCTTATGATGCCAAGGGGCTGCTGCTTGCCGCTCTGAACGATCCGGACCCGGTCCTGTTTCTCGAGCCGATGAAGTTGTATCGGGCGTTTCGGGAGGAGGTGCCGGAAGGGTACTACGAAGTTCCTCTCGGGCAAGCCAAAGTGGTTCAGGAGGGCTCGGATGTCTCGCTGATCGCTTGGGGGCCTACGGTTCCGGTAGCACTGGAGGCGGCTCGGCAGGTAAACGAAGCGCAAGGCGTGTCTTGTGAGGTGATTGACGTCAGAACGATTTCGCCACTTGACACCAGGACCTTGATTCACTCCGTGAAAAAAACCGGGAAAGCGGTCATCGTCCATGAGGCGGTCAAGAGCGGTGGCGTTGGCGCCGAAATTATCGCACGGATCAATGAAGGGGCATTCCTCGCCTTGGAAGCGCCAATCGCGCGGGTAACAGGCTACGATACTCCCTATCCCGTGCCGAGCATTGAAGACCACTGGCTTCCCGGGGTCGGCAGAGTCGTCGAGGCCATACAGCGGACGGTGAGTTACTAAGAGCTCGCGATGAAATTAGTTCCCGCTTTTGCTGGCAAAATATCAGCGGTTTTTTGATTTTTGTCGGCAAATTAGCGGAAGTTATTTCATCGCGATGCCTAATGCAATCGAGCCCAGTGGGGAGGAGTGTTCAACATGCGTTATGAATGGAAATTGCCGGACGTCGGGGAAGGAATTCACGAAGCGGAAATCATTCGCTGGTTTGTTCGGGAGCAGGATCAGGTAGAAGTCGATCAAGTCGTGGCAGAAATCCAAACCGATAAGGCGTTGGTCGAAATACCCTGTCCGGTAAAAGGAGTGGTAACGAAGATCAACGCGGCTGAAGGGGAGGTTGTCAGGGTAGGAACGGTTGTCCTGGAATTCGAGGTGGAAGCTGCACAAAAGGAACCCGTACCAGCGAAAACCGGTACGGAATCTGTCCCTTCCGCATCCTCGTCATTGCTTGCAAGCGGGCAAATCGGTATGGTCGCCAAACCATTGGCTACCCCTGCTATTCGCAGGCTTGCGCGGGAGCTGGCCGTGAACCTGCAGGAGGTAAAAGGAAGCGGAGCAGACGGGCGGATTACAGAGGATGATGTCAGGAGCTTTGCCAACAGGCGAAGCGAGAAAACGCCGCAGCCAACAGAACGCCAGCCCTTGCCGTCTGTTGATGGGCTGGAGCGAGCGATTCAGGTCCAACGAGAGCCCAAGCGGAGCGCTTCAGCAGTAGCAGCAGTCGCGCCTATGGATGAGGAGCGGATTCCGATACGAGGTCTGCGCCGAGCGATATCGGAACAGATGGTCCGTTCGAAATTCACCGCGCCGCATGTAACGGGGATGGATGAAGCAGACGTAACAGAACTCGTAAAACTGCGGCGGACAGCTTCGGAACTTGCGGCAAAAACAGGGGCCACCCTCACCTATTTGCCGTTTATCATAAAAGCGGTCGTATCGGCATTAAAGGCCTTCCCCTACTTCAACGCCAGCGTGGATGACGAACGGGGAGAATTCGTCCTCAAGCGTTACTACAACATCGGGATCGCGGTGGATACACCAGACGGGCTTGTTGTTCCCGTCGTCCACCATGCGGATCAGAAATCGATTTTGGAATTGGCTGCAGAAATTTCCCGGTTGACGGAAAAAGCGCATAAACGCACGCTCGGATTAGACGATATGCAAGGCGGAACATTTACGATCAGCAACATAGGCTCCTTCGGCGGTTTATTCGCCACTCCGGTTATCAATCACCCGGAAGTCGCAATTCTGGCTACCGGCCGAATCGCAAGGAAGCCTGTAGCGCTGGATGACGATACCGTTGTAGTACGGCAAATGATGCCGATATCCGTCACCTTCGATCACCGTATTATCGATGGCGGTACATCTGGCCGGTTTACCAGACATGTAATGGAGCATCTGCAAAACCCTATCAAGCAATTCCTGGAGATGAGATGAGATGGTGGTCGGAGAATTTACCGTAGGCGTGGATGTATTGGTAATAGGCGGAGGACCTGGGGGGTATGTGGCCGCAATCCGGGCGGCTCAACTGGGGAAATCTGTAACGCTTGTGGAAAAGGACGAACTCGGCGGAGTGTGTCTCAATCGCGGCTGTATTCCGTCAAAAGCGTTGATATCCATGGCGAATTACCTGCACAAAATCAGGCAGCTCGCTTCAGCCGGAATTCGGACGGAGGGGGTTACTGTCGAGATGGAGCGGCTGCAGGCGTGGAAACAAGGGGTCGTCGATAAACTCACCCAAGGCGTTGCCGGGCTGTGCAAAGGCAACGGAATCACTGTTGTTCGTGGTGAAGCGACATTTGTTTCGGAATCGGAAGTACGTGTGGTGTCGGAACATGGAAGCGAGCGATACCGGTTCAATCACTGTGTGATCGCTACTGGTTCCAGCCCCGCTCCACTTGAATCGCTCCCTTTTGACGGACAGCATGTTATCAGTTCAACCGAGGCACTTCAGCTGCAGCACATTCCCCGTTCGCTGATCGTCATCGGAGGCGGATACATCGGACTGGAGCTGGGAACGGCCTACCGCAAACTCGGCAGCAGCGTCGTTGTCCTCGAGGGAGCAGATCGACTCCTTTCGGCAGCAGACCCGGGGCTTGAACGATATGTAGCAAGGAATCTGAGGAAGCTCGGAATCGAGGCGCATACAAACGTCCACGTCACCCAGGGAACGGTTGCGGCTGCTGGCGTGCAAATAACGGCAGTCATCAAAGGGGAGCAACGTGTGTTTTCAGCGGAAAAAGTGCTCGTCGCAGTGGGGAGAAAGCCCAACACGGCAGAGCTGAATCTAAGGGCTGCCCAGATTGAAACGGATTCTTCCGGCTTTATCCGGGTGGACAACCAAATGAAAACGTCGAATCCAAAGATTTTCGCCATTGGGGATGTCGCCGGACAGCCGATGCTTGCCCATAAGGCCAGCCACGAAGGAAAGGTTGCAGCAGAGGTCATAGCAGGTCTTCCAAGCGCGATGGACGCTTCGGCAATACCGGTAGTGATGTTCACAGATCCGGAAATCGCCTGGGTAGGCATGTCCGAAGAGCAGGCGAAACAGTCCGGATTCGATGTGGTGACAGGCAGGTTTCCGTTTGGCGCCAACGGCCGCTCTTTGTCAATGGAGGGCGGAGACGGATTTGTGCAGGTCGTTGCGCAAAAAGGCTCCAACCGAGTCCTTGGCGTTCAGATGGTTGGCCCGGAAGTCTCTAACCTCATTGCCGAGGCGACGCTTGCGATCGAGATGTGTGCATCGCTGCACGACTTGGCTCTGACGATACACGCCCATCCAACGTTGCCGGAAACTTTGATGGAAGCAGCCGAATCAGCGCTTGGCCACGCTATCCACATATTGAGTAAATAGCTTCGAAAGTCTTTCTGTAAAACGAAGTAACCATTTGTAAACATATAAGAGCCTTTGACGAATCTCATATTTGTAGAGGTTGGTAGTTATTCCGCTGAAAGCGTCGAAGAACCGAAAAATCTTTTTGGAGATAGCTAGGTGGACCACAATTTAACGAATGATAAGCATCGTGCGTAAGAGGGACGGAGGTGGTTTGCCCTCCGCCCATCCTACTCGACCAAATACCAATGCTTACCGATTATCCACTTTCTCCGGGTACATATCGTGATTCATCATCCGATAGTCCGCCATCTGCTCATACTTCGTCCCCGGCTTCCCGTAGTTGCAGTACGGGTCGATGGAAATCCCTCCGCGCGGCGTGAATTTGCCCCAGACCTCGATGTACTTCGGATCCATCAGCGCAATCAGGTCGTTCATGATAACGTTCACACAGTCCTCGTGAAAGTCTCCGTGATTGCGGAAGCTGAACAGATACAGCTTGAGCGATTTGCTCTCGACCATTTTCACGTCCGGAATGTAGCTGATGTAGATGGTTGCAAAATCAGGCTGGCCGGTCATCGGGCACAGGCTGGTGAATTCCGGACAGTTGAATTTCACGAAATAATCGCGGTACGGATGCTTGTTGTCAAACGATTCCAGAACACTCGGGTCGTACTGATCGGCGTATTTTGTGTTTTGATTGCCGAGAAGTGTCAGAGACGACAGGTCCCGCTCGTTTGCCTGATGCTTGTTTGTCATGTGTATCCCTCTTTCATTTGCCATTGGAAAAATCAAAATAGCCTAGACGCCGCGCTTGTTGCCCCAGACCAGTGCGTGCAGTTGCGGCAGCACTTTGACATCGTTCAGGTCGCTGGTGGCGACGACTTGATCGATCAGCCACTCGTATTTTGCCAGCAGCTGGCTTCTCAGCCATTCGGTATTTGGGTGCAGCACATCAGCATTGCCGACTTGCAAGGAAAAGGGGATGGCTGCGTAACGCTTGTGGACGTGACGGGCGTACTGCAAATCGGCTTCATCGAAGACGACGACTTTCAAACTGACCATCTTGTCGTTCGCCCGGTTTGCCAGCTTTGCCAGCATGCTGTCCAGCCCGGCGAAGTCAGTCGACATGCCGGAGCTTGGCGGCTTGGGGGAAATCGTCACGTCATCGATCTGCATCAGCCAATCCTGCCACTTGCTCCCCTGTGTTTCGACGGCAGAGCGAATGCCTTGTTCTTGCAACAGGCTGACAAGCCCATCCAGCTGTTTGAGCAGCGCGGGATTTCCCCCGGATATCGTCACATGAGCGAAGCGGTCTTGCCCGATGCGGCACAGCTCCTGCCAGATCTCTTGCGGACTCATTTGCCTGATCTGCTCATGAGCCGTGCCATCCCAGGTAAAGGCGGAGTCACACCAGCGGCAGCGGTAGTCACAGCCGGCGGTGCGCACGAACATCGTCTTCTGGCCGATCACCATGCCTTCCCCCTGAATGGTCGGGCCGAATATTTCCAATACGGGAATGCTACTCACTGTACATCCACTCCCGTCTCGCTTCAGCGTAGCTGGTCGGCGTTTCGTACAGTCTGACAAACTCGACGCGGGCAGCGTGAAAGCGATCGCGATACGCTTCAGCTTGCAATTGCCGTTCCATTTGCTCAAAAATCCACACGACCATGTTTTCCGCGGTCGTATTCATCGGCGGCAGCGTTTCGTTCAAATAGCGGTGGTCAAGATACACTTCAATGTGCTCTTTCCAAATCTGCTTGATGTCGCCGAAGTCCATCGTAATGCCAATATCGTTGACGAACCCGCTGATGCCGAATACGACTGTGTACGTATGGCCGTGCAGGTTCTTGCATTTTCCTTCGTAACAGTGCAGATGGTGGGCAGCGTCAAAGGTGAACTCCTTGCTGACCAGCACCCGCTTCTCGTGGTATTTCAACTGATCCTTGCGAATGTCCTGATCGATTTTCTGCAAGCGGTCGACGATGCGAAAGTCGTACAAGCTGCCCATCAGCCCATCGCCTCCTGACGCTCGCGTAGATACGTTTGCAGACCGGCCGCCCGCAGCTTGCAAGCGGGACATTCCCCGCAGCCGTCGCCGATGATGCCGTTGTAGCAGGTCAGCGTTTTCTCGCGAATATAGTCAAAAGCGCCCAAATCGTCCGCCATTTTCCATGTTTCCGCTTTGTCCAGCCACATCAGCGGTGTGTGGATGACGAACGGGTAATCCATGGCCAGATTGAGCGTCACTTGCAGCGACTTGACAAACGCATCGCGGCAATCCGGGTATCCGCTGAAATCCGTTTCACATACCCCTGTGATCAGATGACGCGCTCCTGATTGCTTGGCGTATATCGCCGCAAATGATAAAAACAGCAGATTGCGGCCATCGACGAACGTTGACGGCAGCTCTCCCGCTTGCTGCTCAATGGCGATCTCATTGCGGGTGAGCGCATTCGGGGCCAGTTGATTCAACAGGCTCATGTCCAAAACGGTTTGCTTGACGCCAAGCTCAGTGGCGATTTGTCTGGCACACTCGATCTCCAGCTTGTGCCGCTGCTGGTAGTCGAATGTGACGACTTCCACTTCTCCAAACGTTTTCAGTGCCCAGAACAGACAGGTTGTGCTGTCCTGTCCGCCGCTGAAAACAACCACTGCTTTTTCCTGTTTCATGCTCTCCATCTCCTTTTCGCTATTTGAAGTGACTGCTTCAAAGTCCCGAAGAAAGAGAGTTCTTGAACGAGTACCTGTAAAAAAACAAAACAATACCAAGGGTATTGTTTCACCTTAGTTTTTTATAGAGGGAGTTCGCGAACCTCTCCCATGCATGCGCATGGATTTTCTTCTGTAGTTGTCTGGTGTTCGGCACGCACCTATTATACATCATCTTTAGGGGAAGCGGCGGGTGGGGGCGTATTTTTTTGTTGCCATAAGGTGGCAACTGTCCGATGAGTCACCCGCCTTAACCGTGAGAGGGAAAACACATCGGGGCGAAGAGCAGGAAAACAGAATTAAATCGACTGAAGATGAAAAACTGTTTTTTCGTTCACTTGGTTCCCCGTATTGAGCGTCGTTTTCGGCTCAAACATCAGTACATGAACTTCTTCTTCGGCGACAGGCAGATGCTCTACCCCTTTTGGAATAATGATGAACTCCCCCTCATCTAGCCAGATATCCTCGCTTCTGAATTTAAGCAGCAAGCTCCCTTTCACGACGAGGATCAGCTCATCTTCATGTTCATGGTGATGCCAGACAAGCTCACCTTTAAGTTTGGCCAGCCGTACATGAGAATCGTTGATCTCTCCTGCGATTTTTGGGCTCCAATAGTCGGTAAATAGGGAAAACTTTTCATTGAGATTCACTTTTTTCACGTTTCAACACCCTTTCTTTTAAGATCATCGTACATTCGCCTTGCTCTCCAACATCGTGTCAATCGCTGACATCAAGCGACCCATGCCGATTTTAATCACCTCTTCAGTAGAATGCGTATAGTTGAGGCGAAGTGTGTTTGTTTCCCGTTTCCCTACAAAAAAGGGAGCGCCCGGCACAAAGGCAACACCGTTTGCCACAGCTTCTTTCAGCAATTGAACCGTATCGATCGGCCTGTTGATGGATACCCACAGAAACATACCGCCCTTTGGTTCCTCCCAGTGAAAGAGGTCTTGATCGACACCGGACAGGAGCTGCTGCATACTATGCAACCGCCCGTGGTATTCTTTTCGAATCTTGCTTAGATGCTGCTGCAAAGGAAAATCTTGCAGGAGATAATACAGGGCCTGTTGATCAATTGAACTGGAGTGAAGGTCTGCCGCTTGCTTTGCCAGCACCATGGTGCGAATGATCTCGCCCGGTCCCGTTATCCACCCAGTCCGTATACCAGGCGCTACCGTTTTGGAAAAAGTGCTGGTGTAAACGACATGCTTTTCCGCGCCATCCATGGCAGCCAAAGAAAGCTGCTCCTCTTCTGTATAGCGAAGGGCTGAGTACGGATCGTCTTCAAAAATCAGAACATTGTATGTTTCGGCCAAATGCAGCAACGCTTCTCTTCGTTCCTTGCTCCATAACTTGCCTTGTGGATTGGAAAAAGTCGGTACGACATAGATGAATTTCGGGTGAAACGCGATGATCTTTTGCTCCAAATCATCAGGAAGCATTCCGTTGCTGTCGCTCTGGACGGGAATGACGTTGGCCTCATAGAGATGAAAGGACTGCAATGCTGCAAGATAAGCCGGGTTTTCGATTAAAACAGTATCCCCTGGCGAGATGAACACCTTTGCAAAAAGATCAATAGCTTGTTGAGAACCTGTGGTAATCAAAATGTTCTCGTGAGCAGTGTGGATGCCTTTTTCTTTCAGCACGTCTTGAATCAGCATGCGCAATTGGCTGTCCCCTTCGGTTGGCCCGTATTGGAGACTTTTTCCACCAGACCGAAAAACTTTTTCATAGGCTTGTTCCAGCTCATATGAGGGAAACAGCCCTTCGTCGGGCAGACCCCCGGCAAAGGAAATGACATCCTCGTTTTGGATTACACCAAGTAAATCCCGAACGGCTGACGAGGTAAGATTTTGAACCCGTGTAGCAAAAGGATACGACACATGAATCACTCCTCATTCAATTCGATTTCGTAGAGTAAGCATACGCGGGTCAGTCTATAACAGTAAAGGTCACGTTATAACACTTTTCGCAACAGTAAAAATCAATCATATCTTTTTCGGGAGTCATGCGCTAAACTGTTCGTAACCAATTCGTAGAGAGAGTAAGGCTAATCAAGCGAACCTATAGTAGCGGAGGTTTGTATGCATATTAATTTGGACAGACACTCGGGTGTAACACTTGCAGAACAGATAAGAACTTCGATTGCGGATCGCATCCAATCCGGTTTGTTGCAGGAAGGGGAGAAGCTGCCTTCCGTCAGAAGCCTTTCCCGGTTCCTGGAAGTTAGTCTGATGACCGTCTTTCATGCTTATGAAATGCTGGAGCAGGAGGGATTGATCTGTCGGTTTCAAGGAAAAGGTACATTTGTTCAGGAAAAGTCTGCAAGAAGGGCAAACGCTGGCTTGCGGATGGAAAAACCGACAACAGATTGGCAGCACTCCGTCGCAGATTATTTGCCACGGGCGCAATATTGGCGGATGATGCAAACGCCCCCTTTTGAAGCAGCGAAATTGTCGATGGCTGCCCTGCATACATCCCTCATCCCATCGGAATGGATTTCCAAACAGCTGTTTCAATCTGCCCTGGAAGATTCGACGATGCTGACGGAGTACGGTCCGGTGCAAGGAGACATCAAACTCCGCGAAGCTGTTGTTACGTATTTTCAAGAAAAAAAGATAGCCATCACCCCGGATGAAGTCCTGATTTTATCGTGCTCGCAGCAGGGAATCGACATTGTCGCCTCGACCTTTGTCGGCCCTGGGGACATCGTTGTCCTTGAAGAACCTGTTTACCCCTGTGCAATCGACGTATTCCGAAAACGAGGGGCCACCATATTTACAATCCCTGTAGACGCAGAAGGAATGAGAGTTGATCGCTTAGCCGCCCTGTGCGACTCGCGTCCGCCCAAGCTCATCTATACCAATCCAACGTACCAAAACCCTACGGGTACAGTGATGAGCGCCCCAAGAAGAGCTCAGTTGCTGGAGTTGGCGCAAAGCTATCATTCGATCATCCTTGAAGACGACGCGACCAGCGACATTTATTTTGGCTCACCGCCCCCTCCACCAATCAAAAGCATGGATGTGCCTGGGCATGTCTGTTTCCCTAATCAACAGCAGTATCAGCATTTTCGCATCAGTTTTTCGTATTTGGATGAACAGCTTCTCGAACAGTCTGTCATATCGCTGTGTCACTTGCTGCATGCTTTTCTTCGTACGCATCGGCATTCCAACCAGATCATTCAGATGTGAGTGGTCGGGTTTACTGCCTTTTTTAGTGATTTCCGGGAATCTGACAATTGTACGGAAGGAAGTGACTCATCGTTTGCAGAAATCTCCATGTTAGGAAAGATATATTGAACGCTGGGGGTGGCGAGATGGATTTAATGAAGCTTTTTGACGGGTATGTACGGAACTATCACACGTTTCAACTCAATTACGCACACGGATATACTGCGGCAGCCTCATCGGAACGGAAATACTTTACGCAGCTCGGGTCGATGCTTGGCTATCAGCCCTTGACCGCAGATGACTCGGAGCGGAGCAAGCGCCCGATGGATCTGGCCTGGTGGGATCAGTACGACGCCGAGCGAAAAGTCTGGAAAGAGCTCGTCCTGCACCTGGAAAAAGAAAAAACCTCGCGCAAAAGTGAAGCGACTCTGGAAAAGCTGTTTGCGGATACACCGGGATGCCAGCCGCAATACGCCATCGGCATCTTTCAGGTGCGAAAAAAGGAACGGATCGACGAATTGCTGCAAGCCGCTCAGCGCATGTGCAAGCTGAAAGACGCACTGCTTATCATTCGCCTGAAAAACGTCGAGGTGTACGCCTATCTGCTGAGCGAATCGGCGGTCATACAAAGCAAAAAGGCGTGCATAGCAGACATCGCCGGGACTTTGTACATGTATTTTGAGGACGAGCATTCAAACGGGAAGACAGGGGAGCTGAAGCGGTTCTATCATGACGACGAAGCATATGCTGCCTGGTGCAGGGAGAATGAGGCGGCGTATGTGTATAATTATTTCGGCGGATCGGACGGCCAGGCGGACATGAACAAAATTCACCGTGCGAATTGCTCGCGACTGTGGCGCAAAAGTGATGAAGGCAAGCGGACGACAGCCTACGAGAAGGTATGCGCTGCGAATCTCGACGCGTTGAAAAGCTTTGTGATCGGCGAGCGGGGCTCGTCGTGGAGCTATTGCAAAAAGTGCATGCAAGTAGAAAAAACGAAAGCAACGGAAACATCAACGGAGACACCAGCTGAAACGCCAGAAGGAGTAGATGACGTTGAAAATCAGCAATCTTTCCAAGTTGCCACATGAATTCATGGACGAGCATGAATGGGGATTTTGTCGCCAAGCCGGCAGGGAAAGGGATTGCCCACCAATTCATCAATACAGGCGAAGAGATATTGGAGATTCTGGATTGCGGATTGCAGGTAACAGATGATGTGGCCACCTATCCGGATGAGGATGTCGTGCTGCTGCGCAAAGATCGGCTGGCGTTCAAGCGGG
Organism: uncultured Brevibacillus sp.; assembly: GCA_946402065.1. Taxonomy (GTDB): domain Bacteria; phylum Bacillota; class Bacilli; order Brevibacillales; family Brevibacillaceae; genus Brevibacillus_D. The sequence continues at coordinate 22,729 of CAMIVR010000035.1, read as the reverse complement.
CGGATACCCTAATCGGATGGAGCTCGGATCCGAATGAATAGGTGCGGGGGCAAGAAATCGTTTGTGATCACAATGTGTGCGGGTACGCTTGCGTCCCGCACACAAAATTTCCCGCCCGAAGTGCGACAAAGGCTGCGTCAAACAGCATGGCGCAGCCAAGGGGCGCAAATCTTATGTAAGGAGATCGAGTAACGCCGGCTCCAGCTCCGTGTACCGAAAGCGAAAGCCACTGTCGAGAAACCGTTTGGGGATGCAGTTTCTCCCGGTCAGAGCGAGGCTTGGCTCTGTTTTCATCAAAAGGTAGGCACCCAGCCAGACCAAAGGTGTCGGAGCGGGAGGAGCCCAGCGCTTTTTCTTGACCTTCCGCAGCACGCGCATGAACTCCCGATTCGTAACAGGCGTTGGTCCTGTCGCATTGTAGATGCCGCTGCACTGCTCATTTTCGATCGCGGTCAAAAACATTTCGTTCAAGTCATCCACGTGCAGCCAGCTTATATACTGCTCCCCCGATCCTACCGTTCCCCCGAGGTTGTACGTCACCAGCTTCGCCAGAGGCTCGAGCGCTCCTCCGTTCTTGCCCAGTGCGAATCCGATGCGAAGCAGCACTTTTCGCGTTGCTACAAGCTCCTCAGCGAAAAAAGCGTTTTCCCACTGTTTGCAAACGTCTACGGAAAAACCGTATCCATGCGGTGCATCCTCGTCGCACAGCTTTTTAGTGTCTCCGAAAATGGCCAGCGAGCCGGCTTGAATAAAAGCGTTTGGCGGCGATTGGCAAGCCAGGATAGCCTGTGCCAGCACATGCACGGAACGCAGCCGGGAGGAAATGATCTCCGCCCGATTTTTCTTCGTGTAAATACAGTTGACGCTTTTGCCGGTAAAGTTGACGACTGCATAGCTGCCGTCGATCTCTGCACTCCATTCCCCCATCTGCTCAGCATCCCAGTGAACGTAGCGGGCGTGGTCCTTTTGCTGTGACTCTCCTCTCGTTAAGATGATAACGTCATACCCTTTCGCCGTTAAAAATTCAGCCAGGGACTGACCTAAAAAGCCTGATCCACCTGCGAGAACAACCTTTTTCGCCACAAGCTCACCCTTTCACATTCCAGCCTGATCTGGACATTCAAAATATTGAATCTACTAAATTATACCAGAAATCAGTCCGATTGCTAGAAATATGCCAGGAAAAGGCAGGGGGCAGCAATGCATGGTGCGACCGGGAAAACCGACGATTAACGGCGTGATGCTTTTGGCCGACGTGTTGACTGAAGAGGGAAGCATGACTGGCAGCGATTAGAGGACATAACCGCATGTAGCTCATGCCATACTAAAGACGAGTAAAACGCTACTCTTGCGGAGGATATTTACCATGAAAACTGCTGCCAGTCCCGATTTTACCACAGTCGTCACGGAACGTCACTCTGTCCGCCATTACGATCCAACGGTAAAACTATCCCGGGAAGAAATCAAAGAACTGATTGCACTCGCGACAAAAGCGCCGTCATCATGGAATTTGCAACATTGGAAATTCCTTGTGTTCCACGAAGATGCTGTCAAAGCGAGACTGCTTCCGATCGCGAACAATCAGCAACAAGTAATCCAGGCCGCTGTGGTTATCGCTGTATTGGGTGACCTGGAGGCCGACAAAAATGCTGAACCCGTCTATACGGACGCCATGCAAGCCGGCAACCTGAGCGAGGAAATTAAAAACATCGTGGTTGGGCAAATTAAGCATGCGTACGCCAACGGGGCCAATATCGCCCGGGACGAAGCGATTCGCAACGCGTCGCTTGCGGCCATGCAGCTCATGCTCGCAGCCAAGTCCAAAGGCTATGATACATGTGCAATGGGTGGCTTTGACGGGCGAAAGCTCATAACCGAATTCAAGATTCCCGCCAGGTATTTGCCGATCATGCTCATCTCCGTAGGAAAAGGAACAAAACAGGGGCGGCCGACGCAGCGTTTTCCCGTCGATGACGTAATCGTGTGGAACTCCTGGTAAAAAATCATACCCATGTCAAAAACCGGCTGCTCCCGTCAAGACGAGCACCGGTTATTTTCAGACATTGATTCGGGCTAGCCAGAAAATGCTCATCAGAGAATGGGATAGAGTTAAAAATGTCGACAATCGACAAAACAGCCTGAACAAAGCGGAATGGTCTATCGATCTCGGCCAAAACTTAAAGAAGGACCGATCTGTGGAAAGAGGTACGCGGCGAATAGCTACGAAATCATGCCGAGCTTCATCGATACTTCCAGTGCGGCTTCCTTTACTTTTTCAATCAGCAGCGGCAGCCGTTCTTCCGGAACGCGGAAGCTTGGGGCGTTGATCGAAAGCGCCGCCATCACTTTGTTGCCATAGCCAATGATCGGCGAGGCGATCGCGATCGTCCCTTCAGTCCGCTCGCCGTAGCTAAGCGCGTAGCCCGCGGATTTGGCCGCGACGATCTGGTTGATGAAGGCCTGCTGCTGGTCGACAGGGAGCTGGCGCTTGACGATGCGCTCTACTTCTGCCGGTTTCCAGTGAGCCATAATCGCTTTGTTCGGTGCGCCGACCGTCATCGGAATGCGCTCGCCAAGAATTTCCGCGATGCGAATTTTTAGCGGACTGTCGACTTTTTCGATCGGGATCGAATCGTCTCCATCAGGGATGCTTAGATAAATGCTTTCTTCCACATCTAAGGCGAGCCGTTCCATTACCGGGCGGGCGAGGTGGCGGAAATCCAGCGTGTCGTGCAAGCGAAAGCCGATCTCCATCCATTTGTAGCCGGCCCGGTAGTGTTTTGTCGCTGGTATTTGCATGACCAGTCCATGGGAAATCAATGTCTCCAGAATCCGGTGGAGTGTACTGAGCGGAAGCGATGTTGCGTCTACTAGTTCAGAAATGGGCCAATCCTTTTTATTTTCATCTGAAATGAGGACATTGATAATTTTCATCGCTCTGTCGATTGATTGAATCATTTTACCTAACCCCTATTGAGTGACATTGTCGGCGTGAATGCAATGACCGGGCGCTATTTCTTGCGGCTGGTGGATAGCTTGGCTTCCAGCTTGTTGACAAAGAACGTGAACAGCAGAACCATAGCCAGGTAGTACAAGCCGACGACGATGTAGGTTTCGAGCTGCCGGTAATTGGAGGCCGCCGTGCTCAGACCGATGCCCCATAATTCGGGCATCCCCACGTAGGCGACGAGCGAGGAATCCTTCAGGGCGATGATAAACTGATTGCCCAGCGCCGGAATGGCAATCCGAAAGGCCTGCGGCAAAACGATCCGGCGCATCGCGAGCGGATAAGGCATTCCCAGTGATCGGGCCGCTTCCATCTGGCCGCGATCGATGGATTGGATGGCACCGCGAAAGACTTCGGCAATATACGCGCCATTGTGGATAGCCAGGGCGATCGCGCCTGCCCAAAACTGCGACAGCGTAATCATGCTGGAGATACCGAAATAGAGGATAGCGATTTGAACGATCAAGGGCATGCCGCGGATGACGGTAATGTAAATGTGGGCAATGTAGTTCAATAGTTTCAGGTGGGAGATGCGAAAAAACGCAACCACCAGGCCAACGCAACAACCGAGCAGCAGTGCGACCACCGTTAATTTTAACGTCAGCAACGTCGCTTTGAGAAACAGCGGATAGCTTGACACGAGAATATCAAAGATCATTGTATCACTCCCAAATCGGTGTCGAAAAACAGGGGCGTCTGCCAAGACACCCCTTTGTTACTTATTTCTTTTCGCCCAGAATGTTGCGTCCGAACCATTTTTCACTGATTTTGTCATAGGTGCCGTCTTTGACGATCTCATCCAACGCTTTATTCAGTTGTTCACGCAGCTCGTTGTCTTCCTTGCGTACCGCGATGGCCTGTTCGTCATAGCTCAGCGGTTCGCCGACATCCTTGATTTTCCCTGCGCCTTCCTTAATAAAGCGGAAGCCTACCATCTGGTCGGTGATGACGGCATCCAGACGGCCGGTCGGCAGGTCGAGCAGTGCTGTCACATCGCTGTCATACGTCGTAATTTTATCTTCATCGGTCAGCTTCTTGGCCCATTCCAGATAGACGGAGCCTTTTTGCGCACCGATTTTCTTGCCTTTTAGATCCTCGGGAGACTTAATATCGGTGTTTCCCTCGGCAACGAAGATCTGAGATCCGGAGCGGTAGTACGGATTGGTAAAGGCGACTGTTTTTTGCCGTTCCTCCGTAACCGTCATACTGCCGATGATCGTGTCGTACTTTTTGGAGACGAGCCCCTGGATGATCGTCTCAAACGGGTTGGTGACCGGAACCGGGTTCATCCCCATTTTTTCCGCCAGAGCTTGTCCAATCTCTACGTCGAAGCCGGTCAACTGGCCGTTCTCCGTAAAGTTGAACGGTTTGTACAAACCGCTCATCGCATAGGTGAAATCTTTCTTTCCGGAAGCCTGTCCATTGTTCGCAGGTGCTGGCGCACTACTGGAAGACGAACCACAGCCGGACAGCAGGAGTGAACCAAACAATACGGTAGAAATAGCGGCAACCATCCATTTTGCTCTCTTTTTCATGTGCAAAAACCCCCTGGGCATCTTATTGTAAAATGCTTTTTAAAAACTGTTTCGTGCGTTCGTTCTGCGGGTTCTCAAAGAAGGCGCCGGGTGGCCCCTGCTCCAGTATCTGCCCGTTGTCCATGAAGACAGCGCGGTCGGCTACTTCGCGAGCGAAGCCCATCTCGTGCGTGACGACAATCATCGTCATGCCTTCCTTGGCCAACTGTTTCATGACCTGCAGCACTTCCCCGACCAATTCCGGATCGAGTGCGGATGTAGGCTCGTCGAACAACATGATCTTTGGCCGCATGGCGAGCGCGCGGGCGATGGCCACCCTCTGCTTCTGTCCGCCGGATAGCATCTCGGGATAGACATCCGCTTTATCCGGCATATTGACTTTGACGAGCAGATCGTGGGCCAGGCTCCTGGCGTCACTTGGACTCATTTTCTTGACGTGGACGGGTGCTTCGATCAGGTTTTCCAAGACGGTTTTATGGGGAAACAGGTTGAAATGCTGAAACACCATCCCGACCTCACTGCGGAATTGATTGAGATTGGTTTTGTGCGGGTCAATCTGCTTGCCGCCGACCCAAATTTCCCCTTGGTCGTACATTTCCAGAAAATTCAAACACCGAAGCAGTGTGCTTTTTCCTGAACCGCTAGCGCCCAGCAGAACGACGACCTCTTTTTCCTCAACCGTCAGATTGACACCTTTCAACACGGTCAATGAACCAAACGATTTCACCAAATTTTTTACTTCAATCATGCTGGCAGTCGATCCCCCCATCTAGCAAAACGACCATGACCGATTTGGAATGGAAGTTTTCTGTATTGTGGAAACAGTTTCTGTTTTTATCATTATAGTTTATTTTTTTGCGAATTCAAGCATTAATATTCAATTTTTGAAAAATTCCATCATTAACCACTTATGCACATTTGCATAATTTATGCATTTTTTCATAATTCAAAACCGCATAAACTGCGGAAAACCTGATTCTACCGCTCTTGGCTCGTTGGCATGAGATTTGCTTTAACTAATGATCGGGATCCGAAATCAGTAAAAAGGAGTGAAACTGATATATGATCAACTTGAAAATGTATATGAACGGTGAATGGGTAGAGGCAAAAAGCGGCAAGACCCGCGACATCATCAACCCGGCAAACGGCGAAGTGATCGCGAAAGCTGCGGAAGGTGACGTGGAAGACGCCCGTCATGCCATTCAGGTGGCGCGCGAAGCATTTGACAGCGGCGAGTGGTCAGAGCTGCCTGCAGCAGCACGGGCTTCCTATCTGTTCGCGATCGCCGATAAGCTCGATGAGCGCGCAGAAGAAATCGCTCATCTGGAAACGCTGGACAATGGCAAGCCGCTCCGTGAAACAGCATTTGACCTGGCTGATGCCGCCGCTTGTTTCCGCTACTATGCCGGACTTGTCACCAAGCCGGATGGTCAGACTTACCACGTCGCCGATCCGATGCAAGCGATGGTCGTGCGCGAGCCAGTCGGCGTATGCGGGCTGATCGTCCCCTGGAACTATCCGCTGCTCATGGGTGTGTGGAAAATCGCACCGGCGCTTGCGGCAGGGAATACGATCGTCTTCAAACCGTCAGAAGTCACTCCTGTAACAGCGATGAAGCTGTTTGAAATTATTGAAGAAGTAGGGATACCGAAAGGCGTTGCCAACATGGTCATGGGACCGGGACCAACCGTAGGCAATGAATTGGCGGAAAGCCATCTCGTCGACAAGGTCTCCTTTACAGGCGGGACGGCTACAGGCCGCAGCATCATGAAAGCGGCTACTGGAAACATTAAGAAAATCTCGCTGGAACTGGGCGGCAAATCACCAAACATCGTCTTTGCCGACGCAGATTTTGATACGGCTGTCGATTATGCATTATTTGGAATATTTGCCAATCAGGGACAGGTGTGTTCTGCAGGCTCCCGCTTGCTGCTGGAGGAGAGCATTCACGACCGCTTCCTCGAAGTGCTCGTCGAGCGGGCAAAGAAAATTCGCGTAGGTCCCGGCACAGATCCGGCTACGGAGATGGGGCCGCTCGTCAGCCAGGCTCATATGGAAAAAGTGCTCAGCTATATTGAGATCGGCAAGCAGGAAGGAGCGAGATTGCTCTGCGGGGGCAACCGCATCACTGCCAATGGCTACGACAAAGGATTTTTCGTCGAGCCGACGATTTTCGCCGATACGACGCCGAAGATGCGCATCGTCCAGGAAGAGATCTTCGGACCGGTGCTTGCCGTGCAAAAATTCACCGACGAAGCCGATGCGATTCGTCTGGCCAATGATTCGGTCTACGGTCTCGCCGGCGGCGTATTCACCCAGGACGGCGCCAAAGCGCTGCGCGTAATCAAAAAGCTGCGTGCAGGAATCACCTGGATCAACTGCTATCATCCGACGTACAACGAAGCGCCGTGGGGCGGCTACAAGCAGAGCGGCATCGGCCGTGGCCTGGGCACGTTCGGCTTCGATGAGTTTACGGAAGTGAAGCAAATCAACATCAATCTGCAAGTCCAGCCGAGCGGTTGGTTCGAAAACTAGTCGATTGACAGTTGGACTCAATCGCTTACAGGCAAATACTAAGGAGGACATCATGTCTACAAGCAGCGTGAAAAACGAAAATCTCAAGGAAACGTATGCAAGTGTGTATGAATATACGAACAAAGTGCTGGAGCTGATCGGCAAGGAAGAAATTACCAAGGAAGAAGCAGCATGGGTAACGCGCGAGACTGTCGATAACTTCCGCGATCACGTCAATCCCGGCTTTCTCGCTTACCGCAAATCCGTGACCAAGGACGGACAGTTCGCCGCCGTCGAATGGAAAGATTCCGGTGCCAACTGCTTCGAAGATGTGAACGGCAAGAAGTATATCGACTGCCTCGGCGGCTTCGGCATATACAACGTCGGTCACCGTCACCCGAAAGTGGTCGAGGCGGTGACCAATCAGCTGAATCGCCAGGCGCTGCACAGTCAGGACCTGCTCGATCCGCTGCGGGCGATGCTGGCCAAAATCCTCGGCGACATCACTCCGGGCAACTTACAGTACGCTTACTTCGGCAACAGCGGTACGGAAGCGATTGAGGCTGCGCTGAAGCTGGCGAAAATGTACAGCGACCGCACGACCTTTATCGCTACGACGAAAGCGTTCCACGGCAAAAGCCTCGGCTCGCTGTCCGGTACCGCCAAGGGCGTCTTCCGCAAGCCGTTCTTGCCGATGATTCCCGGCTTCCGCCACGTTCACTTCGGCGACATCGAGATGATGCGCAAGACGTTTGAAGCGTGTGCCATGGTCGGTGAGGATGTCGCTGCCGTCATCGTCGAACCGATTCAAGGGGAAGGCGGCGTGAACCTGCCGCCGGCTGGCTATCTCAAGCAAGTGCGCGAGCTGTGTGATGAATTTGGCGCTCTGCTGATTTTTGACGAGGTTCAGACCGGTATGGGCCGTACGGGAAAAATGTTCGCGGCCGAGCATTACGATGTCGTTCCCGATATTATGTGTCTGGCGAAAGCGTTTGGCGGCGGCATCATGCCAGCCAGCGCCACAATCGCCACAGAAGAGGTATTCAAGAGCCTGTTCCCGAATCCGTTCATGCATACGACGACATTCGGCGGAAATCCGCTGGCGTGTGCCGCAGCGATTGCGACCTTTAACGTGCTGATCGAGGAAAATCTCCCTGCCCGTGCAGCCGAACTGGGTGAATACATGCTCAAAGGCCTGCGCGAAGCAGCCGTTGGCTTCGAAGACAAAGTCGATGAAATTCGCGGCCTGGGATTGTTGATCGGGATCGAGTTCCAGAGCGATGAGATCGGCTATGAAGTCTCCAAAGGACTGTTCGATAACGGCGTCCTCGTCGCCGGTACATTGATTAATGCGAAGACTATCCGAATCGAACCGCCGCTCACGATTACGTATGAAGAGGCAGACAGTGTCATTGCTGCCTTTAAAAAGGTGCTTGGAACCGTAAAGCTGTAAACGAAACGTTTTATCTGCTGCGAAGGAGGAAGGCTTGCATAGCCTTCCTTTCCTTTTTGGAAACAAGGAAAATCCTTCGTGGCATCGGTGGAGGTGAGGGGAATCGCCAAGAAGAGAACGCTCCGCAAGTGACAGCTTGCGAAGAGGTATCTCAAGGGGGGCGCTGTCAAAAAGCTCCGCTTATCTCTTCTTGGCGATTCCCTGGCTGCAGTTCAACTCCCTGGCTTTTCTAATTTTCCGGCCCGGTGCCTTCGTATATAATAAAGAGAAAGATCGTTTCAGAGGAGGACTTATGGTTTCCAAATGGTTCGTCAGACAAGCCTACACTGTCTCGTTTGAATCGTCGGCAAATGAAGTGTGGAGCATCATGTCAGAGTACAATGAACCCTACGTATTTGTTACGGACCAACAGACCAGTGGAAAAATCGTTGCGTTTATTCGCAATACAGATATGATGCCGTTTTTGAATAAAGCGGATTGGATGGCGCGGAAAGTACGCGACCTGCCCTTCCAGACCAGCCTCTTTTTTATTCAGCGGGAAGCAGACATGCTTGATTTTTTCAAAGTGTTCGGAGAAGAGCTGGTCGTGATCCTGGATCGTGAAGGAGCGTTCGTAGGGTATTTGCAGCGCGAAGATATCCTGTACTACCTGTTGACGAACCAATCCTCGCATACGGACTGGATTCGTTCGCTGTTGAATTCCATCCCGATGGGACTGATCATCGCCGACGTTCACGGGCGGATCGAGAACTTCAGCTCGGAAGCGCTGCGGATGATTCGCTTTACACCGGAAGAGCTGCGCAGGCAGCGGGTCGGGGAAATCTTTGATCAGGACATATTCCAGAAAGCGATCGATCAGGGGGAAGCGATTCTCAATCACATCATCGTCAACGACCGCTTCAGCGTTCTGGCGGATTTTGGTCCGATTCGCGGACAGCACGGCAATGTGACCGGAATCATCATCGTCCTGCAGGATTTGCCCTTCATCGAGAGCATGGCCGTCGAGCTTGAGTACGTCAAGGATTTGAATACGGATTTGCAAGGCATTTTGTCCTCGATCTACGATGAGATCCTCGTCGTCGATGAAAAAGGCGTGCTGCTCCGCTACAGCGGCAACCTGATCAAGGATTTCTGGGAAATCGACAAGGAACAGCTCATCGGCATCAACCTGATGGAGCTGGAGCACGAGGGGACGTTCTTTTCCAAGATCGTGAAGATGGTGCTGGAACGGCAAAAAAAGGTCTCCGTCACCCAGGAAAGCCGCTCGGGGAAAAACGTGCTGGCCGTCGGCAATCCGATTTATGACGACGCCGGCGAGCTGGAGCGGATCGTCATCGCCCTGCGCGATATTACTGAAACCGTGATGCTGAAGGAAGAGCTGCGCCACGCGAAAAAAATGTCGGAGCAGTACAAAAAGGAACTGGAGCACCTGCGCGTTGAAAAGATGCTCAGCAAAAACCATCAAGTGGTGTACAGCAGCGAAAAAATCGAAAATGTCATGAAATACATCGGCAAGATCGCCGGGACGTCTTCGACCGTGCTGCTGACGGGGGAGTCGGGCGTCGGCAAGGAAGTGTTCGCCCGGGCGATTTACGAGCTGGGACCGCGGCGCAATCAGCCGTTTATCAAAGTAAACTGCGGCGCGATTCCGGAAACGCTGCTCGAGAGCGAGCTGTTCGGCTACGAGAAAGGCGCGTTTACCGGTGCGAATGCCAGCGGGAAGCCGGGCTTTTTTCAGATGGCCGACAAGGGCATCCTGTTTCTCGACGAGATCGCCGAGATGCCGCTCAGTTTGCAGGTCAAGCTGCTGCGCGTCCTGCAGGAGCGTGAGGTTATTCCCATCGGCGGCTCCGAGGTCGTCGAGATCGACGTGCAAATTATTGCGGCAACGAATAAAAACCTGGAAAAAATGGTCGAGGAAGGCACGTTTCGGGAAGACCTGTATTACCGCTTGAACGTCATCCCGCTGCACATTCCGCCATTGCGGGAACGCCAGGAGGACATCCCCCTGCTAAGCTTGCATTTCCTGCAAAAATTCAATGAAAAGTACGGGCGCAACAACCAGCTCTCCCAGGACGCGCTCGATGTGCTGGAGTCGTATGCGTGGCCTGGCAACGTACGTGAACTGCAAAACATCATCGAACGCGTCTCGGTAACATCCGATGAAGAGCTGATCGATTCCTATCAAATCACGCCGCTGTTGAAAAAGGGGAAGAAGAACTTCGTGCAGCGGCAGATCAATCGCATCATTCCCCTGAAAGAAGCGACCAAGGCACTGGAAGAACAGCTCATCAAAATGGCGATGGATGAGTACAAGACGACGTCATTGGCGGCCAAGGCACTAGGCGTCAGCCAATCGACGATCAGCCGGAAGTATCAGGAGATACAGGAAAAGCTGAGTCGTGGGGAGAAGATCGGAATATAGCCAGGGAGCGCCGGCAATCGGCACTCCCTTTTTTCTTGGCTGGTTATTTTGTCTGTTGGGCCGACTGGGCAGCAGCCGGTGTTTGCGCCTGGGTAATCAACGTCTGTGCCTGGGTCATTTCCATGCCTGCTTGTTTCAGCGCTTCTTCGGCCATCGTCGGATTTGCGGCAGATTGCTCGATCGCTTGCGTGATCATGCTTTTCGCGATCGTCACGGAGGCCTCAGCCTTTTTCAGCTTGTCGGCATCGATCTGTTGACTCATCGTCATCCCCCTGTCGTGGATTTTTTTTACCATCATAGGATGTTCACGCTGCGGATTTTTTATGTGCGTGTACCAAAGCCGATGACGCACCGAGCATGTGGCGCAAAAAAGCAGGGAGATTCAGGAAAATGTCGAAAATTCCTATTGATTGCTCTATCGAAGCGGCCAGCGGTCACGTGGAGACGATCGAAAGCAGTCTCTTGCAGCTGGATATCGGCAATCCCGATGCCGAGGGGGGTTCATGCCATTTTGCGTGCTGTTCACAGTATTAACGAAACAGCCGGTTTTTTCGGATGGACCGCTATTGTGAAGCTGTCGTATGAAATGGGAAATCTGCTTGGCGAGCAGCAAAGCGGCGGGCTGGCTATTCAGCAGCAGATAGTGGATACTTTGCTTGCTGCAACCGATATAATAAGAGAGCGAATGGATCATGTGAAGCTGGCCGATCAGCGAGATCGATCAGCAAATCAACCTGCCATCGACAGCATTCGCGTCCAGATCTCCCTGCTCAATGCCATGTTCAACCTCGTCAGCGTGATGGTGCTGGGAAGAAATCAACTGCTGCGATTGCTGGGATCCTTATCGGAAAACCATTCCCGGCCTGCATTCGGCACTGGCTAACATCAATCATCTGACGACTGGTCTGCAGGAAAAAGTCATCCAGACCCGCACGCAGCCAATCGATCGCATGTTTGAGAAGTTCCCCCGGCTGGTGCGGAGGCTGTCCGCTAAACTGGAAAAAGACGTCGAGCTCAAGCTGAGAGACACCATTCAATTGCAAGCGCACCGTGCAGGCGATCAGGTCGTCATTGAGATAATTGGCGACGGAGCGGGCATGACTTCGGGAGAACAGAAGAAACCTCGGCAGCCAAAGGTTGCGTCAGCAGGCGGGAAGCTGCGCAAATGGCGGAGCGCGATTTTGGTTGTTCCACAGACTTTTCCGGTCGGGGTGTGGGACTGCACGTCGTCAAAACCACGATCGAAAAACGCGGTGGTTCCATTGAACTTTTGACCAAAGCGGGCTTGGGAACGACCGTTCGACTTACGTTTCCGGCAACGGTTGCAATGATGCCCGTGCTGATCGTCGAGGTTCAACAGATGATAATGGCATCGCGGCAAAGGGCTTGATTGGCTCAGCCATTTTGAATGATCGGCTCGCCATCGTGCTCGATATTTACGAATTGTTTGAGATGGCGGCTCCAGAACACTACAGTCCAACCAGGGATACCCGGAGAGCGCAGGATAAGGCGATACTGCTGGTGGAAGACACCCCTATTTTGCTCGCCTGGAGAAAACTTACCTCGAGTCGGCAGGGAAGGGGAGATTGCTCACGTTTTTCAATTGATAGCGATCTGTTTGGCGTGGTTTGGTACCGCAGCCAAGGAGAAAAACTGCAAGCTGCTGACAAAACCGCACGGGAAGACGTTTGAATTCCATGAAAACGTGGAAAATACAATACATACGGTAGTGCTAGTGCGAAACGCCGGCAAGAGCTGCGACACCAGAGCTGACCGTGAAGCGATCGAAGCCTGACGTACCTATTTATTGTCGGATGCGGCTCTGTCTGAGTGCTTCACGCGCAGGCTGTCATCGATGCACCGTGCGGCATGGGAAAAGGGAGTCGCGTTTGTGATATGGTCAAGCAAAATACGGTCAATATCGTTGGGAAAGAGAGATCAGCAAGTGGTACCAACTGGTAGGAGGAAGAGATATGAGATTCTCGGTTTCAAAGAAAATGTACACGGGATTTATTTTAGTGCTCTTATTACTCATTGTCATTAGCGGGACTGGTTTGTTGCAAATGCTGACCATGGGCGAAAAAATGAATGAAATCAATCAAAAATGGTTGCCCAAAGTTTCGTTGCTCGGTGAGATGAACGGAGAGTTTTCCAACATTGAGCGCTACATCCTGCAAATCATGAACGAATCGATTCGCGGAGAAGTAGACAATCTGGAAGACAGCATGAACAAAAGCATCCAATCGTTTGGGGAAAAGCAAAAGCGTTTTCAGGGCATGATCTCTTCGGACGCCGAGAAGAAGTATTTCGATCTGTTTAAGTCGAGCTGGGAAGGCTTTGTCGGAAAAGTACCCCAAATCGTTTCTGCCAAAAAAGCCAACCAGACCGTCACGCAGTCCGCACTGTTCAGTGACGCGCACATTGAGTATTTGATTGCGAGCGACGCGATCAAGCAGCTCGTCGCTTTCAACGAAAAAGGCGTGGCCGAAACGACTGCAGAGTCAGATGCGATGCTCGCCTTTGCCAAAGTGTTGATCATCGGTGTCAGTGTGGCCGCAATTGTAGTCGGAATCGTCGTGGCGACCGTCATTGCCCGCATGATCAGCAAGCCTGTCGCGCTTATATCCGGACAGATGGCGGAAGTTGCCAGCGGCAATCTGCGGGTTGATCCGCTTCCTGTCAAGGCGCGTGACGAGATTGGCGATCTAACCCGCGACTTCAATCAGATGACAGGCAATTTGCGCAGCATTATCGGACAAGTTCTGCAGAATGCCGAGCAAGTGGCAGCGACCTCAGAACAGTTATCAGCCAGTTCTGAGCAAACGTCGCAGGCATCCGTTCAGATTGCCAGCTCCATTCAGGAAGTAGCCCAGGGAACAGAGCAGCAAGTCCACGCCGTTCACAAAACGATGCAGGCAGCGAGTGAAATCTCCCAAGTGATGGATGACATTTCCTCAAGCATTGAGCTTGTAGCTGATTCCTCGCAGGTGGCAGCGGAAAAAGCCAATACCGGAAACGAAATGGCCAACAAGGTCGTCGAGCAAATCAATCAGATTGATAAAAAAGTCAGCAGTTCGGCCGAAATAGTCGCGATTCTCGGTGAAAAGTCGCAAGAGATCGGCAGCATCGTCTCACTGATTACAGAAATTGCGAACCAGACCAACCTGCTCGCTCTCAACGCAGCGATTGAGGCTGCCAGAGCCGGAGAGCAGGGGCGTGGCTTTGCTGTCGTGGCGGATGAAGTGCGCAAGCTGGCTGAGCAATCGGCGACGGCCGCCGGGCAAATCAGCCATCTGATCGGACAGATCCAGAGCGAGACGGAACGGGCGGTCAAATCGATGAAGGAAGGGACATTCGCCGTCGAAGAAGGAAAAAATCTCGTGTATATGACCGGAACGGCCTTCCGCGAGATTTTGACAGCGATCGATGAAGTGTCCAGACAAGCGAGAGATGTGGCCGGCAGCGTACAAGAGGTCAATGCGGGGACGCAGACGATGGTCGCTTCGATCGACCACATTGCCGAAGTAACGGCGCAGGCACAGTCGAATGCCGAAACGGTTGCGGCTGCCGTCGAGGAACAGAGCGCTTCGATGGAGGAAGTGTCTGCTTCAACGGCCAACCTTTCCAAGATGGCAGAAGAGCTGCAAATCTCTGCCAGTGCATTTCGTATATAGGTACAGCAGACTACAAGGGAAAGCCTTTCATCTGTGATGAAGGGCTTTTTCTTCCTAAAGACCCGGATCGCGTGTGTATTGGGTACTGCAGATTCATTTTTTCATGGTAATATGGATAGAGGAGAGCTGCTGGAGGTATTGCTTAATGCGATATGTTGCTATTGATCAAGTGGAGCCCGGAGACATTTTATATCGAAGCATTTACACGAGTGACGGTTTGACGCTCTTGCAGGCGGATATGCAGCTAACAGTGGGCATGATTAACAAGCTTCGGCGTTTTGGCGTAACCATGCTCTATATTAAAGATCCCTATACCGATGATGTGAAGCTGGAGGACGTCGTTTCTGACGCTACGCGCAAAGAAGCCCTAACCAATCTGTCGACGGCGGTTCAATGTGTTCAGACGGGCAAAGATATTGATTTGCGGGGGATTCAACGGTCGATTTCCAACATCATCGACGAGACGTTAAAAAATCGCCGGATTCTCCTTAACTTAAATGATATCCGCACCAACGACAATCATCTGTTCATTCATTCTCTCAACGTCTGCATGATGTCTACGGTGATCGGCGTCGGACTTGGCTACAACAACACCCAGCTCAAGGAGTTGGCGACCGGTGCACTGCTGCACGATATCGGCAAGGTCGGAAAAGATGATGAGGAGCCGATCCCTGGCATACATGAAAACCATCATTCATGGACTGGATTTAATATATTGCGCAAAAAACACGAGATGAGCATCGTCTCGGCCCATATCGCCCTGCAGCATCATGAATGGGTAAATGGAACCGGGCAGCCAAGAGGGCTGAGCGGTTCTGAAATTCACGATTTCGCCAAGATCGTGGCCATCACCAATTACTACGACAACCTGATTTCAAGCTTTTCCAAGGAAGCGGAAACGCTTCATCCGTACGAAGCGTGTGAAAAGATCATGGCGCTGGCCAACTACCGGTTTGATCACGATATGGTCATCCGCTTCCTGCGTTCGATTGCCACGTATCCGACAGGCTCATCGCTCAAGCTGAGTACGGGCGAGGTTGGCGTCGTGATCGACCAGAACAGGGGCCTGCCAACGAGGCCGGTCGTACGCGTGATCAAGCGTGACAAGTACAGCAACCGACGCATGGAAGATGATCACGAAGTGACGGACATTGACCTCAGTCAGGAGACCACCGTATTTATTTCCGGAGTGATGAGCTAAAGGGGCGAATACGCTGAATATTTTCGCATCTTCACCAGTAGAATAGGGTAAAAGCTCTTGGGGGTATTCCTATGGCTGGAGCCGTCATCTTCCCTTTGTTCATCATGCTTGCATATGTCGGCATGATTGCGTACGGATTATTTCGCTTTACGGAATCGGATACATTGAAGTACGATCTCGAGAATGTGTGGGTGAATTTTCCTATTACTCCCAAAGATATTCGCATCAAACGGTAATGCCGGTATTGATCATAAGCCAAAAGTACGGTATAGTTAAATTGCCGAACAGGTAAATGGATCCAGATCAGCAGTGGTTATTTCTGTCATGGAAATAGCCATTTTTTTGTCTTTGTGCTGTCATGAGCGTTTCTTTTACATACATGTACTATTACCGCGTCCGAAATGCGGATCTGGTTGGTTATTATTTGCTGCGGGTATATCATGTTGAAAGGGTGAAGACATGAGTACTATGACCATTGTTAATAATCGGCAGCACTTTCGACTCAGCTTGGCCCCCCCACTGTGTTCACAGATGACGATTGTGAAAATCAATGAGCAGGATATAGAAATCGGCGAGACAAGAGTCCTTATTGAAGATATTGGGCCAGGCGGTTTGCGGTTCACGTCCCTGCTGAAGCTGCCGGTTCATCCGCATGTTGTGCTTGAGTTTGAAACAGAGCTGTTGTCCACGCTCATTATCATCCATGGCTATGTTGTCAGGGCATGCGAATTCGAGCCCGGGCTTTGGCAGTACGGCGTAAAATTTACCATGGATGAGGATAAGCTTGCCGCGCTGGCACAGTTACTGAATATATTTACCATTCGGCAAAAGAAAACCTCCGCCCTGAGCGGACGGTTTTTGACGGGAACTCGGATCGATTACTTAAATGGAGTGGAGTAAGTATGAAGCGTTTACTTAGGTCAGTTCCGCTTTTCAACAATCTAAGCGAGATGGAGCTTGAGCACATCGCCAGTATATGTGAAAAAAAGGGCATGCGGAAAGGTGCGCAGTTGTTCCGCCAAGGAGAGGCTGGCGATACGTTTTACATCATCGTTAACGGTGCAGTAAAAATCTATAACCAGAGCGATGACGGCAAGGAAAAAATCATCACAGTCTTCCGGGCGGGAGACAGCTTTGGCGAGTTTTCCATCATTGACGGTGAAGCGCGTTCGGCCAGTGCCGCGACAGTGGAGGATAGCGTGTTTTTGACGATTTCCCGCGAGGCGTTTCACGTGTTGATGGAGCGGCATTTTTCCATTACATTCAAAATCATTCAGCAACTGGTTGCCCGGTTGCGCAAGACTAACCAGCAGGTAATGGATCTAGTCTTCCTTGACGCCAAGACGCAAATTATCAAGACGCTGATCACGCTCGCTAATGAGCATGGACAGCGCAGCGGCCATAAAATCAAGCTTGACCTGCGGTTCACGGACACCGAGATCGCCAAGCTCGCAGGCATTTCCCACGAGTTGACGGCGTACGTGATCAAAGAACTGCTCACAAAAGGCGTGCTGTTTCACGATGGCTTATACTATCATCTGGATCTGTCCGCATTGAAAAAATAGGCAAGACAAAGCCAAAAAGCATTCTCTGGCAGTCGAGAATGCTTTTTGGTCAAGTAGAGACTGGCATCGCTTGCAGAAGATTAACGCATGACACCTGGCGGGAGCGGCGGAGCGACGTAGTTCAGTTCTTCGTCAAAGGTGGCGTAGTCGAAGTTGATCATCCGCAGCAGGAAACGTTTGCCTGTACTCGGATCGCTAATAATGATGAAATCACGACCGGCCGCTTCAAGAACGCCTTTGAATACTTTTGCATTCCACTGTGAGTTGTTTTCATACGTCATGTAAAAAGTGCCGACTTTTCCGAGGTTCATCCGGAGTATGTTCTCGATGTACGTTTGCTCGAAAAACGGCGTAGCGGCTGTTCCGCCAGGCCCGGGAACGCCAGGGATATAAGAGCCGCTCGGCTGCGGCGGAACGACTTGCTGCTGCTGGTACGGATAGCTGTAGTACTGGTCGTACTGCGGATAGGGATTTTGATAGCTGGTCTGCAGAAGATTTGCTGTACCCTGATACATGAATTCCTCTCCTTTACAATCCTCTAAAATACTCTGGGGCAATCTTGCGGCGTCGGGGCATAAAAGCAGTGGGCCTTGTAGCGCCCTACATTCGTCTGATCCCACCAGGTGGCTGGACACTCACCGGTAGGTCGGAAAAACCACAGGGAATTTTCCGCAGGATGCGTCCGTTCGCCACCAATTGCTCGTCTCGCCAGGCGTCTGTCCTTCTCGCGGGCGGGCTGGTAAAAGTAGGACTTCGTTACGGATTCATAACCGCCGGGAGATTGATAAACCATGTCACTCATCGTACGAATGCCCTTAAAGTCGAGACAATTCGATAAGATCCGATTGACGCCAACGTTGCCGACCATCAGCATGCCGAGCTCGCCTTCCCCTTCGGCTTCTGCCCGCATCAATCGTGCGAGCAAGGCGATATCAGAGCTATTTGCTTGAATAACGGCCATAATTTCCCCCCCCAGATAAGGTATACAATATCAATATATTGTGAGGGGGGAATTAGGTGTTTGACCAAAGAAAAAAACAGCCTAACAGGGCTGTTCTCTGCTTTATGAGAGGTATTTTTTTTGACGCTTTTTCATGATAAACCAGCCGATGGCCAAGATCACGGCGATGGACAACAGCCCCACTTCCAAATATTGGTCAAGCAATGCCTTTGCCTGTTCGCCGTAAAAGTAAAACAGCAATCCGATCAGGTAGAACTTCAAGCCGCGGCCGATGATGGCGAAGAGCATCAGCTTTGTGAGCGAATAGCCGAACACGCCGCTTAAAATGGTAAAGACCTTGAACGGAATGGGAGTAAAGGAGCCGATCAGCACGGCAGCATC
Source organism: uncultured Brevibacillus sp. (assembly GCA_946402065.1). Taxonomy (GTDB): domain Bacteria; phylum Bacillota; class Bacilli; order Brevibacillales; family Brevibacillaceae; genus Brevibacillus_D. Next base: position 4,013 of record CAMIVR010000035.1, on the reverse strand, counting down.
GCCGTCTTTTTCAAAGAGGTTTGTCGCCGAATTCACCCATTTTGCCGGGACCACCTTGTGCATGAGCGGTTTTCCCAGCCACTTCCCCAGCAGATAACCAATCGGGGCGCCGAGCACCGATCCGGTAAACGCGACGGTCGCGTACTGCAGGGCAGAGGCAGGGGCGAGCAGGCTCATCCCGATTTGCAAAAAGAATGGCGGGATTGGCAGAATGATTGCGTCGAGAAATGAAAGGCTAAATAGCCCCCATAAGCCGTACTGCATAAAGATTTCCGTGATGGTATCGAACATGAGCTTCTCCTTTGGCGAAACGCTTCGTACAACCATTATACTAGATATCGCAGCCAAGTAGAACCCGTTGACGCTCGTCGGATAGTCATCTACTATTAAAGTATTCCCATACACTATCGGAGGTTGTTATGAAAGATATTGGCGCAGGACAAGTGCTGTTTTACGCACCGGACGGTATAAAGCAACAACTAAAAGGCGAAATTGTCATCCGCGGCGAGCGCGTGACAGTGACGGAAATTATTTATTTTAATGGTCAGCCGAATGGTGCGAGGGAAATTAACCTGCCATTGGCGCAATGCGTCATTTACTGGGAACCGGAAGTATACGAACAGATAGGATTCGAGTAAGCTTCAGAGGAGGGGTTTGGATTGATAGACAAAATCCTTGAACGGGCCGTTGCCGGGGAGCGCCTGCAGCTTGAAGACGGTTTGGCTCTGTTTGACAGCAACGAGGTCGAGAAGATCGGGCATGCAGCCAATCAGGTTATGCGCAAATGGCATCCCGAGCCAATCACGACGTTTGTCATTGGCCGAAACATCAACTACAGCAATATCTGCGATACGTACTGCCGCTTTTGTGCCTTCTATCGGCCGCCTGGGTCCAAAGAAGGATACGTGCTGCCGGATGAAACGATTCTGGAAAAAATTCAGGAAACGGTCGATGTAGGCGGCACGGAGATTCTCATGCAGGGGGGGACAAACCCTGATCTGCCGCTTGATTACTATCTGAACCTGCTGCGCAAAATCAAAAGCAGATTCCCCCGGATTACGATGCATTCATTCTCGACGGCGGAGGTCGAAAAAATGGCGCAGGTATCGGGCCTGTCCATTGAAGAAGTGCTCGTGCAGCTGAAAGCAGCCGGACTTGATTCGCTGCCGGGGGCAGGCGGGGAAATCCTCGACGACCGCACGCGCCGCAAAATCTCTCGTTTGAAAGGCTCCTGGCAAGACTGGATCAATACGCAAAAAGCAGCCCATCGTGCAGGTTTGCCGGGAACGGCCACGATGGTTATTGGTTTTGGCGAATTGATGGAGGAGCGGGTGCTTTCCCTCATGCGCATACGCGAGGCGCAGGATGAGACAAAAGGCTTTACGGCGTTCATCACCTGGACGTTCCAGCCGGACAACACCAATATGAAGGCGGTCAACAACACGCCGGAAGAGTATTTGAAGACGCTGGCCATCAGCCGCCTGATGCTTGACAACGTTCCGAACTTTCAATCGTCCTGGGTGACGGTAGGCCCTGAATTCGGCAAGCTGTCGCTGTCTTACGGCGCCAATGATTTCGGTTCGACGATGATGGAAGAGAACGTCGTCTCGGCGGCCAAATGTACGCATAAAGTGAACACCAATCTGATTCTCCAGCTGATTCGCGAGGCGGGAAAAATTCCGGCACAGCGCAACACGCGCTACGAAACGCTGCGCGTGTTCCACGAAGGCGAAATGGCGGAGAATGATTTTGTCATGCAAAACTAAAGCATGGGTCGGGGATTCCCCGGCCTAACTAAGGCTACGCCGAAAGGCTTGGCGTAGCCAAGTTTTCTCATTTCGAATGAGCAAGACCTGGCTCGTCAGATTGACAGATGACGGATTTAAGCGCCTGGTGACATGTGTGATTTACCAACCGCCGAAAAAGTATATCGTCGAACGCAGGACATATACTGTAAGTACACGACGGTTGGAGGTGAAAAGTGTGCAGACGATCTCCGTTTTCCTCCAGGATAACCTTGCTTACATCGAAACGTTTCGCTCGACGATTTTTGCATTGCGGCAAAAAGTCCACACGGACCCGGTAACGATTGAATTTCGCGAGTTTACCCAGGGGAAGCAGCACGTCTTCCGCTTTATCAGCTGGAGCAACGAAGAGTATACGCTGCAAACGCGGGATATCGTGCGCTCTTTCGTTGCCATCGTAGTCGCTGACTGGATTGTCCGGACCCTGGAGCCTTGGCTGATGAAACACTATGTCGAGCGAAAAACTCCTGACAAGCCAGCCCATCAATGGGAAGAGGTGCGCCCGTTTATCCATATGGAGCTGCCGGAGTGTGAGCGGCGGGAACACCGCCGAACGCAAATTTACAAAAAAGCGTTTGCCCATTTGCAGGACGAGAACGTCATTGATGTCGACGGTTTTGTTCGTTTTCGCCTGAAAGAGTACGTGCAGTTTTTACAGGAAGCCGCGGATGCGGGCATTGACGATTTTATGGAGGAGCTGCAGTACAAAGAGTTTGTGCAACTGCTGCGCTATTTTATCGCCATGCAGGAACCGCGCTACGACATTGTCCACCTGCTGCAGGGAGAGAAGAAAGAAATATTGTTTTTTGACGTTGACGAACAACCCATTTCCATATCCCAGCTCGATTACATGCTTAGCGCCGTCGAGCAAAATTGCCGTGAAGAAGATTATGTCATCAGTGCCCTGATTACGTTGTCGCCGAAGAAAATCATTCTGCACTCGCTCGATCCGTCCAAATCGCTGCTGCAGACGCTGGAGACGATCTATGAAGAGCGGCTGGTTTATTGCACTGCGTGTACGCACTGTTTGCTCAAGCAAGGATTGCTGGAAATCAGCTCACTTGACTTGAATCAGCCCACTCACATATAATACATAGAAACAGTGCATGACACGCCAAATACGCTGAGAAGGACATGGACGTTATGTTGACGCCAAAGAGAGGTGGGCCTAGGCTGCGAGCCCGCTGCGCACAAGTAACGATCTACCACCTTTGAGTAGCTGTCGGGAACGGGGCTTCGTCCTTAAGTATCGATCAGCCGGGGTTACCCGTTATCAAGCCGAGGGATTGATCAGGTTTCTGATCAGTCTGAAGTAGGGTGGTACCACGAGCGAATTACACTCGTCCCTTTTTGGGGATGAGTGTTTTTTATTTTATTAAGGAAGGGAAGTAATCACGTGTCACAGATTAATGTAACATTCCCCGATGGAGCAGTACGTCAATATCCTGCGGGCAGCACAATTGAGGATATCGCGGCTTCAATCAGTGCAAGCTTGAAGAAAAAGGCAATTGCCGGAAAAATCAACGGCAAGGTTGTTGATGTATACACCCAAATTGAGGTGGATGCCGCAGTCGAGGTCGTCACGCTCGACTCAGCCGAGGGCCTGGAAGTATATCGTCACAGTACAGCTCACTTGCTGGCCCAGGCGGTAAAGCGGATCTACGGCAGCGAGGTAAAGCTTGGGATCGGTCCTGTCATCCAGGACGGCTTCTATTACGACATGGATATTCCGGTGGCCATTTCGTCCGAAGATCTGGGCAAAATCGAAGCCGAGATGGAGCGCATCACCAAAGAAGACCTGCCGATTCGCCGCAAAGTCGTCAGCCGCAAAGAAGCGATCGCGATTTTCCAGGAGCTGAACGACCATCTCAAGCTGGAGCTGATCCGCGACCTGCCAGAGGATGCGGAGATTACGATCTACGAGCAGGGCGAATTCTTCGACCTGTGCCGCGGCCCGCATTTGCCGTCCACTGGCCATATCAAGTCGTTCAAGCTGATGAGCGTGGCAGGCGCGTACTGGCGCGGCAACTCCGAAAACCAGGTGCTGCAGCGCGTCTACGGTACGGCTTGGCCGAAAAAAGCGGATTTGGATGAATATCTGCATTTCATCGAAGAAGCGAAAAAACGCGACCACCGCAAATTGGGCAAAGAACTGGACCTGTTCATGTTTTCCGAAGAGGCGCCGGGCATGCCGTTTTATTTGCCGAA
>CAMIVR010000034.1 GCA_946402065.1 uncultured Brevibacillus sp. | reverse complement strand
AGGGGTACTTTTCTTTTCTCAAACCTCAAATTAATTCATTACAGGAATGCTCCTTTGGAAAGCTCATATGCCTGGGATTGTCCACGATCCTCAAGAATATCTGTGATCATTACTTTTGCCCCCGCTTGAACAAGTCCTTGGGAGATGGCTGATCCCAGACCTCCCGCTGCTCCGGTTACAAGAGCAATCTTTCCATCCAACTGCTGTGCTTTATTCATTTCCATTTTTAGTCCCCCCTTTAGCCCTTTAAAAAGTCAGGTTTGATAAAGTTGGGATTAGGATATTTGTAGAATCCTTCTCCTGTTTCCCTTCCAAGTTTCCCCTTATCGATATACTCAGACTTTAATAACTCAGCAATTTTTTTGAACTCTGGGTTACCAGTCGCTTCGGCTTTTGCCAGTTCAATATGATACGGGGTATTAATTCCTACCATGTCTAAAATGACAAAAGGACCCATGGGTGATTTTGTTGCGATCATCCAGGTTTTATCGATTGTTTCCGGATCGGCTATTTCTCTAACCAGGAGAGTCATAGCGGCTTCTAAAAAAGGAACCAATAAAGTATTTAGGATATAGCCTGGCTGCTCTTTGTGTAGAGGCAATGCCACCATACCGATTGCTTTTGCGAATGCAATGACATCATCAAACACTTTCTGATCGGTTCCTGGATGTTTCATGATTTCCGCCGTATTGTTTTTCCAAATCTCATTTGCAAAGTGCAATGCTAAAAATTTTTCCGGTCGTCCTGTCGCTTCGGCAAACTGACTTGGCAATAACGTAGAAGAGTTCGTCGCAAAAATGGTCTTTTCGGGAGCTGCTTTGCCTAACTTCTTGTAAAAGTCGGTCTTGATTTGAACCACTTCAGCTACGGCTTCAATCACAAGATCGGCATCCGACACTGCTTTTGATAAATCACTGTAAAAAGAAATGCGGTTATAAGCAGCATTGACTTCTTCTTCACTAGCCCCTAAATCCGCTTGATAGTGCGGTTTCAATTTCACGATTCGATCCTTTCCACGTTCTATGGCTTCATCATTGATGTCGTATACTGTTACATTGAATCCATGAAATGCTGTTTGAAAAGCAATCTGACTTCCCAAAACACCACTGCCTGCAACCGTAATATTCTTATCATTCATAATCATAATCCCCTTCCTGGAATGGTGAAATTTTTTATCCCCTGCTGTACATTGTCACAACACATGCGCCGCCAAGACCAAGGTTATGCTGAAGGGCAATTTTCGCCCCATCTACCTGGCGTTTTCCTGCATCTCCTCTTAAATGCCAAACCAATTCCGTACATTGCGCCAAACCAGTGGCGCCAAGCGGGTGTCCCTTCGACATTAATCCACCGGATGGATTGATGACATATTTCCCCCCATACGTATTGTCTCCGCTATTGATAAGCTTCTCGGCCTCTCCTTCCCCGCAAAGTCCTAATCTTTCGTAGGTAATGACCTCATTAGGTGTAAAGCAGTCGTGCAACTCCACGACATCGACATCCTCTGGGCCGATACCGGCTTTTTCATATACTTGCTCGGCCGCACGCGCGGTCATATCACAGCCGACCAAATGCTGATTGTCTTCCGTGCTGTTAGGTAAATCCGTTGTCATCGATTGGGCAATTATTTTCACCGTCTTATGAACATTATGTTTTTTTGCAAAGCGGTCGCTGCAAACAATTGCCGCTGCTGCTCCACATGTCGGTGGACACGCCATTAATCGCGTCAAGCCCGGGTATATGGCAGGGGCATTCATGACTTCATCTAATTGGAGCTCTTTTGTGAACAAGGAGTACGGATTGTTTACGGCATGCTGCCTCGATTTTACAGCTACTTTCCCGTATATGTCAGGATTCGCACCATATTTTTCCAGATATTCCAAACCAGCAGCTCCAAATACCTTTATTGCGCCGGGACCATTCGGTAACTCACGGTTTAATTGATCGAACCGATTTTGAATCCATTGGAAGGGTGATGTTCGATCGGTCCAATGCTCACCTAAGGCTCCCGGCTGCATTTCTTCAAATCCAAAAGCAAGGGCACAATCAATTGCGCCAGATTCCACAGCCTGTCGCGCCATGTAAAGGGCAGTTGACCCTGATGAACAATTATTGTTTACATTCATAATGGGAATGCCTGTCATTCCTACTTGATATAAAGCTGTTTGACCAGATGTGCTCTCTCCATAAACGTAGCTGGCATATGCTTGCTCGACGTCTGACATATCAATCCCCGCATCAGCCAGCGCTCCCGTGATTGCTTTTGCTGCCATGATTTCATAAGGCTCACTCCTTCCTGGCTTCTCAAATTTCACCATGCTTACACCAATCACATTTGCTTGGCTCTTCATTCAGATAAACCTCCCGTCTATTTGTTTTCATCCAATAGACTGTAGTCATTGTTTTGTTGCAAAAAATTCACAAAATAATCAAGAGAGCTCGGGTTTGCCATCGCCCCCCGATTGGCGGCTTTGGATTCCGGTATGCCCATGAGAATTTTTCTGACCGGAACTTCCATCTTCTTGCCTGTCAATGTGTACGGGACAGATGGAATCGGATAGATTTTGTCGGGCACATGTCTTGGAGAACAATCGCTTCTGATTTTGTCATTGATTTTGCCAATCATGGCCTCATCCAGGGAAAACCCTTGCTTGAGGACAACAAAAAGCGGCATGAAGAAGCGTCCTTGCGGTAAATCCAGATTGACGATCAGACTGTCCTGCACCTCTTCCAATGCCTCAACAGCTCGATAGATTTCACTGGTGCCAATTCGTACTCCATACCTGTTCAGGGTAGAATCTGAACGCCCGTAGATGACACATGTTCCTCTTGACGTGATTTTGAGAAAGTCACCGTGTCGCCAAACACCCGGAAACACATCAAAATAGCTCTCCATGTAGCGTCTGTTCTCTTTGTCGTTCCAAAAATAGATCGGCATGGATGGCATCGGCTTGGTCACTACCAATTCACCGATCTCGTCAACAATCGGCTGTCCATCGTCGTTATATGACTGAACATGTACGCCAAGCATTCGCACCTGAATTTCTCCGGCATGAACGGGTTCGATGGGGATAGCCCCTACGAAGCCGGAAGCAATATCCGTTCCGCCACTTTGAGATGTTAGCCACAAATCTTTTTTGACATTTTCATAAACCCACCGAAACGTTTCCGGTGTCGAAGGAGAACCTGATAGCAGGACACTTTCCAGTTTGGAGAGATCATATTTTTGTTTGGGAGATAGACCTGCTTTCACCATCAGATTCACATAGGTCGGGCTCGCACCGAAGAAGGTAACTCCCGTTTTTTCAGCAATTTCCCAGAGTATCCCGATGTGAGGATAACCGGGATTTCCATCATATAACACGATGGATGCTCCCGTTAACAACGCACCGGCGAGCATGTTAAACATCATCCACCCTGTGGTCGTATAGAAGAACATGCAGGATTCCGGCCCAAGATTGGCATGGAATGTAGTCGTCTTGTATATTTCAAGCAAAACTCCACCATGGCTGTGAACGATTCCTTTGGGGATACCGGTTGTACCCGAAGAGAATAAAACCCATAGCGGATGCTCAAACGGCACATCTTCAAACTCAAATTGAGCGAATGGAATTTCCGGTTTGTTCAACAGGTCCCCCCACAGATATTCTCCGTCAGCGAGTTGCGGTTTTCCTGTCGGAAGCAGATAGGGAAGATAGATCGTGTGCTGCAAACTGGGAAGCCCCTGTCTTATTGCCTGCACCTCTTCTCGTCTGTCGAAGCTTCCTCCACCGTAGCGGTAGCCATCCACCGCAAACAAGACCTTGGGCTCCAGCTGTTGAAAACGATCCAATACGCTTTTCGTTCCGAAATCCGGAGAACAGCTGGACCAGACCGCCCCAATACTCATCGTTGCCAGCATAGCGATCAATGCTTCCGGAATCGTCGGCATGTAAGCTACCACACGTTCACCCGGTTGAACACCCAACCTGCGCAATTCATTCGCCAGAATCAAAACCCTGCTTGATAATTCCCGGAAGGTCAATTGACCTACCGGAGAATTTTCTGAAAGATAATAAACTGCCGTCTTATCCGAATCCCAGTTTTTTAACATGTATTTGGCATAATTCACACGTGCTCCCGGAAACCATACGGAGCCGGGCATATCACTATTTTCGAGTACGCAACGATATGGCTGCGAGGATTTGATTTCGAAATAGTCCCAGATCGACTGCCAGAAATCCTCCACCTCATCCACTGACCACTGCCAAAGTGCTTGGTAATCGTGGAAATCAAGGCCCTTTTTCACATTCAACCAGTTCATAAATGCCGTTATATTGGCGTTTTCCTTCCAGGTCTGGCTTGGTTCCCAGAGAAGTGTCCCCTCTTCAATCATCTTTATCCTTCCTTTCTATCCGCATCTCGAAATTCCCTTAAACGCTCAAGCACTTTTTCCGGTTGTGCCATTGCTGGAATTGTTCCAAAAGCGAGTCCACGCGAATCTGAAGACGGAAATATCTCTCCCTGATTCCAAAAATTCTCGTTCAGTCCCCCACCTATGTGAGCCAGACCTTGTTGCCAAAGAGAGTGAATGGCTGACGGACTGGCATCAGCAAACAGGATAAAGTCAAGGCTAGAGAGTGATTGCAAAACATCTTCGGCAACATCGCTTTTCAGTCTGATACCTGTAGACCATTGATAATGTTTCCCCACGTTTATCACCGGTTGAACAAGCTCCCCCCATTCATTTAAACAAACTAACTCGTCATCCTGGTCCTCGAAAAGAATGGCTGAAATGCCTGATGTCGAAAAATGCCGCAAAAAGTCAGCAAGATAGATCGCTACGCTCTCGATCGCTTCTGAATCAAAAGAGGTTGCTTTCTCTTCTGACAGATGGTTTTGAATCAAACGCAGCCATTGACCGGGAGAAGAAAGCACAAGAACCAAAGGGAGTTGTTCGGGATACAAATTTTTCAGTCCGTTCGTTACTTCAAGCAGAACCTGAAGCGGTTCTTCCTCTGTCAGAATCTTTTTGCAGACAAAAGTCGGCTTCTTCCCCTTCCATTTCTCCAACGCTTCCGGATGAATGCGAAGCCAGTTTTCAAAGAAACGGATAATCGGGATACTCAAAATGTCTGATCGAAGCATGCCTTGTGCCTGTTTGACGGCAAAGATATACTGCATCGGGTTGAGCCAGAAGTCTTCGGCATCTTGAGCAAACAGTTTATTGGCATAATCATGAAAGTCAAGCCAGACCTTCCTCTCTTGTTGTGGGTGGATCAAGAAAAAACGTTGAAAGTTTACATTCAATCGAACTTCCCCCTTTGGCTGACACCAGCAGCTCTACTTGTTTACGGCTTGCTTGAGTTGATCTTCCAGTTGTGCGATACGAACATCTTTTGGATCAGGCAAGTATACAGATTGAAGGTTGTCGGATGCCATTTTATTCTCGGGTGAGCCAGCGTAGATCACATGCTTGTCTCCCCAGCTGCCATACCAGGGCAGATGAGCAGGAGGTTCAGGTGTAACCCATTTTTCCAGAAATTCGCTGTAGGACGTACCTCTTTGCTTCCGATTTTCCCGTTCTTGCTTCCGTTTTTCCCTGGTTGCATCCATATCCAGAGCAAAAGTAGCCGGGTCATAGACCACGTGATAGATGCTTTGAGCCACGTAGTCGGAAATAATACCTTCTTCCAGATCCTTCAGTACCATGCCCGGATCGCGGTCAAGCACATCGCCGTAACCCCCACCTGTTCCTTGTGTAAGCATATACAGCTCACCCTCTTGCACGACTTCAAAGCCCATTCCGCGATGATGAGTCGAATAAGTGGCTCCCTCAAAAGGACGTTGATTCATGATTTCTTCAATCGTAAACGAAAACAGATCGGGATTTTCTTGCATGATTGTAAACACATTAACCCCTTTTACTTTGGCTAGCGGATAGGTCGGACAGCCGTATCCGCCAAACAGTCCAGTTACGGTAGGAAACTTGGAGCCAATGGTTGTGGACATCAATCCAAAGAACGGAGTATCCTTTACCGCTACGATCATTTGATAGCCCGAACCGCCGCGATGCTTGCCAAAGCCCTGATTATCCTGTAACAGTCTTCTCGACAGGTGCATCCACGGCAAATCCTCCTCGAACAGCTCCTGTTCCCCTTGATCCGCCATCGCTCCGACACTGATCGTCAGAGCATGCTCTCCATCCATCTGCTCACGGCCACCACTAGGCATCGCGTTAAGGTCTGCAGCTATATTCCCGACAATCTCACCGTTTTGTGTTACACCTCCATATAAAAAGGTTGTAATCATGTCATACATCGGTGCCATGATTTGCGTATAGCGCTCTTCGGCACTGTACAGGAATTTAGCCAAACCGTGCTGAATCGCCATCAGAAACGGAAAGCCACTCGCCATACATTGTGCACTTGGCGTTTCGTATGAGCAGTTATACAAAGAGCGCTGTCCGACTGTGACCTTCATCGAGTTCAAGACGGCCTGGTTTCGCGGTAAATCCGGCCAGACATAGAACAGAAATGCGGATGAAAAGGCACCTATCAAGGAAATATAATTCGCATTAAACGCTCGATTGGCGAATTCCGGAGAGGTTCCAGTGAGATCAAAATGCAGGGTGTCTCCTTTTTTCGTAATCTCCAATTCTCCTTTGCACAGAACATTCTCCCGAAGTGTTCCATCCAAAACAACCATCGAACGAACGGTTCCATCCTGCCATTGCGAGACTCGGCGGCGCACTTCACGGTCGGAGTCATCCAGTGTTTTACGCATGGTCGCAACAACCGCATCCACTCCAAATTCATTAATCGCCTCCTCAATTCGCTGCTGCAGTCGAATCGTTGCGGTTAATCTTACCTTCAAATCCTGCAGGAGTAATTTGGGCTCCCGAACCGAGTTTTGCAGAAAGGTGACAATATCATTTTTCAAGGTGTAATTCTCAGCAATCTTGATGGGAGAAATCATCAGGCCCTCCATAAATTTGGATTCGGCCAGGGAAGGAACCCCACCCGGCTCCACTGCGCCATTCTCCCCTTCGTGAACAACAACACCCGCCCAGGCGATCAATTGACCGTCGTGAAAGATGGGAAGCATCATGCTGTGGTCTGCGTTATGGACACCTCCGTAACGAGCGTCGTTGTGCATAAAAGCATCACCAGGATAGACCCCGACACTTGGATCGTCCACCCAATACTGGCGTGTAAACTTGACTGCATATTGGGCAGTTGTAGAAAACAGAACAATTCCTTGTGAACTGGCAATCGACAAATCTCCGCTCTCCGTATAAATTGCCGTTATCAAGTCTCCCCATTTAGCTCCCGGAGCTGCACCAGTCTGCTTCAGCATTTCGCATGTTTCCGCAGCAGCCGCCTGCAGTTTGCTCCGAACCAAACTGATCGTATTGTTTGAGACCGTTTGGATCGCTGCTGCTTCCCGCTCCGTAATCGGCTCCAGACAGTGGTTGTAGATGATTTTTGGATCTGGTGCACGAAAATACGTAGTATCCTGCAAAAATTTTTCCACTAACTCCTTTTCACGCTGTGTTCGCTCCATCCATCCTCACTCCTTTTTTATCCATGATTTGTGTTTTGTTCCTTCTTTACACGGGTTATCCAGGCCGACCTTTGTTCACCCATGATTATTTGCCAACCGGGTTCTACCAGATAGCTGGTTCTGGGTGATTCGATAATTGCCGGTCCTTGCAAGCATGTCCCTGATTCCATTTTGTCCGCATCATATACCGGGGTTACGATCGGATTTTCCATGCCGACAAAATAACAGGTACGATGAGCAAACGGTATGGCGTCTCCACCCTTGCTATTTTGCTGATTATGGAAAGGAACAGTCTCCAACTCGACATAAGCAATCACCCGAATCGTATTGATGCGGATTCCAGCCTCAGGGGATTGACTTCCCTGACCAAACCGCTCCTCGTAATTTTTACTGAATGTTTCAATAAGCTGGAACACATCCTCCAAGTGATGTAAACGTGTAGTGGTACTAATAACTGACGTCTCTGCAACCTGATTCCCATAACGCATATCCAATTCCAGACGAAAGCAAATATCCTCCTGCTTCATTCCCTGCCTGATCAAATCTTCTTTACCAGCTCGCTCCAGTTCTTCCACAATGGAGTTGAACAGATCGTATTGCTGGAACAGCGTGCGCGTATTGGGATCGTAAATATTGAGAAACACGTTCCGTTCATGGATGTGAAGCTGATTCATAATCCCTGCGCCTAATGCCGAAAAGATCGGACTAAATGGCGGTACGAAAATTCGGTCAATATTTAATTCATTGGCAATTCCACAGCAGTGAAGTGCTCCGTTTCCACCATAGGCTAGCAATGTAAAGTCTTTCGGATCATATCCCTTGATGCCCATTTCCTGTCCGATGGCATGAGCCATATTGGTGTCTACTTTCTTTTTGATTTGTCTGGCAGCTTCTGTCAACGTCAAATCGGTCTCATCACAAATTTGTTCACGAACAGCAAATTCTGCTCGTTTTTTATTCAGTTTGATTGTTCCACCCGCATAATGCTCTGGATCAAGATAACCCAAAATGAGGTCCGCATCGGTGACAGTAGGCTCCATGCCGCCTCTGTCGTAGCAAGCAGGTCCAGGATCAGAACCTGCGCTGGTTGGTCCAACCTCAATCGTATGAAAAATGGAATCATATCTGGCAATGGAGCCGCCGCCAGCACCGATAATGTTCAAATGAAGCATGGGAGTACTCACCAGCCAGCGATCGATCACCGGGCTAAAATCGTAAAAGCGAATTCCTTCCCCTACAACCAGACCAATATCACAGCTCGTTCCGCCAATATCCATACAAATCAGCTTGCCCGTATCAAACTCTTTTGCCAGATGTTCCGCAGCATCGATTCCCGAGGTAGGTCCGGAATGGATGGTTTGAAGGGCGTGAGTCGAATTCAGCTGTGCCATTCCGCCTGTATTGTGAACCACCAGCATCGGTTTCTGGTAGCCGTATTCACGCAAAGTCATTTCCAGAGAACTTAGCGCATGATACATTTGACCGTGTAAATAGGCATCAAGGATGGACGAAGTGGCTCTGACATACTCTCCTTTACGGCCTACCACCTGATGAGACAGAATGACCGGTATGGCTCCCAGCATATGCGCGGGGTACTCATCCAGGATGATTTCTTCAATCCTTCTCTCATGTACCGGATTCACAACGGAGTTCATCAGGGCGACAACAATTGCCTGTGCTCCACGATCGACGAGAACCCTGATCTGCTTTCGAACATCCTCTTCGTTTAATGGAAGAACAATGCTGCCCTTGTAATCGATCCTCTCTTTTACTCCGACAATCATGCTCATCGGAACTAAAGGCTCTGGCCGATGGGCGGAAGCCAAATCATGCTGTTCAAGAGGGGATAACCCATCGCCATATCCCCGCCCTCGGCTTATCGGAACGGATGATTCATAGCCGGCAGAAGTCAACAGTCCGACTCTGGGACCTTTACGCTCAATCAACGTATTGGTTCCAAGTGTCGTCGCATATCGAACCGAATCCACCTGTGACAAAACGCTGCGAATATCCAGATCAAGTGTCTGGCATCCCTGCTTCAATGCGTCCATAAATCCTAAAGCAAGGTTATGGTGTGTAGTTAACGCCTTTGTTTCAAGATAGTGCTCATCCCAAACCAAAAAGCAGTCCGTAAATGTACCGCCGATGTCTACACTGATTCGTCTCACTTTGTTGCCTCCTTCCCAGAGCCTATTTTTCTCGCCTTCATGGCATCAATATCAAATTGCATATCATATTTCGGAGGATGGCCAGGCGGGAGATATTCCACTTCCATCATTGTGGCGCATTGTGGACAATAATACTCGATGATCTGAACCCAATTCGGATCAGGAGCGAACGTAAACTCATAACGCTCCGGGTCTAAGATCGGACGATGAATCTCTCGAGGGTCTCTGACATACACCAGGAGACCTTCTTTGTAATTTTCACGGGCAGAGTGGATTTCGTGATTGCAGACCCGGCAACACCATTGTTCTTTCAGAAGGTCAATCTCCAAATACTCGGTCATTTTTACTTTCATTCTGCTTTTCTCCTTTCGTCTTTGATAAAAATATCCAGATTTTCGTTCACCTGGAATGTCCACCCCTTCAGAATCCTGCATGTAAATAACGGGTCTTCAATCAATGCTGGTCCTTCACCAAAAACGCCATTTGTCATTTTTCCGAAATCATAAACAGGAATCTGAGCCCATTTCCCATCTTTTTGCAGCATCCGTTGATAACGTTCCGGAGTTGGGGGTTGTTGCTTCGTCTGATGTTTTGACTGAAAAGCAAAATGAGAAATCGGCTTGACGATTCTGAGATGAAGCTGAACATCGTCTGCATCATTCAGCTCTTCCACATAACCTGGAACCTCATCTACCCCAATCGCTCTTGCTTCCGATCCTTTTACCAGTAATACCTGAATATCGGTATGGCATTCGGAGAGCGCATATCCCTCCGCATACATATCCCGTTCTGCCCTCATTTGAAGCTCACTGATTTTTGCTTGCAGCGTTCCTTCTGTCCAATCGTGCAGGCTGGCTTGATATTCGTGTGCAATATCACTGAAACTGATTCCAAAAGCACTAAACACAGCAGCCATTCGCGGAACAATGATGGAGTCTATTCCTGCGGCTTCCGCAGCCCCGCAAGCATTCATTGGACCCGCTCCGCCAAATGCAAGCAATGTAACTGGTTCAGAACGCTCGTAATAATGCGCCAAACCCTCAGCAATCTTATTCTCATAAGCCTTCTCCATCGCAAGCAAGGCTGCTTCCATTTTTACTCCTAACGGCTTGGCAATTTTTTCTTCAATGGCTGCCCTTGCTCTGCTCTCATCAAGTACCATATTTCCGCCAAAATAAGAGCTGGCATCCAGAATGCCCATTAACAGATTAGCATCTGTGATTGTTGGTTCCTGTCCACCCCGTCCGAAGCAAGCAGGACCCGGGGCTGCTCCAACACTTTCGGGACCAACCTGTATCTGTTCCGCATTCACCTTCAATATGGAGCTTCCTCCTGCACCCACACTGATGACATCACTCAAGCGAAAAGAAGTGGGTATTCCTTCAATTTCACCGTATAGATTTTCGCTGATTTTCTCGTTGCGTATAAGACCAATATCTGAAGTGGTTCCTCCTACATCAAGTGTTAAAAGGGCGGGAAGCTTGTAATGCTGGGCAAGTGCTTTGGTTCCTTCCATTCCGCCGCGCGGTCCTGACCCGTAGGTTTTAATCGCTGTTGTTTTTGCCACCCTTGCCGAATTTCCGTCATTATGAAAAATAAGCAATGGATTTTTTACCCGGGATGATCTCAACACATTTTCCGCATTGTAGAGAAACCGTTCCATACCAGGGTGCAAGAATGAATTAATCAGCGCGCTCCATGTTCGTTTTTTGTCATCGTGGTCCTCGGTGAGCTCATGGGAGAAAAGGACTGGAACAGCACCCAACAAGTGACGCGGATATTTTTGAAGCATGATTTTTCTAATCACATTTTCCTTTTCGATCAAATCCTGTCCGCTTAAACTCACAACCAAACGGTTTGTTCCAGAGGCCAATAACTGATTGACAACTCTTACCACACTTGCCTCCAACTCTTCGACCGACTCTTCAGGATCCACGGTAGCCACTCTGTCGTGAACCATTGCAGAGAACATGCTTCTCTCATCATCCGTCTCTTGCAGGATGGATGGATTTTTCCCTTTTGCCAGTATCAATCCCAGTCGCGGACCTTTTTTCTGGACGATGGCGTTCGTTCCGGCAGTGGTAGAATAACGAATAGAGTCTGCCTCTGAAAGAAGCTTTTGCAGGTTCTCCTGACCATACCTTTTCGTTGAAACCGCTCTCAAAACATCGATAAAACATTTGGTTAAGTCAAATGGGGTAGTAAGTGTCTTGGTAATAACCACTTGTTCCTTATCCATGAGGCAAACATCTGTGAATGTGCCCCCGTTATCGATCGTTATCATTACTCCCATATCCAATCTCCTTCCTGTAAGGTTTTTCATATAAAGCAGATAGAATGTGCACACTCTGCCAAATGAAAATGAGCATGAACTGTGCCAATGGTCGTACCATTCAACAAAAAACGAGCAGAAGCGGCATGTAAAGCCGTTTCTGCTCGTTTAAGAGCCTGCACTGTTGAAATCCGTCTGTACCGGAAAAACCTGTATGTGACACTTGTTTCATGTTGGTGTGACAGTATGTTACATGTTACAGTCAAGTGGAATCTGGTACTCTTGCAGCTTCCGATAGATTGTCATACGTGACACACCTACCAAGCTAGCCGCCTTGGAAATGTTGCCCTCTGTTTGATTTAATGCTTCTATCATCGTCTCTCTGGTGAGCTTTTTCTTTTTTCGGTTGAGCAGGTTCCCATTGTGTAGCGCTTTATCATTGTTTCTTCCCGTTATTTCCTTCCTTGTTGCTTTTTCTATTACCGATTCGAACAGGTCATATGGCAAATCATCAATGGTTATTCGATTCTGTTCGGAATGAAACATGGCTCTCTCTATCACATTCTTCAATTGACGAATATTGCCTGGCCAAGGGTACGAGATCAACAGCTCCCGTACCGATGTGTCCATTTCCGGTTTTGACGTTCCCTCATGAAGATGTGTCAGGAAGTAATCGATCAAAAGGTTGATATCCTTTTGCCTTTCTCGTAAAGGAGGAACAGATAAGAAAATCACGTTCAACCGATGATACAGGTCTTCACGAAAAGTCCCCTTTTTCACTTCCTCTTTCAGGTCTTTGTGTGTTGCGGCAATGACTCTGACGTTGATCGGAACGGGATGCGAGCCTCCAATCGGTACAACCATACGTTCTTCCAGCACCCGAAGCAGGTATACCTGTACCTCGAGAGGAAGATCGCCAATCTCATCCAGAAAAATTGTGCCTTGGTCAGCAGACAGGAATTTCCCCTTACTCCCTTTAGACTTGGCGCCTGTAAACGCTCCACCCTCATAGCCAAACAGTTCACTCGCCGCCAAATCTTTCGGAATTGCGCCACAATTTATGGCGATGAACGGACCTGTCTGTCGTGACCCAAAGGAATGAATGGATTGTGCCAACATCTCTTTTCCCGTTCCCGTTTCTCCGGTAATCAGCACCGGCTTTTCACTGAATGCAGCTTTCTTCGCCAACTGGATAACTCTCTGCATCGCAGAATCTTCGGTGAGAATATCCTGAAACTGATATACTGTTCTGGTTTTGTTCTTGCTGGAAGAAGGGCTCATAGAGAAACTTATCTTTTGAAATAAAGCGATACCCCCGAAAACCCTGTCATCTATTTGATAAGGTTGAGTATGCACCTTCCATTCATTTCGGTTTCTTCCGTAAGCAACACTCTGGAACCCTCTCTCAAAGAGTTCTTCCCATTCTTTTTGGTTGTTAGGAAGTTCCACGAACAGGGAAAGCGGCTTTCCAGTGTTTACGTTCAAATAATATTGAGCAGCAGCATTATGTCGGGTAATGATTCCACTGCGGTCAAAGATGAGAAACGGTTCTTGAATCATTTGAAACATGGATTCCAGGCTAGCCAGGTTATGCTCCATAATCCTGGGACCAATGGCGCGCTCGATTTGTTTAACCTGATTGATGATCAAATACAGGTCATGTCCCCGAATCACATTCTTTTCAGTGACGACTTGCAAAGCACCAATAATCTGATTGCTGATTGGATCACGAATCGGGGCAGCAGAATCGACATAAGGATGAAACACCTGGAAATAATGTTCTGCCGAGAAGACCTGTATCGGCTTTCCCGTTTTCAATGACAGACCAACGGCACAGGTTCCTGAAGCATTTTCACTGCAGTCCGTACCAGGAATAACCTGAAACGTCTCCATGATTCTCCAATGCTTACTATTTGCTCTAGCATCCAGCATAATTCCTTCTTTATCAACAATATACCAGGCTACATCAGAACAAACCTGAAAAATATTATCCAGATGGGGGATTGCTACTTTCAGAAGGAAATCGTTATTCTCTCTTAATTGCTGTAAAGAGGTATCATGAAATAGAACGGGTGATTGGCTTTTGAGAGGGCTTAATCCTTTGCTTTTACATCGTTCCCATGATGAGATAATTTCTGTCCGTTTTTTCTCAGGAATATTCCCTTTTGAATGGTAAAATTCCCACTCCTGTTCAAGCTTTCTCTCGACGCTAAAAAACTCATCAAACTTTTGAACTGCCCAAAGACTGTCTCTCACTTCATTTTCCTCCCGTTCAATAAGAAAAATGATTAGAAAACGTGGCTGCGCGAAGCACTTTCTTTTATGGTACATTACCCTGTTCCCCCAGACAAGAGAAATACTTGTCCCAGGTGTTGTCACCACAGAGGTCCCGCTTACCGGATAATCAGTTTTTTAATTGCTTGGTCGGTTGAATTCAATTGTTCAACTGCCAAACTGTTCTTCGTGAGCTACGTCTCAACAGTGGCAGAAAGCTCTTCTATCGTCGCTTGGGACTGTTCACTCACCGATGACAACAATCCCGTAGACTGCTCAATGGTTTTCGCTGAGGTTCCGATGTCGGACATAAAGTGATGTTGTTCTTCGGCAAAACGCAATAATTCGTTAACGGATGATGAAATTCGCTCAAACGCAGCTCCTGTTTCATTTGTTACCCCAACCGTTTTATCGCTTCCTGTTGCGATAGAAGCAAAAATCACTCGCCGATCCATGTAAATACATGCAAACGCCGCCAAAAAGTAAACTACAAAGGTGTTCGTCAGGTTGGGTCTGCCAATAATACTGACCATCATCATAAGTCCGATGATGAAGATCGTGATATATGGGAGATAAGGAAGCAAGCGATGGCGTAAAAATAGTCCATAACTGAAAATACCAAGTAAACCAAATACCAGAATCAAAAGGATAGCGATATAATTCATTGGCAAATGCAGGGTAAATATGAACATAGCATCTAATATTCCACTAATCAGCAAAGCTTTGAAAACGAAGATATTTTTTTGGCGTAGCTCATTTAGCTTTAATTGTTCAGATTCTGCCAGCATGGTACTTTTCTCCTCCATTCCTTCTGCTTTGTCCAATTATCAGAATCATAATATATGCCAATCATAAATATGGTATGTTTCATGTTATATTTTCAGCGGGTTGGGGAGAATGTTTATCTTTGTGACAAATCATGATGTTACACTTGTTACATGTCACATTATTGATACTAAATTATTGGAATAGTATGTTTTGATTGATGGTAAGTTGATCTTCAGTACAGGAAGGCGAAAGCGATGGGTTCTATTCTCGTTATCGGCGGAGACCGTTTGGGCAATATCCTCGATCTTCTGCAGCTAAATGGATTCGAAAAGATTCGACTGGTAATGCATTCTGCCTAACCATTGCTCGAAGGTTTGCCAGAGAAATACCTTAAGCCATCTGCTGATTTGCAGCAAGCCCTAACTCTCGCTGGAATTTCTTTGATAAAATATCGTCTGCAATCGCCCGAAGACCTTCTCGTTGGTGGAGTTGAGCATGCAAAAATAAGAGAAGGTACGCTTTGGTCGTTAGCTTTTTCACGTACTTGTCTTGATCCGTTTTGTCAATTCGTTGCTGAAGTTTCACAATATTTATGGGTGCAACCCATTTACCAAAAAAATTGTTCCAAATGTTTTTCCTTTTTAATTCTATTCCTTCTCTTACAATAGTAAATGAAAAAGCTAAAGCAATAATAATATTTACACCTATTTCTCCGTTCAAGATCGAATCTACCTTTCGTGAGATGAAACAAGTAATCGGTGCTCTCGGCTACCGCTTCTGGGGCGCTTCGATGCCAAAGCTAAACTGGTATCTTCGCAGGGATGAAGTGCACCCCGTGGATCAGGTGGAGAACGAAGCCGACCGTCGGCGCATTCGGGCCACGCTCGAAGCCATGGAACGTTTCGTCATATGCAGTTGCATCGCGACTGGGCTTGTGCAACTCCTCTCCTTACACTTTTCCAGCCGAGTTCCCGCGCTGTTCTTTCGCTATCTTCGCACGCCCTCCAAGTCGATTGTGTCGGAGACAACGGTGACGGCGTATTTGCGCAAATCGATTTTTCGGCTGTTTGCCCAAAATCCGCAGCTACCGCTAACCAAATTATTCGTTCCAAGCAGGCTGCGGCTGATATTGACGCCGATTTGCTGGTTTCTTAAGCATGAGAACTTTTCACTCGCAAGTTTATTACAACTGCAATCGTTTAACCAAATTGTTTATTTCTATGTCATGCCTACCCGTTTTGGAAGCCAGATATTCAATGTCTATCCTTTGTCCTTTTAATTCGTCCGACACGACTTCGAACACCTTTTGTTGCTGCTCTAAAGCCGTTTCGACATGTTTGAAGTGGCTTCTAAATTCAACGGTCAAATTGCGAACCTCTTCCCCAAGGTCGCCAAGCTTCTGCTCAATTGTATCAAGTCTATCGTCTACCTTGTCGATCCTGCTTTCCAAAGCATCAAATCTTTCCTCTACCTTGTCGATCCTGTGTTCCAAAGCATCAAATCTTTCCTCTACCTTGTCGATCCTGTGTTCCATTGCGTCGAGTCTATGATCTAGCTTTACAAACTGATCGTTAACTTCGTGACGAAATTCTTTCAATTCTGTTAAAAATTGCTTCAACAATTCTTCCATAGCCGACACCTCACTTAAACGCATTATAACATAGCAAAATACCCCACGTCCCGTCTGGAGATCATCCGCGCATGCTCCCCTTAACCGAAAACCAATTATGAAATTGTGCATAACATATGCAAAATTGAATAATTGAAAATGAATGAATCCTCTTAACATACGAAGTATCAAGTATATGCTTTCTATTCGAACAACTGGCATCATTTTTGCAAGCTACAAGATCGGACCTGGGCGTTCACGTTTTTACATTGCCGCAAAGGAAGAGAGGTGAATACGGCAATATCCTTGCCGAACGTTATTAGCAAGGTATTAAGCGCTTACAAACTAACAGCAAATGGGGTATGGATCATGCAGCAACTCACCAACATCCCGGGACAAGCTCCTTCCTTGAAGAAAACGTTAAAATTGCGCCATGTGATCATGCTAGGGCTTGGTTATTTGACGCCGATGACGGTGTTTGACACCTATGGCATCGTCACAGAAGGGACCCATGGTCACGTCCCGACCGCGTACATCTTGGCCCTGGTGGCCATGCTATTCACCGCAGCCAGTTACGGGAGTATGGTCAAGGTTTTTCCAACGGCAGGTTCTGCCTATTCTTACACGCGAAAAACCATCAACCCACACCTCGGCTTCCTCGTCGGCTGGGTATCGCTGCTCGATTATCTGTTTCTCCCGATGATTAACGTCCTGCTCTCAAAAATATATCTGTCGGCAGCTTTTCCCGGTGTTCCCGGCTGGATTTGGGTCGTTTCCATTACGCTTCTCCTGACGCTGGTCAACATTCGCAGCATTAATTTGACGGCTAACTTCAATACGTTCCTGGTTATTTTCCAAATTTTAGTTACCACCTTGTTTGTCGCCTTGGCGATCAAAGGCATCAATGGCGGCATGGGCAGCGGACAGCTTTTTTCGCTGACGCCCTTTTACAATTCGAACATGACGTTGCCGACCCTGTTTGCCGGGTCTGCGATACTCTGCTTCTCTTTCCTGGGATTTGACGCTGTTACCACGTATACGGAAGAGGCTGTGAACCCGACGAAGACGATTCCCCGCGGGATATTCCTCGTCGCCTTGATTGGCGGGATGATTTTTATTACCGCTTCCTACTTTGCCACAGCCGCGTTCCCTGATGTTTCGAAGTTTCACAATCCGGAATCCGCTTCACCCGAGATCGCCTATATGCTCGGCGGCGCACTGTTCCAGGCCATTTTCCTGGCCGGAGCGATTACCGGAACGATTGCCTCCGGGCTTGCTTCCCATACCAGTGCGTCACGTCTGCTGTATGCGATGGGCCGGGAGAATGTACTGCCCAAGAAAATCTTCGGCCATCTGCATCCGCGCTTCAGCACGCCGGTTGTCGATGTCATTTTGATCGGGATCTTTTCGTTAACCGCCATGTCGTTTGACCTGGATACGGCATTGTCGTTTATTAATTTCGGCGCGCTGACTGCCTTTACTGCTGTGAATGTGTCGGTCATCGCCTACTTTATCGTTCGCAAACAAATGCGTTCGCCGCTGGCGCTCGTAAAGTATTTGCTCTTCCCGCTGCTCGGGGCCAGCTTTGTGATGTTTCTCTGGTGGAACCTCGACGCTTCATCGATTACGCTTGGCCTGGTCTGGACGGTCTGCGGCCTCGCCTACCTGTTGATCACGACAAAAGGGTTTCGGGAAAAACCGCCGGAGATCGAGTTCGAGGAAGCGATCTAGTGCAGCCCCGATGTCTCACCATAATTGATGAAACGAAAAGGTCAGCCGGAATGTACACCGACTGACCTTTTCTGCATGAATCCCGCCCGTTCGGTTTAGTTCTCAAACCATCCGACAGGCCCAACCTGCAAGTTGATATTGATCTGCTTCACTTCCGTAAACTCGTCGTACCCGAACGTTCCGAGTCCGCGGCCGATGCCGCTTTGCTTGTATCCACCCCACGGCGCTTCATTATAGGTTGGATGGTAGCTGTTGATCCAGGTGATGCCGGCACGCAGCTTCTTGATCACACGCATCGCCTTGGCGCCGTCCTGGGTGAATACGCCGCCCGCCAGTCCGTATACCGTATTGTTGGCAAGCTGGATCGCTTCCGCTTCATCTGTGAACTTCTGCACGGCAAGCACAGGTCCGAAAATCTCTTCTTGCACAATCCGCATCTCCGGTGTCGTATCAATGAAAATCGTCGGTTCGACAAAATACCCGTTTTCCAATCCGTTATGCGTGATGCGGTTGCCGCCACAAACGAGCTTGGCGCCTTCCTGCTTGCCTATTTCAATATAATTCAGAACTTTTCGCATATGCACTTCACTGACCAACGGCCCCATTTCCGTCGACGGATCGTCGCCAGGACCCACTCTGATTTTGCTCGCCCGCTCTACCAGTCTTTCAATGAAGCGATCGTAGATGCTGTCCTGCAGCAAGAGTCGGGAGCCAGCCGAGCACACTTGCCCTTGGTTGGCAAAAATACCGAACAGAGCGTAGTCGACCGCAGTCTCGAAATCAGCATCGGCAAAGACGATATTCGGCGATTTGCCGCCAAGCTCGAGCGAAATTTTCTTGATGTTGCCTGTGGCAGCTTTCATAATGCTGCGTCCTGTCGCCGTTCCGCCTGTGAAGGACACCTTATCCACGAAATGGCTTTCGGCAAGCTCGTTCCCTACTGTTGCGCCAGCCCCCATGATCAGATTGGCTACGCCTTTGGGAATGCCGACTTCTTCGATGATTTCAAACAGCTTCACGGCCGTCACCGGCGTCACCTCAGACGGCTTAAAGACGATCGTGTTGCCTGCTGCCAGAGCGGGAGCGATTTTCCATACCGCCATGAGCAACGGGTAATTCCATGGAACGATCAAGCCGCAGACGCCCACAGGCTCACGTACAACCATCGCTTGCATCGGATCGGCTACGTGATAGGTCTGGCCATCCGGCTTGGTCGCCATTCCCGCATAATAGCGGAAGCAGGCTGCAGCATCGGCCACGTCAAACTGGGTTTCCCTTAGCGGCTTGCCGTTATCCTCGGTTTCCAATCGGGAAATCTCATCGGCCCGTTCTTCCAGCTTGTTGGCGATTGCAAACAGGTATCCTGCCCGTTGAACTGCCGGCATATCCGACCACTCGCCGCTGTCAAAGGCTTCACGCGCTACCTGAATGGCGATTCGCGCATCTTCCACATCACCCTCAGCCGCTTGCGCGATCACTTGTCCGTTGGCTGGATTGACGATATCTCTCGTCTTTTCGCTTTGGGCATTGACCCACTCACCGTTAATATACATTTTCAGCTGAATCATATCCGACCGCTCCTTTTTCATGAGATTCGCGTTTCCGCCATTGATACCTACTTCGTTCCTACCGCGTTCGCAAGTCGAGCTCGGTATCACCCCCTGCTCAATATGTTCGACGGTACGCGCAAACCTCCTCCCCCACGCCTCGACCGCCTGTCGTGTTTCCGGTTCTCGCTCCCGGCAGTTGCGTTCATCGACACCTCATCCTATCTGTGTTACCATATAATAATACTCTTTTCGGAGCAGATGTTCATGGCATTCCTTACTTTGAAAGGAGGTTACCCCCTTGCTTAACACAAAAGTTCTGGTAGCGGATGACGATCCGAACGTTTGCGAGATCATTCGCCTCTATTTTTCCAAGCAGCAAATTGATTTGGTGGTGGCGAACGATGGTCAGCAGGCACTTGACCTGGTTGAAGCCGAATCGCCTGACGTAGTTATTCTCGACGTGATGATGCCGCAGCTTGACGGCTTTGAAGTCTGTCGGGAAATTCGCAAAAAACGGGATACACCGATTATTATGCTGACAGCCAAGGATGACGAGATTGACCGCGTCCTCGGCCTGGAGTTGGGCGCTGACGATTACGTGACAAAGCCGTTCAGCCCGCGTGAGCTGGTGGCGCGGATTCGGGCGATTTTACGCCGCATCCAGCCCCGGGACAAAACCGAGGATGAAGCGGTGCATGTGCTTACCTTTGACCAGCTTTCGATTGATATTGACAAGCGGGAAGTGACAGCCTCCGGCGAGAAGATCACCTTCCGCCCGAAGGAGTTCGACCTGTTGGTCCATCTGGCCAAATCGCCCGGCAGTGTCTTTACGCGAGAGCAGCTGCTGGAGCAGGTTTGGGGATATGACTATTTCGGCGATGTGCGAACCATCGACGTTCACATCAAAAAGGTCAGGCAGCGCCTCAGCAACCTGCCTGCCGAATGCATTCACACGGTTTGGGGAGTCGGTTACAAATTTGGGGTGGATACCTAGTGCTGGGGATGTCCAAAAGCATTTTTCGCCGCTTGTTGTTCAGCTTTTTGATCACAGTCTTGCTCGGCCTGGGAATTTCCGGGGCGCTCATGTCGATGTTTGCGAAAAACTACATTTATGAAGCCAAACAGGAAGAACTGCTGCGCAAAGCGAAAAAAGTGAACGCTGCGATCTCCCAGCGCAACAAAGTGGACGATAAACTGCTGGCACAGCTTGCCTTTCTCGACGAATCGTTTGACAACCGCATCTGGCTGTTTAACCAGCAGGGAAAAATCGTCGCCACTTCGATGAAAAGCGATGTGTTTATCGGAAAATCGGTAGCCGCGTCGATTGCCGGCAAGGTGCTGAAAGGCCAAAACGCGATGACTGAGCTGCAAATCGAAGGCCTGGAGGATCCCATGCTGTCCGTCGCCATTCCCTGGGGCGCAGGCGATCACGTATACGGCGGGATCGTACTGCATGCGCCGATCGAGGGAATCGAAAAAACATTCGCCCAGATGCGTGAGACGATCCTCTGGGCAACGCTGTTTGGGGTACTATTGTCCACAGCGATGGTCTCTTATTTATCCTGGTCGATTTCACGTCCGCTGCAGAAAATCGAACGGACGGCGCGAGAAATTGGCCGTGGCAACTTCGCTGAGCGCGTCACCGTCGATATGACCGATGAAATCGGCGAGCTGGCGGGCACGATCAACATGCTGTCCGACCGGCTGGAAAAAATGGAGCAGGAGCGACGTCATGTCGAGCAGGTTCGCAATGATTTTTTGGCCAACGTCTCACATGAGCTGAGAACGCCGCTTACTGCCATGCAAGGTTTTTTGGAGGCGCTGCAGGACGGCCTTGTGGAAGATGAAGACGCCCGCCAGCGCTACTACACCGTCCTCTACACAGAGACGATGCAGGCGAGCAGGTTGGTTGACGATTTGATGGATTTGATGAAGTTGGAAAACAACGAGATTACGCTGGCCCGGTTTCCCGTCGATTTGGCTGAGATCATCAGCAAAGTCGCCTTTACGTTTCAGCCGGAAGCTGAAGAAAAGGGCATTCGCATCGAGACGGAGATTGCTTCTGGCTTGCCGAGACTGTACGCTGACAAGGACCGCATTACCCAAATTCTCAACAACCTTGTTAAAAACGCTGTCAAATTTACAGATGAAGGCACGATTACACTGGCTGCTTCGACCGATAACGAGTGGGTCAAGCTGTCCGTCACCGATACCGGTTCAGGCATTGGACCAGATGATCTGGACCGCATTTGGGAGCGCTTCTTCAAAGTAGACCGTGGACGCTCAAAGAAAAACAAAGGGACTGGGCTCGGGTTGGCGATCGTCAAGGAACTGGTAGAATTGCACGAAGGAACGATCACCGTAAACAGCGAACCCGGCATGGGGAGCAGCTTTACCATCTTGCTTCCCGCCATCGACAAATACCGGCTTGAGCGACCATCTTGATTGTGATGGTCTTATTTTTTTCATATTCTGTTCATCCTTTTTTCCTCTTCCGCTAATAGTTCGGTCACCTTTATGCTTTATTCTGTGATTGTGACGGAAGCAAAGTCACCGTATGCAAATAGAAAGGGGAGAATCGTATGAAAAAGAATTGGCTTTTCCTTAGCCTGACCGCTCTGCTGCTAGCCGGAAGCCTGGCCGCTTGCTCAAGCCCGACGGAAGGTTCACCAGAACCAGCGACGCAAAGCGGTAGTGAATCGTCCACCCCTGGTTCATCTGACTCGACTTCTGCGGACCAAAGCAGCACGCCAGCAGACAGTTCAAGCTCCAAATCGGACTCTGCTGATTCTACTTCTGGCAGTGCAGGAGTTACTGATGCAGGAACCTCTGGTTCATCCGATGCGTCGACCGGCACATCCGGAAGCACTTCCGAACCTTCTTCCGGCGATTCGGCCGGATCGGGCAGCAGCTCAGATTCGACATCCAAACCTGCTTCGAACTAATCGCAGCAGTGTCTACGCCCTGTTAGCGCGTTTCTCAACAACCCAATCACCTTACCCCCTCAACTTTTATGATAGGATGGGCAGCTTAGGCTGACCCATCTTTTGTTTTAGCGTGCCCTGGTCAATTTTGGTAACTCCGATGATTCTTTGGGCGATGCATTTGCATACATCCGTAAAGCTCGCCGCCGATGACCTCGCCTGATTTTTCCAGGATCGAGCTGTCCAAGGAATGGAAGACATGTGGCCGCTATCCGGAGAATCAAAAACAAATCACCTACTACAACTGTCCAAAATGGGAGATGAAAAGCACGAAGACTTCCTCCCCGTCAGCATTCAGGGCAGGAAGTCTTTCGTGAGCGTCTGTTATGGCCTATCTCGTCAATTTCAGTGAACCAGGATTGCTTTTCCGTGGAAACAGCCAGCTGCTATATAACTAAAAGACTGCATCCTGATATCCCGTCACACCTGTCTGATCCATCCAAAGCTTTTTGCTCGCCATTAGCTCGCCCAGATCGGGGTCAAGCTGTCCATTGATTTTGAGCAGGAGCGTCTGCGCATCTACCAGGTCGTTATACGTGAGGTAAGGGTAATCCGTCATCCCCATCCCGCCATCGCCCAAAAATGCGTAATAGAGGTCCTGATCTGGCTTGATCCACATGCTTTTGCTGTTTTTAATCCCGAATATCAATTTATCGGCGTAGCTCTTGTACAACTCCTGATGCGTTTGAATATACATGCGATAGAGAAAATTCATCTCCTGCAGCTGATGATTGAGCGAGACGTGGGTCATCTTGTGCGGCTCGTGCCAGGCGTAATCGGCGACGAGCCAGCCCTCGTCCTTACCGTAATTGGTGTAATGGTTGTATTCGATGTGCTTGCAAAGGTAATCGGCATAGTTGCTTGCGGAGGCGAAGAAGTTCCCGTCTCCGTATTTTTGCGATCCCTGCAGCAGCAATGTGGCAATATCGGTGTTGAAGCGCGTATCGAAAAAATCTGCCCCGATCTGGTAATCCGTCCACAGCCAATCCGAGCGCGGCTGCGTTTGCCAGTAGCCTTCGCTGTTCTGGTTGGGCAGAATCGTGTCGAGCATCACCCAGCCCAGGTCATCACCTGCCCGGCCAGCCCCGCTGTTTACAAAGCGATAGGCGGCGTAGTTGGTCGGCAGACGCCAGAACATGCTTGGCGACGATGGCGTATAGCTGTCGGGCGTACGGGCGTAGTAGCCGTCCCACGACCATTTGTACTGGTCCTGCAGGTCGAGCGACAACCACGTTTGTTCGACTGCAGGCGCCTGGCCCCAATCGACGAGCGGGTGCTGCGACTTCAGCGTCCACACTTCTGCGATGTAGTTCATCCGTTGGGGAAATTGTACCTGGATGAGGTATGCGCCATTTTGGCGGATGACGGTCATCGGCAGCGGATTCGGCTGCTGTTCGATTGTACCAGCTTCATTTTTTATAAACAGATTGGATGCGTTGATCAGCATATGGGTACGATCGGTATGAATAAATCCGCTTTTTTGCGGCAGCTCACCCTCAAGAGCATTGATTTGCCACACTGCGTTACCTCCTAATCGCTCTGCGTAGCGGAAGGTGCCGTTGTTCCCGTCAAGCGGAAGCGTCAGGATGTAGGGCTGCTCGCGGTCTTGCGAGAACTCAAACCGCTTGATCTGATACGTATCGCCATTTTGAAAGGTGACGTTCTTCGTCCTGACGAGACCATTGTCAAAGCGGTCTGTGTTGACGACCTTTACCGGTTGAAGTGCTGGACTAGAGACATAACCACTGATCATCAGTGTCCCGATAAGTAAAAGAAGGACTGTTGCGACAATCCGCTTTTGCATACATAGACACCTCTTTTCGATAGTAAGGCATCGCGATGAAATAACTTCTGCTAAAAAGCGGGAACTAATTTCATCGCGAGCCCTAAGTTCGAGCCGCGGCCCTTCACTTATGTAACTAGACTGGAGGTCAAGCTTAAAAGTTGCAATTGGCTGGAATTTCCACAGAGGGCAGAGGGTGAAAGTAGATAAATGGATAAATAACTAAAAAAAGGAAAATGCAGCCGCAGTTATTGTTCGTCGCAGCGGATAAATCGCCTTTTTTTCACACATCCTATTGTTCAAAGGAGTGGAAGAGATGGCAGATGAACATAAAACACAGTCCGAAGCGAGTATTGAGCAAGCCCTTTATGCCATTGAAGATACGATTCCGGCAGGATCTCCGGATAAAGCCCGAGCCTCCCGCGAGGAGCAACTCGAGCAATACCCGATTCCCCGGGCTGACCCGAATCCCTTCCGGCGCTCAGATTCAGCTGATTTTTGATTGAGCAGCAAACCTTGCGGGCGGGTCGCCTACGCTTCCTGCGGAACGGCAAAGGTAACGCTAAACGCCGTTCCAGCGCTGCTCGTGGCGACGGCGATTTTGGCGTTGTGCCGACTCGCGATACTGTAGCACACGGCCAACCCGAGTCCCGTTCCTTTTTCTTTTGTCGTGAAGAACGGCGTCCAAATTTTTTCCAGCATATCTTCTTTGATTCCGCATCCCTGGTCGACAATTTCCAGGACGACCTCATCATTTTTGCCGTAAATCTTGACCGTCAAGACACCGGAAGCGCTCATCGCTTCCAACCCGTTCAACGCCAGGTTGAGAAACAGCTGGCGTATTTCCTTTTCATCCAGATAAATCTCCGGGCACGGTTCAATTTCCGTCTGCACGCTTTTGTCGGCAAGCGCTGCTTCCGCCTGGACGAGCGGCAGCAGCGGCTCGATGACTTTGTATAGCTGCTGTTTCTGCAAGTCGTTCGTCTTGTTTTTGGCCAGCGTGAGAAATTCGGTGATGATGGTATTGGCCCGATCGAGTTCGGTCAGCATGATATCGATGAAATGAAACGCTGTGTCGGACCGGTTGTTTTTGGCCAGCTGCAAAAAGCCGCGAACGGTCGTCATCGGGTTGCGAATTTCGTGGGCGATCCCGGCTGCCATCTCCCCGATCAGATGCAGCCGGTCAAGCCTGGCTATCTCCTTTTCCAAAAAAACCTGTTCGGTAATGTCCGTAATCACGCTGAGCATGCACGGCTCGCCTTGAATCCTGATCGCCTCTGTCGATAACAGCCCTTCACGTACGGCCCCTGTCTTGGTCACATAGCTGATCTTTTCATTGCGCAGCGCCTCCCCCAGATCGATCGGATGCCCGCAGGATGTGGATTCTCCCGCCAGAAGCAGTCTGTCTGCCGAGAGATTTCTCACTTCCGCATAGGTGTATCCGGTATGGTCCAACCAGCTCTGATTGACATCGAGATAGCGCTGGTCGGCACAAGAGCGAATCGCGATCAGACAAGGACTGGATTGAAATATTTTTTGAAATCGCTCTTGCGAAAGCACAAGTTCCTGCGTGCGCTCTTCCACCAGGTTCTCCAGCTGCTGGTAGTACATCTTGCGCTCCAGCTCAAATCGCTTGCGCTCGGTTATATCGCGAATCGAACAGACGAACACGTGCTGCTGCTGAACCGTTGCCCTGGCGATTTGAATATCGACGGGAAACACCGTCTGATCCTGCCGGATTGCCGACGTTTCGATGACTTTGCCCAGCATCCAATCACTCGTAATCGCCGGCAGCGGCACCAATTTGTTAATCGGCATGCCGATAACGTCGTCGCCGTGATAACCAAACATGCTTTGCACCACCGGATTCGTCGACAGAATGCGGCCCTCTTCGTCTATGGTCAGAATCGTATCGATCGACGTCTCTACGATCGTCCGCGACAGCACCTCGCTTTTTTTCAGCTCCAGCAAGGTCTCGAAATACTTTTGGTTGGTCTCCAGCAGCTCTGCCGAGCGCTTTTGCAGCATTTCGCTCTGGTATTCGATCTGCTTCTGCTTTTGGTATAGCTGCACAAACCGTTCGACCTTGATTTTCAGCGTCCCGGTATGAAGCGGTTTGAATATATAGTCAATTGCCCCGGCGGCATAGCCTTGCTCGACGTGCTCGTTTGCTTTGCTGATGGCAGTGACGAAGATGATCGGGATATGCCGCGATTTTTCTCGCTGCTTGATCAGATTGGCCGTTTCAAAGCCGTTTAATCCCGGCATCTGGACGTCGAGCAGAATCAGCGCGAATTCTTCTTTTAACACCCATCTTAGCGCCTCTTCCCCGGACTGAACGGACACCAGCCGGTAGTCCGGCGAATCGAGCACAGCCTCCAGTGAAAGCAGGTTTTCCCTGCGGTCATCGACCAATAAAATATTTACCGGGCTTCCCCACTCTCCCCCCTTCTCTCCCTTCTGTGGGTTACAGTTCGGACACGGAGCGTTACCTGACTTTTCGATAGAGCTTTTCCATTCCGTCCACTTCTTCGTAGCAGTTCGCATATGCAGTAAATGCAACCCCTTCCTTATCGCCGAGCCCGAGAAATCCGTGTGGGCAAAGGCTTCCGTAGATGAGCTCATGAACGTGGTTTTGCAGGCTCTCATTAAAGTAAATCATCACGTTGCGGCAAATAATCACATGAAATTCGTTGAAGGAACGATCTGTTACCAGATTATGCTGGGCGAATACCATATACTCTTTCAAAAATGGTTTAAACAATACCGTCCCTTGCTTCACCGTGTAATACTCGGAAAAGGCTCGCTTCCCTCCCGCCTGTATGTAATTCTTCGTGTACAACTGCATTTTTTCGATCGGAAAACTGCCGCCTTTTGCTTTTATCAGTGCATGTTCATTCAAATCAGTGCCGTAAATCCTTGTTTTCTGCAAAAGCCCTTCTTCGTACAACAATATGGCCATGGAAAAGACCTCTTGCCCGGTCGAGCATCCCGCATGCCATATCCGGATAAACGGAAGCTCCCGCAACAGCGGTACGACTGACGTGCGAAACGATAAAAAAAACCGCGGATCGCGAAACATTTCGGTTACATTAATGGAAAAATCGGTAAAGAGCTTGTCCATCGTTTTCGGGTCATGCAGAACTGCTTCTTGCAAACCGGAAATCGTTTGCAGGTTTTCGATTCGCATCCGATGCTTGATTCTGCGGCGAATGGACGAAAAGGTATAGTTGCGGAAATCATGTCCGTACACGCGGTAAATGCCTTCCAGAAGCAGATCGATTTCGATTTTTTCCAGCTCTTCATTTTCCTCTGTGTCTGGTTCTTCCTTCATTTCGTTATCGATGGGAATCCACTCCTAACTGTACAGCCATACGCGCATGAGCGACAGCAACTGGTCCAAGTTGACGGGTTTGCTAATATAGTCCGAAGCTCCTGCCTCCATGCACTTCTCCCTGTCATTTTTCATTGCTTTCGCCGTCAGGGCGATGATCGGCAGATGCTCAAAGGCCGGAAAGCTGCGAATCGTTTCAATCGCCTCGTATCCGTCCATCTCCGGCATCATGATATCCATCAACACGATATCGATATCAGGATTTTCCTGCAGAACGCTGATCCCGTCCCGGCCATTTTCGGCAAAAAAGACGTTCATCTTCCGCTCCTCCAGCCACGCTGTCAGGGCGAAAATATTTCGCATGTCGTCGTCGACTACGAGCACTTTTTTCCCCTGCAAACTTTCATACTCCTGCGTTTCCGGGGCCTCCTCGGCAGTCTCCGGCACAGTTGCCGCGGCCGGCGCCATAAAATACGGGTCAACAGTGTGCTGCTCTGTTTGCTCAAGCGGCAAGTAAAGGGTAAACGTACTCCCTTTGCCCTCCTCGCTCTCGACCTGAATAAATCCGCCCAACAGGTTCGCCATTTCTCTGCTGATGGCGAGCCCCAGACCTGTTCCCCCGTACTTGCGGCTCGTCGTTCCGTCTGCCTGTTGGAACGCTTCGAAGATGATCTCCTGTTTCTCTGCCGGTATGCCACTTCCGGTATCCTTCACCTGGAAGGCAATCATGCTTCCGCCCGGCGTTTCTCGTAAGACAATCCCCAGCTCAACACTGCCCTGGGTAGTGAATTTGAATGCATTGGATAATAAATTTGTCAGGATTTGCTGTATCCTTTGCTCGTCCGTTTCAATCTTCTCCGGCAGATTATGGCCAATTTTCACGTTAAACTCGAGGAATTTTTGCGCGGCAACCAGATTGAAATTGCGTTCGGCAAATTCGCTGATCTGCTTCAGCGGTACCTCAGCCATGTTGATCGTCATTTTTCCCGATTCGACTTTGGTCAAATCCAAAATGTCATTGATCAGATTGAGCAAATTGTTTCCGGACAAAACGATTGTACTGGCATATTCGACCTGCTTCGCCGTTAGATTTCGCTCCTTGTTCTCTTTCAAAATCTGGGCGAGAATGAGCAGGCTGTTCAGCGGCGTCCGCAGTTCATGGGACATATTGGCCAAAAATTCTGATTTGTACCGAGATGCCTGCTGAATCTGGACGGCGTTTTTCTCCAGCTCTTCTTTCACGGTTTCCAGCTCTTTCGCTTTCGACTCAGAATTTTTATACTGCTCCTCCAGCTTTTCATTGATGCTGCGCAGTTCTTCCTGTTGCAGGCGCAGCTCCTCCGACTGGCTTTGCAGCTCCTCTGTCAATGTCTGCGATTCTCTCAACAGATTGCGGACCTGGACATGCTGAAACAGACTGTTGAAAATGGCTCCCAGGATCCCGGAAATTTCCTCCAGCAGGTTTCGCTGAAGCGGCGTAAACGGTTGAAAAGAAGCCAGCTCCAGCACAGCGAGGACTTGTCCCTCATACGGAATCGGCAAGATGATCAATGCTGCCGGGGAGGCGTGCCCGAGCGATGAGCCAATCTGAATGTACGTCGACGGCACTTCCAGCAGATAGAGGGGGTTATTCTCTACGGCGCATTGCCCGACTAAGCCTTCGCCGAATTCAATGTACTTGATGCGAATCTCCTGTCCGTCCTGGGCATAAAACCCTGATTTCACAAGCCGTTGCGAATCCTGATTGCCTTCCTTGGTGAAAAAGACTCCATAGCTTGCTCCTACCAATGGCGTGATTTTGCTGATCAGCATCTGGGCGAGCAGTTGAACATCCTGTACGCCCTGGCAGAGCGACGTAATTTCGGCTACCTGTGTCTTCAGCCAGCTGTGCTCCTTCATCGCCTGCTTGTATTCCTTTTCCTGCCGGGAGTGTTCCTCCAACGAATCCAGCATTTCATTAAACGCCTTGGCAATATTGCCAATCTCATCGGCCGTTTTGATTGGAATACGGTGGTATCCTTCCGTCGACTCGATATCTGACGAGGAAATGACCGAGGTAATCGTATTCAGGCTTCTGCTCATGCTTTTGATCACCCAATAAGCTACGACGATGCCGGCCAGAAGGCCAATTATCATAAAATTCGTACTAAGCATGCGAATAAACTCGTACTGCTGTTTGGACCGGAGATATGCTTCGTCCAGCAGCTTCTCTTGCAAATCCTTTACTTCACCGAGGCTTGCTAACAACTCGTCTCTGCCCCGCCTCAGCTCCTGATTGAC
This sequence comes from uncultured Brevibacillus sp., assembly GCA_946402065.1. GTDB lineage: Bacteria > Bacillota > Bacilli > Brevibacillales > Brevibacillaceae > Brevibacillus_D. The sequence goes on along the minus strand of CAMIVR010000034.1, from coordinate 9,707 downwards.
GAGGTCGGCTGCCTCCTCCTTTTTTCCTGTTTTTACTTTTTCCATGACCTCTTTCACTTTCAGTTTGTAAGAATCGAATTGCACGGACAGTTCTTCCAACAGCTTCCTGCCCTGCTCTCCCTGGATAGCGTTCTGCAGATTTGCCAGCGAATTTGTTGACATGGTCAGCGCTTTCGCCAGGCCTTCCATATCCCCTTGCGTATTTTCCACCTCATCGTCCATTACGACATTGGCGACCAATCGGCTCACATTGTTTACATTGTTCTGGAGGGCATTCGCCAATTTCAATTTGATATACCTGTCATCGACGATTTCGTTGACATTTGCGTTCATACTCGCCAAAACGTTTGAAATGATCGCCAGCAAAGTAAACATCATGAGCAACAACGTACTAAAACCGATCAACAACTTCGTTTTGTATTTCATGACATACGCCTCTTTCTCTCCTTTTGGCCAACAGACAAGTTTAAAAGATTCTCTGCGATAGCAACTATCTCCTTCAAATCATTTGGTTTCGCTTCAATTTTGTGGAAGGCCTATCGGTTGATTGTGCGTGATCAGTGTGCCGCTTTCGAGCACTTGACTGCGTCAGTTGTACTTCCTCTAATCAAAAAAAGCCGGCAGAGGATATTCTCTGCCGACTGCATGTATCGCCAAACGCCTGCCAACTTACTTCATTTTCATTTCTTTCACCATATCCTGGAAGGACCAGAGCGGCGTCATTTTGTAACCGTCGATATTTTTGGAGGTGACCATGATTTGCTTGTTGTGTGACAGCATGATCCACGGAGAGTCGTCGGCAATGATTTTCGCCGCCTGAATCAGCAGATCTGCCCGCTTGTTATCGTCAGTCAAACGGATTTGTTCGCTCAGCAGCTTGTCGACCTCAGGATTTTTGTAATTGGCGTAGTTCGCACCGCCATCTGCCGCGTTATCCGAATGGAAGAGCGGCAACAGCGTTCCGGACGGATCAGGGAAGTCTGAGCTCCAGTTATTGACGATGATGTCGTAGTCACGTGCACCGCTGAATCCACGCGTAGTCAACTCTTCGCCCGTCACCTTTTCAATCTCCAGATTGATGCCCAGCGGCTTGACCGCAGCTTGCAGTGCCAAGGCCGAGTTGAGCCGCAAGCTGTCGTTGTCCGTCAGGATTTTTGCGCTGAAGCCATTCGGCACGCTCGATTCAGCCAACAGTTGCTTCGCCTTGTCCAAATTGTACGCATAGTCGGGAATTTCTTTGAAAGCAGCTTCCCACTTGTCCTTGGCGAACGTCCAAATGGCTGGGGGAACCGGGATGGCATGCCCCGGGATTCCGTTGTCGTGGACCAGCGTATCGATAATCTTCTGCTTGTCCAGCGCGTAGTTCATCGCTTGACGCACTTTCTTGTCGGTAAACGGCTTTCGCTGCGTATTGTACTCGATGGCATCGCTCATGTAGGCATCTACCTTTTGGATGTTGACGCTATCCATGCCTTCGACTACTCTCATCAAATCAGACGGCGGGTTGAGCGCGACATTGATTTGACCTGTTTTCAGGCCAGTAATGACTGTCGTCCCTTCCGGAATGACCTTGTACACAATTTTATCGAGGTACGGTCCACCCGATTTGTCCCAGTAGTTCTCGTTCTTTTCCAACGTAATTTCCGAGCCTGTCTGCCAACTGACGAACTTGAACGGCCCTGTTCCCAATACGCCGCCGTCGGGTTTGCCAAAGTTGTCCTTATGCGCCTCAAAGTACTTTTTGCTGATGACATGGGTAGCAGCCGTCGCGGTCGCATAGCGCCACATTGCATCCGGCTGGGTCAGCGTAACTTTTACAGTCGAATCATCGACAGCTTCGATTTTGTCGACATTGGCGTACAGCCAACCGAGGTACGACGCTGTCTTCGGATCGCGCGTCCGCTCCATCGAGAACACGACATCGTCTACTGTCAACGGTGACCCGTCAGAAAAGACAATTCCTTTGCGCAAATGATACAGATAGGTTTTATCATCGGTCATTTCCCAGCTCTCCGCCAGATTGGGGGCGAGCTTCATGTTTTCGTCGTATTTCAACAGCCCTTCCGTAATTTCATTCACAACCGGACTTGTGGAAAAATCATAGTTGAATGCCGGATCTAATGAAACGATGTCTGATTTCAGGGCAAACACAAGCGTTCCCCCTGCCTTGGCTGTCGACGCTTCTCCCGTGCCTGCATTGTTGCCAGGCGCCGATCCTGTATTCGATGCAGGTCCAGATGTCGACGAACAACCTGCTGCAACGAGGGCGAGCGTCACGACAACTGATGATAGAACATTTCGAACATTTATCCTACCCAAATGAAATCCCCCTTTATTCATGTAAACGCTTTATTAACTGATTATAAAGGCGAATTTATTCATTTAGTTTTAATATTCTACCAATAATCTTGTAATATTCTATCATTTAATCCCCATGTTTTTGATAGGATAGGCTCTTTCGTTATCCTGGAACGCAGTTCAGCCGTTTGCCACATACCGGCGCAGCAGTTAGACCCCAATATTTTCCATGCCATCATCGTAATGCGAGCTGGCTATTTTCCTGGCACTCGGCAAGAATAGGCAAAATACCAAAGAGAGCGCAATCCCCGCCATCATGAATCCGCCAAATACCATCGGCGACGGACCAAACGATTTTGCCATCGTGGTCCAAATCATCGGCCCAAAACCGACAATCGCTGCGGCTACCTGATAACCGACCGATAACCCGGTGTAACGGACCTTGGCCGGAAACAGCTCAGAGAATAACGTCCCTTGTGTTGAAAAAACTGCCGCCCAGAGGACACCGAGCACGACTGCCTGCATAACGTACAGCCAGCCGACACCCGCCTTGATCATCGTAAAATACGGGATGGCGAGCAGGAACATAAGCGACAGTCCGCCGATATAGATGACTTTTCGGCCGATAAAATCGGACAGGTAGCCAAAAATCGGGATGGTAATCAGCATGGTTCCACACCCGATCGTAAGGCCGGTCAATGCTGCATCTCTGGAGTAGCCCAGATAGACAGTGGCAAAGACAAGGATAAAAGACATGAGGAAGACGTTGAAAAAACCATCGCCAATTTTCAATCCAATCGCCCGCACTACGTTACGCCAATCGTTGCGAAACGTTTCCAGAATCGGCACTTTCGCAAGATCGCCACTTTCCTTCTGCTTTTGAAAGGCCGGGGTTTCGTCTACACCGCTTCGGACCCAAATCGCCAGAACGATCAGCACAGCGCTTAACAGGAAAGGAATTCGCCATCCCCAGCCGAGAAACTGGGCTTCACTCGTCAAGGAGCTAATCAGCGTAAAGCTGAGCGAGCCGGCAACCAAACCGACAGGAACCCCTAATTGCGGAATGGAGCCGTACAGGCCGCGAACGCCCCTCGGTGCTGATTCCGTGGCCAACAGGATCGCTCCTCCCCATTCACCGCCGAGGGCGATTCCTTGGATCAGCCGGAGGATAACCAATAGAATCGGGGCCAGCAAGCCGACTTGGGCATAAGTAGGAAGAAGGCCGATTAGCATCGAGCTGCCGCCCATGCCAAGAAGCGTAAAAATAAGCGCTGCCTTTCGCCCGATGCGATCACCCAGGTGGCCGAACAGGATGCTGCCGATCGGTCGAGCCGCATAGCCCGCTCCGAAGGTGACAAAGGCGAGCAAAAGCGAAATCGCCGGATCGTGGCTAGGAAAGAATAAATTCGAAAAAACGAGGCCGGTGGCCGTACCGTATAAATAGAAGTCGTACCACTCGATAACCGAACCGACCAGACTGGCAAAAAGAACGCGACTTTTGTTCATGGAACTCACTCCCTTGCGAATGTAATAAAAAGAAAATAACGGTAGTGAAGCTTTTTCATTTAAACCAATAGATCGAGTCATCCACTCTCTGAAGCTCGACCCTTTGCGCAATGACAGGCTCTCCCTCCAGCAAACGGCCGGTAACCCGAGGGCCTTCGTCCAGGTCCACCAAAACGATATGATACGGAGCGTGAGCGGCAAATCTCTCCGGGGGAACGTGGATAGTCGTATAGGAGTAGATCCTGCCTGCTCCGCTTACCTTTGTTTCAACCAGCTCCTCACTGTAGCAATGCGGACAAACATACTTGGGAGGTATAGCGAGCATTTGACAACCTTCACAAGCTAATACCGTCATATCCATTGATTACATCCCCTTTCCCGCGAAAATATGGACAATCGAATAAGCTCCCGTTCCCCCCAGGTTTTGTGCCAAGCCAACTCTTGCTCCTTCGACCTGGTTGACCGCTGTGCCCCGAAGCTGGCTGACAATTTGCACGATCTGGGCGATACCTGTGGCGCCGATCGGATGACCGCGGGAGAGCAACCCTCCGCTCGTGTTTACCGGGACCTTTCCGCCGTGCCTGGTCAAACCGCTTTCAATCGCTTTCCACCCGGACCCTTTGGCGAAAAAGCCCAAGTCTTCAATGGCCAACATCTCGGTCATGGCAAAACAATCGTGCAGCTCTACGACATCGATGTCGTCGGGGCCAAGCCCTGCCTGCTCATACGCCTGGCGTGCGCTCTCCTGAATGGCCGAAATCCGCAACAGATCGGGAATCTCCTGCATGAGCGGAACGCCTGACGCCTGACCGGAGGCAAGCACTTTCACCCCGTGATCTCCGGCGGTAATCACAACTGCCGCTGCGCCATCGGTAATTGGCGAACAGTGGAACAACCCGAGAGGAGCCGTGACCGGACGCGCCTGCATGATTTCTTCCAGAGTCGTTGCTTTGCGAAACTGAGCTTTCGGGTTGTGCATGGCATACTCCCGATTTTTCAGCGCGACCATCGCAAGGTGATCTTTACCTGCTCCGTATTCGTACATGTACCGGTTGGCGACAACCCCGAAAAATCCCGGGAAGGTGAGCCCGGATATGCCCTCATTTGAATCATTGTCCATCGCCGAATTGATCGCTTGCGTAACCTGGCTCGTCGGCGCATGGGTCATTTTCTCAACACCGACAACTAACACAGTCTCATATATCCCAGCAGCGACCATATGAAACGCTTGGCGGAAGGCGATGCCTCCGGATGCACAGGCACCTTCCATCTTCGCTGCCGGTATAGGTCCCAATCCCAGTTCTCTGGCCAGGATTGACCCCATGATTTCCTGTCCGGCCAACTGTCCTCCGAGAAAATTCCCTGCATAAATCGCATCGACTTTCGGTCTGCCCGCATCCAGCAGCGCTTCCCGGCACGCTGCCAAAGCGAGTGATTTTAAGGAAGCTTCATGCTTTCCAAATGTGGTCATCCCCAATCCCGTAACGGAGACACTCCTCATGCCTTACTCCTCCCGTACTTTTTTTATTTGGTTTGTCCGTTTGGCTCGCATCCTTCAGCATGTCTTTGCCGTAAAACCTGTTTTTGAATCTTTCCGACTGAAGTGCGGGGAAATTCAGGAATAAACGCTATGGAATCCGGGACTTTGAACTTTGCCAACCGTTTCCGGCAGTATTCAAGCAGCTCCTCTGCCGATACGTCGTGATCATTTCGTAAAACGACATACGCTTTAATGGCTTCATCGCGCATCCCATCGGGAATGCCAATGACGGCCGCTTCATAGACGCCCGGATGCTCGGCCAGTACACTCTCGACCTCATTTGCGGCGACATTTTCCCCTGCCCGCTTGATCATGTCCTTTATGCGATCGACAAAGTAAAAATAACCGTCATCCCCAACCCGGGCATTGTCCCCTGTGTACAGCCATCCATCTCTGAGCGCTTCAGCCGTTGCCGCCGGATTTTTAAAATACCCTTTCATCAACGTACGCCCTGGTATTCCTTTCACAACAATTTGGCCTGATTGCCCTACAGGTAGTTCCTCTCCTGCTTCATCAACCACTTTGACCTCGTAACCAAGCGTTGGCTTCCCGATGCTCATGTTTTTACGGATTCCATCGATCGGATTCATCAGGGGAATTCCAACGGTTTCTGTCATGCCGTACATCTGCAATAACGAAACACGATACCTTTCCTCAAACAGCGTTACTTGCTCCTCTGTCACCGACTGAGCGAACCAAATAATCCGCAGTGAATTGTCCTGGTCTGCCGGATCGTACTGCTGGGCGAGAATCATCCGAATCGGGGCAGCAAATAAAGAGCCGACCGTCGCCCCCAGTCTTTTTGCCTGTTTGAAGTACCGGGAAGCGCTAAACCGTTCCGTGATCGCAATGCTGGCCCCGACAACCAATGCCGACATGGCCGAATAGTACTGGGCATTGCCATGAAACAGTGGAAGCACGATGAATTGCCGATCATCCGGAGATAAGCGAATGGACTTCGACATGATTTCTCCCGTGAACACGTAGTTCGCATGGGTCACCTGCACTCCCTTAGGCTTGGATGTGGTGCCGGACGTATACAGCATGGCGGCGACATCTTCCGGATCTATGGCCATTTTCGGCAGTTCCGGCTTTGCTTTTGCGATTAATTGCCTCATGTCTTGCCCTTCTTTATCATCCCCTTCATAACGAGCCAGCAGAATTTCCTGCAAATGAGGCAATCTGCTGCGAGCGTCAGTGAACTTTGCCAAATGCTCAGCTTCGGTGATCAGCAAAACGGATTCCGAGTGATTCAGGATGTATTCCATTTCGTCTGCTGTGGACAAAATATTCGTCGGGACCATAATGGCTCCGATAGTAGCCAGGGCAAACCATGAGATCATAAACTCCAGACAATTTGGCAGGTGCAATGTTACGTGCTGGCCTTTGTTTACACCAAAATCCAGGAATACCTGACTCAGACGATTCACCTGATCGGCAAATTCGCCGTAAGTCAGTTCAAATTTTCGCTGCTTTTGATCCTCGAAAAGGAGAAACGTCTTATCCCGGTGCATAGCAGCTTTTTCATCCAGTAAAGTGCGAAGTGTCCGATTGCCAATAATGTCCATAAACTTCCTCCTTTTGCTTTTAGCTGGCTTGCCCAGCGCATCCTCCAAAATGTGTACCCTCATATTGGCAAGAGGCCGGCGAAGCTGCATAATCGAATCTTTTTCAACCTGTTATAAAGCGCTTACAACATGAAAACGAACAACAATCTAAAAAAACCAAGACTTTTGGGAGACCACGGTCACAAACCATAGTCTTTTAGATATAATATTCTAACAATTGCCATTCGTCAATATTTTGTTCATCCACCAATTATCGGTTGAGCTTTTCACCAAACTTGAAGATTTCTGCCGGTTTTTGGTCATTCAAGCCGGAATTTGACCAAAAAATAAGAAATACACCTTCAGTTTTGGTAGAATGGTTGTGTCGAACAACCACCTCCACAAACAAAGGTGCATTTGATCGGCTTATAAAATTGCAACGATTTCAATCTGGGGATTTTAAAAGTGTTACGAAGGAGAATTCATAATGGCACACTTAACTAACCGACAGATAAAAGCGCAACAGACGAAGAAGAAAATTCTGGACATCGCTCTCGATCTTTTCAGCAAAAAGGGATTCGATAACGTCACCGTTGATGAAATTGTAGCGAAAAGCAAGACATCCAAGGGTGCGTTCTATGTCCACTTTAATTCGAAATACGAAATTTTCCTTGAAAAGTTCAAAGAAATCGATGATTTTTATGCCACCTTTATTCAGTCACTCCCCAAGGAAATAAGCTCTCATGAAAAAATATTTCGACTAATTGAATCTCAAATGATTTATCTCAGAGATTGCTTGGGAAAGGATCTGATGAGGGCTGTCTATATCAGCGCTTTAATTCCCAATCCCGCTAATGTCTTTTCGAACACGGAAAGGGAGCTTTACAAGATCGTTCATTCCTTTATTAAAGAAGGGCAGGAAGCAGGAGAAATCAAGAACGAGCTTTCCCCGACCGAGCTTACGATGCTGATCACTCGCTGCATGCGCGGAACCCTTTATGATTGGTGTGTATTTGGAGACAGCTTTGACCTGTTAACTGAAAGCCAAAAATTCATTCGTCCTTTTTTAGCAGGGATCAAAGAGTAATGTTCTCAGTTGTTTGGAAAAGCAGGATTTGTAGTCCCAAAGTGGAGCTAGCCTGAATAAAAAAACCATCCTAGATGGACAATGTCATTAAGTTAAGCTCAAAGACAAAACTGGGAATAAAAATGAAATCCGAAACGGCATGGGAAAAAGCCCTGTGCCGTTTGTTTTTTGGTGCAAGCAAGGAAAAAAGCGTACAGCAAACAAAGCGGATGGAATATCCGCTTAAAAAAATGTTCATGTGAAACGAATTATGCTACTCTGTAGACGAAGCTAACAGCTGATTTCCAGCGGATTTTGCGCGTATTCTTCTGCCCTGGGCGAATGGGTCGAATCGGCAAAATGTTTTTGCGGATCAGCGCTTCAACATCGGGCGGGGGTTCATTGTCCCTTGAGCGCAGGAAATGTCTACAAACATGAACGGCAACTGTGAAGTTGACTTGGTATGGGTGCCGTTTATCCATTTGAGAAATGACTACGTGCGAGGTAATCATTTCAGCGAAATTGTACATGATCATTCTTGCGAAAATCTCTTGGGTGATGGACTCTCGTCTCTTTGCGTGAAAGTTCGTCAGACCGACGGTGTATTTTAATGCTCTGAAAGAGGTTTCAATGCCCCATCGCCTGTTATAAATGGACTTGATTTCATCGGGTGGGAATTCAGCGACAAAAAGATTCGTAATGACGGTTTCATAAGCGCCACTGGGCAAGACGAAACGAACAACCCGAAAGGAAATCGGGTAAAACAAGTTCTCCTGCAAATCCAAAAAATCAAATGTAGACGTGGAAGGGACGAACCTGTACATCTCGGGATGAGCCTTGACCTCTTTGGTTTGTTTTTTGGTGAGTGTCAGATGAACGTCAATATCAAATTCTCCGCTAGTGGGCAAACGCAAGCCCGAAAGAATACCATTGGAATCCAAATCCTTTACCCGTATGACGTAGTTCCACCCTTTTTGTTCAATATGCGCGAAATTGTTGTAACTTTCATAACCTCGATCGGCAATCACAATGGTTTTGCCCTGGATGGGGGAACGGTCAACCATAGCCGCCAGCGCCCTTCCCTCGTTGCACAACCTTCGCGGCTGAACAATGGCATCCACGTAAAGTCTGTTGCATAAGTCATAGGCTGCATTTAAATGCAGAAGGTTGTAGCCTTTCGTGTTCGGTTGACTTTGAAAATAGGAGTCCGTGTCCGCAGAGTCCGTTGCGATATGCAAATCCGAACCGTCAACGGCAAGTAATCGATACCCTCGGTAGTCCTTGATATCCGTATACGATTGCGTAAACTGGTGAAACAAGAATTCCACAGCAGACGGCAAGATTTTATTTCTCTGCTGGACAAAAGCAGAAGTGGTTGCAGTGTTTACGTCATAGCCCTGCGATTCCAGGAGTTCCTTATATAGGCTGTTGCCCCCATGGAGATCAGGAGTTGCATGACCGTTTCAAAGGGCAGTTTTTTCTTTCGGGTAAAATCTTTTTCAGGGTTTTTGACATAAGGTGCTGGTGCGGCTGACATTTCTCGTATGAGGGATGTCAGCGTTTCTTTTAGCGAATTTGCGTACTCATTCATTGGCGAAACCTCCTCGTTTTTCCAAGGGGCTTCGCCACACACTTTCATCTGCTTGTCAAGTCCTTTTTTCTTTTTCGCGCAAAAAAAAGAGCGGGCTATCTTTTCGATAACCTGCTCTTGTTCTTGATTTTGGCCCTGCGCCTTAACTTAATGACATTG
>CAMIVR010000033.1 GCA_946402065.1 uncultured Brevibacillus sp. | reverse complement strand
AACGCAAGCGCGTCTGCAAAAGCTGCTGAAGTCGACATCGTCGGCGGGGAGGAACCAGACGCGACCGAATCGGAATTGTATCGCAAAGGCGAGGGGTTTTATCATTTGCGCCTGTTTCAGGAAGCACGCGGCTATTTTCATCAGCTCATGACAGAGTCACCCGATCTGGAGACGGGCAGGCTGTACTACGCGTACTGTCTGCTGTTTTGCAATGAAAAGCAGACGGCCTTGAAAGAATTCCGGCTGCTGAGCAGAGTGTCCGGTTCCCCGCAGGTGACGGCAATCAGCTTGAACGCAGTGGGGTGCATGTACGCCGAAGAAGAAAAATGGCTGGAAGCGAGACAGTCGTTTGCCGATGCGCTGAACTACGTGCCGACACACAAAGAAGCGCTGTTTAATCTGGCGCTCAGCTATTTGCATGATGGCGAAGCCAGTGAGGCGCTCGAAACGATGGATAAATACTTGACTCATTATCCGGACGATGGGGAGGCTCATGTCGCCTGGCTGCATGCCGCCAGGCAATTGGCTGGCCAGCAGGGACAAGCAGTACGTCATACACCTGCCGTCAAGTACATGGCAAGCCACCAGTTGGACGTTCAAACCGTCCGGGAGATGGCCATGTATTTTGAAGCGGGCGGCCAGCTGCAGCGAGCAAAGGCGTGTTATCAGCATATAGCGGGGCTGCTTCCGCGAGAAGGCTGGGTGTGGCACGGATTGGCCTGGAGCGTCTGGCAGCTGCATGGAACCAGAGATGCCAAGCCGCTGTTGTTAAAAGCGATAACGCTGTCTCCCGACAATCTCGACTTCCTGTTCAGCTATGGCTGGATGCTGTTGTTTGACACACAAATCGAACAGGCGGTACGTGTCTTCCGCGACATCCTGCAGCGGGACGGCGATCACCATTTAACGAGGGCGGGTTTAATCGTGGCCTATGAAAGAATGGGGGATTACCGTGAAGCTAAAGCGATTGCCAATTCACTCGTTGATCACGAGGAAGCGTATCTGCATGCGTTGGGGTATTACCATCTCGGCAGGCTGGCTGCGATCCAGGAGAACTGGAAGCTGGCTGAACAGTACTTTCTGAAAGCGAATGAAGCGGGCGGACACATTCCGGAAGCAGCGGGCTTTCTCCAGCTGTGCCGGGAAAAGCAGGTGGTCCAGAATACCCAGAGAGGCGTGACTGTTTCCTCCCATGTATGAAGCGGAGCAGGAAATTTTGCCTTGTTTGGCGAATGATATGGGGTACCAAGAAGCGTGCTTTTCGTGTCGTAATTGAGGTGACGTTATTGAACCGGTTTATCGTAGTAGATTTTGAAACGACGGGAAGCTCCTCGCGCCAAGGCGACAGCATTATTCAAATCGGCGCCGTGACGATCGATGAGGGCGTTGTGACCAACAGCTATTCGACATACGTCAAGCCCGAGCAACCCATCCCTCCCTTCATCACATCGCTGACCGGCATTACGGATGAGATGGTGGCGGATGCGCCCACACTGGAGGACGTTCTGCCTGATTTGCTCAGGCTTTTGGACGGACGAGTCTTCGTCGCTCATAATGCAACATTTGATCTCCAATTTTTACAAGAAGCCCTGCTGAGTCAGGGCTATTATACGTTTGATGGTCCCGTGCTCGATACGGTGGAGCTGGCCAGGATTTTACTGCCGATCCAGGGCAGCTATCGGCTTGTCGAATTGGCGGATGATCTGGAGATTGAACACGGCAATCCGCATCAGGCAGACAGCGATGCCATGGCCACGGCCCAGCTCTTTATCCGGCTGCTCCACTTGCTTGATGAGCTGCCGCTGATCGTCATTCAGCGCTTGCAAATGCTCGTCGCCAGCTTTCGTTCTGACATCAGCCTGTTGCTGCGGTATTTTGAGCTGGAAAAACTGAGTGATTCCGCTCTGATCAGCGACGAAGCCACGCCAGAGAACCCCGATGAGCAAATCTGGGATATTTACCGCCAATTCGCCTTGCGAAAAAGGCCCGCGGTAGCCGCGATCGCTCAGCCCTATACTGTTGCTTCGGGGGCAATCGAGTGGAGTGCCGCGCTGGCTTCGTCTACACAGGATTACCAGCGCCGGGAAGCACAGGAGGCGATGATCGACGCGGTGTACGCGGCGATGGAAGACGAGGCTCATCTGCTCGTCGAGGCAGGGACGGGAACGGGAAAATCGCTGGCCTATCTGCTGCCAAGCGTCGTCTGGGCGAAGCGGCACCAGGAAAAAGTCGTGATCAGTACGCACACGATCACGCTGCAGGAGCAGTTGTTCCAAAAAGAAATCCCCGCCCTGCAAGCGGCCTTGCCGTTTTCGTTCACGGCTTCCCAGCTAAAAGGCAGAGGAAACTATTTGTGTCTGCGCAAATTTGAGGCAAGTGTAAATGAAGGCTCTGCCGAGCAATCACTGGAAATGCTGTTGGCAAAGGCGCAGATGCTCGTCTGGCTCACGCAAACGACGACGGGAGACGTGGAGGAGCTGCATCTGCCGCCCGCCGGCAACCTGTTGTGGCAGCAGGTGAAAAGTGACACCAGCTCTTGTCTGCATCGCAAGTGTCCGTGGTTCTCCCGTTGCTATTACTTTCAGGCAAAGGAGCAAGCGCGGGAGGCAGATGTTGTCGTCGTCAACCACGCTCTGCTCTTCAGCGATCTGGAGGTTGGCGGTATCATTCCTGCCTATCGGGTCGGCATCATCGATGAAGCCCATCATCTCGAAGATGTCGCGACGCAGTACATGGGGAGGCAATTTTCCACCATTCAGTTGCAGTTTTTGCTCGATCGATTGGCGCCAGATTCTTCTGGCCAGTTGCTCGACCCATTTCTCGGCGAGCTGGTCGTATGGAAACCGGAGCTTCGTGAGCAAGTCGAGCAACGTCACAGTCAATTCACCCACTTGTACGGAGAACTCCGCAATGTGACGTCGCAATGGTCCCAGCTGCTGTATCATTGGGCTGTGCGGCACGCAACGGACACGACGGATGTGGGCCGAGTCAGCGTGCGTTATCAAAAGCAGCATTTCACAAAGAAGGACAGGCAGATCATCGAGGCAGCAGAATCAGTGATTCGTCTGTGTCTGAACTATGCGCAGGGCCTTGAGGAACTGTTCGAACTGTTAACAGCTATGAAAGACGAGCTGCCGTTTTCGCTCAGCGGCAAGCAGACAGATCTCCGCGGGCTGATGGATGAACTCCAGATCACCGTAGCACAGGTCCACACGCTATTTATCGAGGACAATCCCGAATATGTCTATTGGTTGGAGCTGGAGTCGCGAACAACGCGCAAGTACGTGTATTTTTACGCTGCCCCTCTCGATGTCTCCCACAACCTGGCAGAGCGACTGTTCGCGGAAAAAACAAGCTTGACGCTGACGTCGGCAACGTTGACGATAAAGGCGAGCTTTGCCTATCTGATGGAACGGTTGGGAATGAATCAGCTCCCCGCAGAGCGGGTGCGTACCCTCAGCTTGCCGTCGCCATTTGATTATGAGCAGCAAGGTCTGATGCTGATTCCTTCCGATTTCCCTGCGCTATCCAGACAGTCGGAAGAGGCGTATCTGCAAGCCGTGATCCAGGGCTGTGTGGACGTCATACTTGCGTCGCAGGGCCGGACGATGATCTTGTTTACCGCGTATTCCATGCTCAGGCAGGTGTATAACGGGATCAAGGAGCTGTTGGCTGATCAGGGCTATACCGTGCTTGGCCACGGGATCGACAGTGCCAATCGGACGAAATTGATCCGCACCTTTAAACGGGAAGAAAAAGCTGTTTTGCTTGGCACCAGCAGCTTTTGGGAAGGTGTCGACATTCCGGGCGATGCGCTCAGCAGCGTTGTCATTGTCCGCCTGCCCTTTACGCCGCCCAATCAGCCGGTGCTTGAAGCGAGATCGGAGCAGCTAAAATCCGCGGGGAAAAACCCGTTTATGAGTCTTTCCCTGCCGCAAGCCGTCATCCGCTTCAAGCAAGGGATTGGTCGGCTCATCCGCCACCACCGTGACAAGGGCGTCATTGTCATCTTTGACACGCGCATTGTAGAAGCGCGCTACGGACGTGCATTTCTGCAATCACTGCCGGCATTTCAAGTGGAAACCGGCGCCTGGCCACAGTTGCGTGAGCGCATCGCGCCGTTTTTATCAACAAATGAGTGAGACAATCTAGGGGTATGCTTGACCTCCTGTTTTCATAAAATGAACGTGAGAGAATGGCAAACCCTTAGGTGGTACGAATATGGCACGGCTAAAACACGCAAAACAATACCTCGTCGTTTGGCTGTTATTCTTTACAGTCCTTGCAGGTTGCTCCATCGATACCCACGTAGAAAATACAGTCAAAATAGAGGATCCATTCGCGGGTGACGATGATCAGCACTTTATCGGTCTGGTTGTGAGCTTTCTCGCTTTGCCACACGGAGAGTCCACGTACGTGCGCTTTCCGAACGGTAAAAAGCTGCTCATCGATACCGGGTCGGCCGATGATGCCGAAACGCTCAGGGAACAGTTGGCTGACCGAAAAATAACGAAGATTGACTATGTTGTCCTTACGAATGATCAGCCTGCTTATTCGGGAGGTTACGCTTCGTTGGCAGAAAATGTAAAAATCGACACTGTGCTCATGCCGAAGGAAATTGCCCCGTCGATTCGTTCCGTCGTGCCAATTCAGGCAGATACGAAGCTCGTCTATCTGTCTGAAGGCGATCATCTCGGCTTCGATCAACATGTATCCTTGACGGTCTTGCATCCGGGCGGCAACCTGTCATTATCGCCACAGGACAATTCACTCGTCTTCCAGCTTCGGCACGACAAGCTGCGGTTTCTCTTCACCAGCGGGATCAGCGAGACAGCAGAGGAGCGTCTGCTCACCAACCACGCCAAGGAGCTGCAGTCAGAAGTGTTGAAGGTGGCGCAGCAAGGGACGAATCAGGCTTCGTCCCAGCCGTTTTTGTCAGCAGTCGATCCCCAGGTAGCAGTCATTGAAACGGGACAAACGAAGGCAGAGATGAAGACGGAGCAGGCGGAGATTCTCGAACGCCTCAGTGAATCGTGGGCGGAAACGTATACGACAAGCCACAGTGGGACGGTCACGATTTTGTCCAATGGAAAAGATTATCGGGTATTGAAAAAGAAGAATCAGTAAGGGGAAGGTAGAGGAGTTGAGGATATGAAACCGAACAAAATCTCAGAAGCGGTTGTTCGCCGTTTGCCGATTTACTTGCGATACTTAACTCACCTCCAGCAAATGCACGTACATACCGTTTCATCCCAACAGATCGGCAAGACGCTCGACATCAATCCGGCGCAAATCCGCAAAGATCTCAATGCCTTTGGCGATTTTGGCAAAAAAGGCATCGGCTACGACGTCGGCTATTTGATTGAGAAAATCAAGCAAATCCTCAAAATCAATCAGGAAATTCGCGTCGCCCTTGTCGGCGTCGGCCACCTCGGACATGCGATATGCAACCATAATGCGTACAAGCGTGATAATATGAGAATTGTTGCCGCTTTTGACAACGATCCGAAAAAGCAGGGAGAAACCGTCGCCGGATTGACGATTCAGCCGTTGGACGAGATGAATCAGACGATCGCCGAAAAGCAAATCCGGCTTGCGATTATCACCGTACCCGCTACTGCTGCGCAGCATGTAGCCGATTTGTTGATTGAAGCGGGCATTGAAGGCATTCTCAATTTTGCCCCGGTAACGATACGCACGACTCAGGATGTGACCATTCACCACACAGATGTGACTTCAAGCCTGCAAAGTCTGGCCTTCTACCTGAACTAGGCAGCAGGCATACCGAAAATGAAATGGAGCGAACAAGATGAAAACGATTATTACCAACGCAACGATTATTACGGTAAACAGCCAAAACGAAGTGATCCACAATGGCGCTCTCGGATTTACCGATCAAGTCCTGACGTACATCGGCCCGACACCGACTGAGCCTGAACTGGCTGGCTACGATGAAGTCATCGACGGAACGAACAAGTGGATTATGCCCGGTCTGGTCAATACGCACGGACACGTAGGCATGTCGCTCTTGCGTGGATTCGCCGACGATTTGCCGCTGCAGCAGTGGCTGGAAGACAAGATGTGGCCCATGGAAGCACAGTTTACGGCAGAGCATGTAAAATGGGGAACGAGCCTGTCGATCATTGAAATGATTCGCACCGGAACGACGACGTTCGTCGATATGTACGATCACATGGGTGAAGTAGCCAAGCTGGTCGCCGATACAGGCATTCGCGGCAGTCTGTGCCGCGGGATGATCGGCTTTGGCACAGAGGAACAGCGCCAGCAGAAGCTTGCTGAAGCGACAGCGTTTGTGCGTGAGTGGAACAACCAGGCAGACGGGCGGATTACGACGATGATGGCCCCGCACGCACCGTATACGTGCTCGCCGGAATTCATTGCCCAAATTGTGGAAAAATCCGCAGAATTGCAAGTGCCGATGCACATCCACATGTCGGAGACGCGATTCGAAGTCGAGCAAAACGTACGCGATTACGGCGTACGGCCAGTCGCCCACCTGGAAAACATCGGCGTCTTTGCCCGACCTACGCTCGTGGCCCATGCTGTTCATTTGACGGATGAAGAGATCGAGATTTTGGCAAAATACGATGTAAAGGTATCGCACAACGTCGTCAGCAACCTGAAGCTGGCCAGCGGTGTCGCGCGCGTGCCGGAAATGCTGGCCAAAGGCGTAAGTGTTTCCCTGGGAACGGACAGCAGCGCGAGCAATAACAACCTCAATCTGTTTGAAGAGCTGAAATTGGCGGCGACCATTCACAAAGGGGTGACGTATAACCCGATCGCCGTCCCGGCAGAGGAAGCGCTGCGCATGGCGACGATATACGGTGCAGATTGCGTGTTCCAAGCGAATCAGATCGGGTCCCTGGAAATCGGCAAGCAAGCGGACTTTATCATGCTTGATGCCAATCAGGCTCACTTCCATCCGGCGAATAACCCGATCTCGCACATCGTCTATGCAGCCAACGGCCGCGATGTAACGGACACAGTCGTTGCCGGGAAATTCCTGATGCGCGATCGGCAGTTGCAAACGATCGACGAAGAGCGTGCCATCCACGAAGCGGATCGCTTGTTTCAACAGCTTTCGTATTAATCGCCGCGATGGAAAAAGTCTCCTGTCTGGCTGGACAGGAGTGGGTGATGATGAGGTGTTAGGTGGGAGTAATTTTGTCGGACTCGTCGGGACTCCATACTTCCGTCAGAGAGGTGTGGCGATAAGGCAATCGGGTCTGACTTGTGAAAATACGCAGCGGCGATGATAATCCTGCCCAAGAGACGCGGTACTCCTGTAGCAGTCGCTGTAGAGCGTCAGGAGATGTCGCAGTAGCAGAGGTTTTCACGCGCTCACCTCCTTGGGGGGTGTAGAAATAGTATCACCGGAAGGCTGTTCAGTATGAATAGTAACTTTTCCGTACCGTTCTAAAACCTTCCCCGTATAACATACGATGTAGGAAAGGCGGGGGTGGGACGGACGTGTATATCCAACGAAGGCATTTGTGGCTGCTATTACCGGTGATGGCGGTGTTGTTTTTGCTCGGGGGACTGCTTGCAAAAATGGAGTTCGGAGCTTCTGGGCAAACAGCAGGAGTCGCGGAACCGGACAGCATGACGCAGGAAGAGACACGCGACCGAATCGTTCATCTGCTTGAGCAGCTCCAGCTCGACAAGACGATGCCGATGGAAGTCGTGTCGCATGGTCATGTGCTGAAAGGGAATTTTCAGGGGGAAGCGTTTCGGCTTGCGGGTACGATTGAAGGTCACCAGCTGGAGATGGAAAAGACAGCGGATCATTTTTATGTAAAAATAGATGGGAAAGAGCAGGACGCACGGGCACTCCCGTACTCATTGTATACGCCGTATGAACATGCTAAGCTTGTGTTGGCGCACCTGCAGTCGGTTACGCCCGAATTGGTCCGATCCGACGAACCCGATTCAGTCGGCTATCGGTTATCACTTTCACCTGCCGACGTTAAATCCCTTCTGACGGTCTGGTTATCTCCAGCCTTTACGGCAGAGGAAATCGATCAGGCGGTGGCGCAAACAGAGGTAGTCTACCAGCTGTGGATGGAACCCGATTCGCAAAGGCTGACACGGCTGGCCGTCAATTTGCAGCTCAATACAGGAACAGGCAGAACCAAGCAGGATCAGGTAGTATTTCGCCTGTAGCAGAGCTATAAAGGAGATAAGCATTCGTGTATGTACGTATTTTATTGATTGTGCTGGGAATCGTCGTGGTGTTTGCTGCGAGCGGATACCATTTGGCGTATAGCGTCGTGTCTGACAAACGCTCGTTTGAGGAACAAGCCCGGGAATGGGCCTTGCAGCGAACGGAAATCAAGGAAATCACGGAAATAGCCGAGTACCGCGGAAGAACCAACTGTGCCGTCGTATTTGGCAAAAACGCCCAAGGAACTCCGGTCATCGCCTGGTTGACGAAGGATACACAGTTTATGGATACAGTAGCCGGGACTGTGCCCAAAGACAGCGTCCTTCAGACCGTGCAGGCCAACTACAAGGATTTTGAGCTCCAACACGCGGTTCCCGGGATTGAAGGGAAGGAAACCTTTTGGGAAGTTGTCCTCAAGGGGCGTTCCGGCGGCTATCTTTACCTGTATTATGATTTTCATACCGGCAAAATGCTGCGTTCCTATACGATCCACGCACCCACCACACCAGCTTGACAACAAAATCCTGCTCGCGCCTATTCAATTAAACTTACTTTTATCAAGTTACTGTGCTAAAATGGTGTTGAAGGAGTGGTGAGTGATGGGAAACCACAATCATGACCATAAGCTGTGTCCGAAGTTCGAAAGTGCCTTTGAATTGCTGGGCAAACGTTGGACGGGTTTGATCATCCGTGTGTTGCTCGATGAGCCGAAGCGATTCAAGGACATTTCCGAGCTTATTCCAAATGTGAGCGATCGGATGCTCTCAGAGCGGTTTAAGGAGTTGGAGGCAGCCGGCATTATTGCTCGCCACGTGTACCCGGAAACGCCTGTTCGGATTCAATACGAGTTGACCGAAAAAGGAAAGGCTTTACAACCGGTGATGGATGCGATTCAGGTATGGGGCGATCAATGGGCCGATAAATAAAGGATCGAACGACGATTCAGAGAAAAACTACCTGTTTGGACAAGCAGGTGGTTTTTTGCGTTATTTTTCATTTCTCTCCTTTACAGTGAACCGAAAACGGGTTGAGTGTGAATATAAGGAGAAAAAATGAAAGGAGGGATCGGTTTGGATGAGCCGGAATTGATCACCCGCTGCAAGCTAGGCGATGGCGATAGCTTTGCCCTCCTGGTGAAGCCGTATGTAAGCGCGGCTTACCGAGCTGCATACTTGATTGTCAACGACAGTCACTTGGCCCATGATGCCGTACAGGAAGGGCTGATCGAAGCGTATCGCTCGATAAAGCGCTTTGATGAGAAGCGAGGCTTGTCCTTTCGCGCCTGGTTTACGAGGATGGTCATTTATCGTTCGCTGAATCTCGTCCGCAAGCGAAAAGCGGTCGACGAGTATTTGGAGGTTGCCGACGAACGATGGACACCGCTCGCAAGTATACTCGCCAAGGAGGAACGGGAGCGAGTGTGGAAGGCCATATGTTCACTTGATGTAAAGTTTCGCACCGTGATTGTATTGCACTATTATGAGGGCTTTAGCGTAGCGGAAATAGCCAGGATTATCGGCGTGTTCGAGGGGACGGTAAAATCGCGCCTGTACAAAGCAAGGAAGCTAATCGCCGCCGCTTTGGGCCAAAATTCTCTATCGCATTCCGCCGAGTTAGGAGTGATGGCAAATGACTAAGCTGGATCAACGCATTTCGGATGTTTTGAAAAAGGTAGCCAATGAACAGGAAGTGCCTGAATTCAATATGCCGCACGGTTTTATGCTTCCACAAACGGAGAAGCGATGGACGTGGAGGCGGTTTACGGTAGTTTGCGGCAGTTCTGTTGCTGCCATTTTGCTGGCGGCATCGATCAGTTCATATCTGTCCCCGGCATTTGCAGCCTACATCAAGTCGATTTTTGAACATACCAACCAGGACAAGGGCTTGCAAACAGCAGCAATCCAGGGATATGCACAGATGCCGGACGTGGCTGCAACGGATCAGGGGATTACCATTTCCGTCCACGAAATCGTTGCCGATCCGACTCGGGTAGTGATTGCCTACAGTATCAGGAAGGAAGATGGAACTGTACTGTCGCCCGATCTCTTATTTGAGACGTCTTCGCCGCGCAAAAATTCATTTTCGTTACAGGATGCCCAGGGGACGGACATAACGCGCGGGTTCAGCGGTTCGGATGACAAAAACTACGGCTACATCTCCTTTACCAACGATCAGGATGAGTGGCCTGCTACCGGGGTGACAGCTGCTTTCGACTTACAGGAAGTTAACGGGGTACAGGGACATTGGAGGCTGCAGGTTCCCGTAAAGCTTGATAAAACGTCCGCTGCCACGGAAAAGCTGGCGATTAATCAGGCGTACACAGCCCCGCTTGGATTGCAGGTAGTGCTCAAGGATATGACGTTCGCTCCATCCGCAAACAGGGTAAGCCTGGAAACGTCGTGGACAGCAGAGGCAAAACGTCTGCTACATCAAAAGTCGGAAAGGCTGATCGGGAAGACACAGCGTCCTGCCCATGCCGCAAATCTGCTTGTCGAGGAGTATAAACTGGATTACCAGATTGTCGATGAACAGGGCAAAGACGTCATTGCGTTGCAGCATCAAGCGAACGCACTGTCACAAGGGCTGGTCTCACAGGACAGAGAGGTCCTTGGACAGGATGGCCACTACCTCTGGAAGGATTCGTATGTGCCATTTGACCGTGCCAAACCGTACACGTTTGTTCTCAAAGCGATACACAAGGTTGAACCTGTAGACGTATCGTTTACGTTTAATCCGAGTGATTTGCAGAAGAAGGCCATATCGAACACGCTTGAGCAAAATACATTTACCGTTAAAGCGATATCCGTTCATTCTCCGGGAGACAGGAAAAACCGTGCGATTCTGGAAATAGATGCGGCATTGGCGGATATTTCGGACATCCACCCTCACTGGTGGCGAATGACGGATGGGAACGGAAACAGTTATCAAGTTACCGGAGCTTCATTTGAGACGAACGGGCAGGACACACAGGGCAGAGAAAAGGTCAAGATGAGCCTGAGAATCGAAGGAATGCAGCAGTTGCCCAAACAGCTGACATTGTCGCTGGATGCTGTCATGAAACGATATGACAACCTGGATTGGAGAGCAGAGCTCCCGGTAGGAAGCAAAAACAGATGAAGCCATAGCCTACAGTCAGTAGAATAGCGGGCACAGCAGCGGCGGGAATAGTCATTTCAGGCGCAAGCGAAATGTCTTTTCCCGCCCATCTCGCTTATCTGCCAAGAGATTGCTGTTGTCTTTTCTCATACTCCGCTTTTAGTATCCCCATGACAATCGTATCGGTATAGCGGCCATTGACGAAGTACCGCTGGCGGATGCGTCCCTCTTCCACAAAGCCGCATTTCACGTAGCATCGATACGCCTTCTGATTGAAATCGTGAACATTGAGTTCAAGTTTATTCATGTTCATTCGGTTGAAGACAAAATCCTGCAGCAGCATAATCGCCTCGGCGCCATAACCCTTCCCCTGCAAGCCGGGATTCCCGATGACAATTCCCATGGTGACCAGTCTGTTTTTCCAATCCGTTTTGACCAGATCGATCTGGCCGATATACTCCTCCGTTGCCTTGTCAGCAATCACAAAGCCTTTCATTTCGCTGCTGCCTTCAAGCATGGACTGGAGAAATTGTTCGGTTTCCTTCACACTATGAGGATAGAGAAAAATATCCGATAAATTGACAACGACATCGGGATTATTCACCCACATCCGCATATACGGCAAATCATCTTTCTGGTATTCGCGCAGCATGATCCGATCGCCAAATAATCGCGGCATAAAGACGTCCCTCTTTCGTTTTTGGCCTATCATAGCACAGAACGGAAGGATTTTCTTCAGAAATGTAAATTGATTATAGAAAGTTACCTACATAATTATAGTTGATATGTGCCTGCCGATTTCCACACAGTCCGGTCTTGCTCAGGCATGATCGGACTTTGCTTGCGCTGACAACAACTACCTTTCAGGTTTGATATACGAACATGATATACTAGTAATCGTTGAGCATCGTATATCGTATAGGGATGTTACTAGCAAGGAGGGGAGATACAGGTGCAAGTACGAAAAATGCCAATGCTGTTATCTTTTGTGGCAACGTTGACTCTCCTGTTCGGCTGCTGGTTCTTGTACCAAAAAGCACAAGTGGAAGAACCGTTGCGTAAAGAAGTCGAACAGATGACTTCAGCACAATTGGTGAACTTGCAAGTATCGAAAGATCAAGTGCTGCTGCAACTGCATGTGACCAAACCGGACGTGTTCCCTGATGAATATAAAACGCTTCTGAAAGCTGCTGACAAGCTGATTTCCGACAAAAAATTGGATATCCAGCTCACCAACCAGGGTGCCAATCTGAAACAGGTGATGGCTGATCAGCAGTTCGCTTTAAACGAAGCTGTCGAGCTGCATCAGTACAGTAAAATTCCTGAATTGATGGCCGATCTGAAGACGTCGCATCACCTTGAACAGGCAATCGCGAAAATCGATGAGACGACGATCTATATCTACTTGAAGAATGGGGCTGAGGATTACTTTGCGATGATTCCCCGGCTTCAAGAACAAAGCGGGGTGACGCAGCGTGCGTAAAGAAATTCTATTTGGCGCGATTCCCGGCCTGCTGATCTTCATGTATTTCATCGGGATGAACATCCTGCCGTTTCTGTTCTTCGCTGCGTTGCTCGGAGGGATTTTTTACATGCTCTCGCGTCAAGGCAACCTGCGGCTTGGTTCACGCAGCAAGGTTGGCAAAAACAGTGTGCCGAAGACGAACCTGCAATTCGTCGATATCGGCGGACAGCAGCGGGCCAAAACGGAACTGAAGGAAGCGCTTGATTTTCTTATCCACAAGGACAAAATCAAGCAGTACGGCATCCGCCCGATTAAAGGGGTGCTGCTGACCGGGCCGCCGGGAACGGGTAAGACATTGATGGCCAAAGCAGCCGCCAACTACACGAATTCTGCGTTTGTCGCTGCGTCCGGCTCGCAATTCGTGGAAATGTACGTCGGAGTCGGGGCGCAGCGTGTCCGCGAGCTGTTTACTGAAGTGCGGACGCAAGCGGAGAAGAACGGGCAGGATAACGGGATCATTTTCATTGATGAAATCGATGTCATCGGCGGCAAACGCGACGGTCAGCAGCAAAAGGAGTACGACCAGACGCTGAACCAGCTGCTGACGGAAATGGATGGCATCACGACGCAGGAAAAACCGCGCATCCTGATCATCGCCGCGACGAACCGCAAAGATATGCTCGATCCGGCATTGCTGCGGCCAGGCAGGTTTGACCGCCACATCGTCGTCGATCTGCCTGACAAGGCAGCGCGCGAGCAAATTTTGACCATTCATACGGCGGAGAAGCCGCTCGCCGATGACGTGAATTTGGGGAAAATCGCCCAAGAGACGTTCGGCTTTTCCGGAGCGCAGCTAGAGAGCGTCGCCAATGAAGCGGCGATCTATGCGATGCGGGATCAGGCTGAGCAGATTGCCGCGCGTCACTTCGACTTCGCTGTCGACAAGGTGATGCTCGGTGAAAAGGTGGACCGCGAGGCATCGTTGGAAGAGAAAAAACGCGTCGCGTTGCACGAAATCGGTCATGCGATCGTCAGCGAGCGCGTCCGCCCGGGGTCGGTCTCCCAGGTCACGCTCAGTCCGCGTGGACAGGCGCTTGGCTACGTCAGACAAAATCCGCTGGAAGACCGCTATCTGTACACGAAAGAGGCGTTGGAAAAGCAAATCATGGTGTGCCTCGGCGGTGCCGTAGCCGAAGAAATCTATTACGGCGGCAGAAGCACCGGTTCCAAAAACGATTTCGAGCAGGCGTTGGGGATGGCCCAGGAGATCGTTCAAAGCGGCATGTCAGAGCTGGGTATCGTCCATCTGCAGTACGTCGATAAAACCAAGATCAGCGATGAAGTGAACCGGATTCTCGAACTGCTTGTGGAGCGGACGAGATCGTTGCTCAGCAAGCATGACAAAGTGTTCATCAAGACACTGGACATCTTGCTGGAAAACGAAGTCGTCCATGGCGAAGGCTTTCGCGCAATGTTAAAGGAAATAAAATCACCGGGGGAACTGGCGGGATAATCTCGTCAGTTTTTTTGTTCGTAAATGCCTATTTTTTTGCCGAACTGTGCCCGACGTATGGGCTGGTGAATATGCTGAACATGACATCGGAGAGGGTGAGAAGGAAAGGGAAGGGAAGGTAGTCATATGGCAAGACAAAATCAAAGGAAATCGGGTAAAACCAAAAAAAGCAGACAAGATCCCTTATACACTCTTGATCATGATATCGATCTGGACTGGCTAGACAATGTCGAAGAAGAATTCCGTCGGGAGAAAGAGGTGATTGAGCTCCCGCCCCCGGAAAAACCGGAGCCCAAGAGCAAGTCGAAAAAGAATGTGGCCATTTTTCCACCCTTGCAAATGGTGCCAAAGGGGACTGTATCATCCAACCAGAAGTCATTCTCCTCCATCGTCAAGGAACGAACAAACGACAGAGCGCATTCCTTTATATATACAGATGACATTACGGATCACGCCATAACGAACGAGAAAATCGCCAGCCGGGCGATTGACGAAACGAAAATCAGGCAGGGGAGTATCGATACCAGTCTGATAAAGGATTATGCCGTGGACAGCACCAAGCTGGCTGATCAAAGCGTCCTCTCAACAAAAATTGGCTTGGGGGCGATTGAAGAAGGGCATATTGCCGACAATGCCATTTCTGGTAAAAAATTGCAGGATCGATCCATAACCGGGGAAAAGCTGAAGAACAACAGCATCACAAGTGAAAAACTGGCGGATAAGACGATTGATGCGATGAAAATTGAGGAACAGTCAATCGAGGCCAAACATATTCACCCGCAGGCGATTACGACGGAGCTGATTCAGGATCAAGCTATTACATCGGATAAAATCAGACCGGGAGCAATTCAGACAATCAATCTGGAAAACAGCGTGATCAATACCGCCAAAATCGCAGATGGAGCCGTAACCACCGATAAGCTGCGCAACGCCGCGGTTACCGGAGAGAAATTGAATGAAGAGTCTGTCGACAGCTATCATGTCCGGGCCAAGGCTATCCAGAATCGACATCTCGGCGAGTTCGTCGTACACGGTGAAAACATTGCGATGAACAGTATTAGAGAAGATCATGTCACCAAAGATGCGATTACGACAGACAAAATCGCCAACCGGGCGATTGTGCAGCAGCATCTCGCTGACAACGCCGTCACTGCCGATATTCTCGCTCCGGAGACGATCAATGAATATCACGTGCGGTCAAATGCCATCCAGACCCGACACATCGAGAATTCGGCTGTGACACATAAAAAAATCGGCGATCAGCAAGTCACCAACAAGAAAATTGCGGATCACGCCGTCACGACGGAAAAGCTGGCGACGGAGAGCGTCACCAGTCATCACATCATCGCTGATTCGATCCAGACGGCACACATTCAGGACGGAGCCGTGACCAAAGAGAAGCTGGCCAATCGTTCCGTGGAAGCAGTCCATCTCAACGGCCAAATTATTGAGAACCAACATCTACTTGATGCTGTTGTGAATACGAGCAAGCTGGCAGATCACGCTGTTACTTCGAGCAAACTGGCGCCGGATGTAATCAGCACTGCCAAACTGAAGGACGCTTCTGTGACAAATGTCAAGCTGGCGGATTCCGTTATAACCTCAACCAAATTAGCCGAGGAAGCGATTCAGTCCGCACACTTGTCGCGGTCGGCTGTTACCGGCAAACATCTTGCTCCCTTGTCTGTGTTTGCCCATCACGTCGCCCCGCAGGCGATCGGCAATGAGCAGTTGCAAGATCAGGCCGTCAGCTCAGAAAAGCTGGCCAATCACGCCGTGACAACGGAAAAGCTGGCGGATGGAAGTGTCGACGGAACGAAACTGGCCGTGAATGCCGTCGATAAGCAACAGCTCGTGGATCATGCCGTAACGAGGGATAAGCTGGACGACATGGCTGTAACAAAAGAAAAACTGGCTTACCAGAGTATTGACGGAAGCAAGCTGGAATTTGGCGCGATTGACACCGACCATTTGGCTGACGGGATCGTTACCCAGCAGAAGCTGGCGCAGCATTCCATCCTGTCCCATCACCTTGGCAACGAAGTGGTTGACACGATCCACATCAGCGAGAAAGCGATCACTACGGATAAGCTGATTGAATCGGCTGTCACGACGGAAAAGCTGTTTGATCAAGCTGTGACCAAAGAGAAGCTGGCGGATCACTGTGTCGATGGTACCAAGCTGTCACCGCAGGCGGTGGATACGGAGCATCTGGTGGATGGCGCCGTAACAAGAGAGAAACTGGCAAATCAAACGATTCATTCACAGCACATCGCTCTGCAGGCAATCGTCACGAAGCATCTCGGCAAACGGTCAGTCACGACTGAAAAACTGCAGGATCAAGCCGTTACGGCGGAAAAAATTCAAGATCTGGCGGTGACGACCGAGAAATTGCAGGACCATGCGGTGACGACGGAAAAGCTGCGCGACCACGCCGTGACAACCGAGAAATTGCAGGATCGCAGCATAACGACGACGAAACTGCAGGATCAAGCGGTCACAGTGGGAAAAATTCAGAATCTGGCTGTGACGACCGAGAAGTTGTCAGACCACGCAGTGACGTCTGACAAGATAAAAGACCAGGCGATAACCGCCGAGAAGATACAAGATCAGGCTATTACAGCCGAGAAATTGCAAGACCTTGTCGTAAGCGCTAATAAACTGCATGATTACGCAGTCGTAACAGAGAAATTGCAGGACCATGCGGTGACGACGGAAAAGCTGCGCGACCACGCCGTGACAACCGAGAAATTGCAGGATCGCAGTATAACGACTACGAAACTGCAGGATCAAGTCATCTCTGCTGATAAAATCCAGAATCATGCCGTGACGACCGAGAAGTTGTCTGACCAGGTGGTGGCGTCTGAAAAGATCAAAGACCACGCAGTTACGGCAGAAAAGCTGCAAGATCATTCGGTCACTGCTGAAAAATTGCAAGACGACGCCGTTACAACCGCTAAGTTGAAGGATTATGCAGTCGTAACAGAGAAACTGCAAGACCATGCGGTAACGACGGAAAAGTTACAAGACCATTCCGTGACGACGGAAAAGTTGCTTGATTACGCCGTGTCAACCGAGAAATTGCAAGACGATGCCGTAACAACCGCTAAGCTGCAGGATTATGTAATCACCTCAGAAAAAATCCACAACCTTGCAGTGACGACCGGGAAGTTGTCTGACCAAGTAGTGACGACCGAAAAGATCAAGGACTACGCGGTAACGGCAGATAAGCTGCACGATCACACTGTGACAACCGAGAAATTGCAGGACAGTAGCATTACAACCGAAAAGCTGCAGGATCAAGTAGTCACAACAGGTAAACTTCACGATGCTTCGATCACGACAGAGAAGCTGGATAACCGTGCTGTAACATCAGAAAAACTGCAAGAACTGGCGGTAGCGACGGAACATATTCGCGACGGAGCGATCACAGCGGAGAAAATCCACAACCAGGCAGTGACAGCAGAAAAAATCCACGATCAGGCAGTGACAGCGGAAAAACTGCAGGATGGGGTAGTGACTACCGAAAAACTTCAGGATCAGGCAGTGACTACCGGAAAACTCAGGGAACGAAGCATTACAACAGAGAAACTCAAAGATCATGTGGTCACTACAGCCAAGCTGAAGGATCACGTCGTGACGACGGAAAAATTGAAAGACCGCTCGGTAACGACAGAAAAAGTAAAGGATCAGTCAATTACGACGGAAAAGTTGAAAGACCTGTCCATTTCTACGGATAAATTACAGGATGGAGCCGTTACGGGAGAAAAAGTAGCCAGCGCAGTTATTTCTAGCGAGCATCTGAGCGACGGCTCCATCACGCCGGAAAAACTCACCTTCAACCCGATTCAGACAGACATGCGCCAACCTGTCATCCAGCAATTTGGCATCGTTGCCTTTACAATCCGTGCATCCGATAGCGCGACAACGGTGACCGTTTCCTTTACGACACCCTATCAAGCGTCAAACTGTGTCATTGTAGCCATGACCAACCACAAGGATTGCTATGCATCCTTGCAATCACAGTCGAGCAGCTCGGCAGTGATTAGAGTGGCACGCAAGCAACCAGGCGCCAAAATTTCCGGCGTGCTTCACTGGATTGCTACTGGTCAGCAGCTTGGGGAGTCAAAGGAAGTCCTTGGCGAACCGGAAGCAAACACAGCCACAGGAGGAGAAGCGAAGGAGCCGGGCAGCATCGCTGACGAGACGCAAGCAAGCGATGCAATTGACAGACTTGATGCGGAACAGATCGCCCAAGACGCGACCGAAACACCTGACAACAATGAAGCAAGGATGGATGAGAGCGCGAACAACCAGCAAGATAACATACAAACAGCCAAACCGAGTGCTGAAGAAGGGAAAGCAGAAGACATGGCTAAAAGCCAATCCGTACAGCCGGATGCACAAGATGGGTAAGCAAATCCGATAAAGCGCTAGGAAGGTATTCAGACGAGTGGTCAGATAAAAAAATCCCCTCAAAGGCCGCAGCAATCCAGCGTGCGAAAACCTGTTGAGGGGATTTTTTTTACCATGAATCAAAGCCAAAGCGCATCCAGACTGTAGGCGCCAGGGCCGATCAAGGCAACACCGAGCGCGACGACAATCAACATCAGATTGTACTCATAGCCGTTGGAAGTGACCCAGTAGCCGTTTTTTCCATGTACGGTAAAGATGGCGACCAGCATTGTAATAATGATCAGTGCCGCTCCTAATGGCGTGAGCAGTCCTGCGGCAAAGAGCAGACCGCCAAGCACTTCACCCAGTCCGGCCATCAGTGCCATCAAATAACCCGGTTTCATGCCGATAGACTCCATGAAGCCAGCCGTTCCCTTTAAACCATGACCGCCAAACCAACCAAACAGCTTTTGCACACCGTGGCCGGCAAACGTAAGGCCGACGACCAGGCGAATAAGTAACAAACCGAGACTCATCGTAAATCCTCCTTATGAATGATAAATTATTAACTTACTTTATATTAGTATATTACGACCTATACTTACTTTTGTCAAGTAACTAATTATTAACTGGCAAGCCTGTTTTCTCCACCATCGTCTAACAAGGGCAACAATTCTTTTGGCACACCGTCTAGTAAGTAAGTGTAACTTACAAATCAACGAAGGGAGAAACCGTGTGAAGCGCCAGTGGATCATTGCGTTTTCAGTTGTTGCCGTATTTTGTTATTGGATCGTCTATGAAATTGGACTGCATAACGGCTTGGCCCAGTCAACGGCCGAAGAGAAAGGCGACAAAGGCTATCAGGCAGGATTGTATGAGGGCCGGTTCGGCGAGTTTTCGGATGCAGTTCTACCGCCGCTACCCGTGATCCGTATTGCAGGGAAAGCGATTCCCGTGGTCCGCGGCTCGTACACGTGGACGCGCAAACCGGAGAAAGACGTTGACTCTGTCGAGACTGTTTCGGCAGATGCTGTCTCACCGGAAGAAATGCTCAAACAGAGGCTGCTCCAGCCGGAACCGGTTCAGGGACACTCGCGTATCGAGCTGGATACGAACAACCAATCGGGTATCAGCTCGGTTGAGTTGACCCTGCTTCCATCAGACAATTTCGTCGATGATCCTTATTTTGTACCTAAACAGAACGGAATATATCTGTACAAAGTAACAATCGGGTGGGCTCGTCAGGGACAGGCGCAGTACTTTTTTGCCGTTGACGTGAAAGACGGGGAAAATCCGGCACAAAAGCAATCCGCCTCAGCGGGCCAAACGGACGCGAGGGCGCTGCTCGTAAAAAGCCAAAATCTCATGTTTGGCCAAGACATCCCGGTCAGCATTATCGCAACTGAAGTGGAAGGGAAAGAGGGTCATCTGGTCGTCTCTCTGACCCTCGATCCGGGGGAAGACGACTTTGTCAAAAAGGTCGTTTTGCTGCGGGTAATCAATCAACTGGTGCGCGACTATCCTGCGGCCGAAAGATTCTCTGTTTGGGGGGATGAAGGACTGGCGCGGACGTATGCGTCGGGGGAATACGATCATGAGGCGACAGTGGAAGGATGGCCGGGACTCGATCAGCGAATTGCATATGCCTACCGCGACGTACAGGGCTTGCATGTATTGCATGTACTCAGTCGCCACGACATGGAAGACATCTCGTTTGGGACAGCAAAGCACTAAGGGAACGAAGCCGGTCAAGCCAGTCAGTACAAGCGTTGAATTTACGACCTGCTGATAGTATAATTGGAACGGTTATTTGCTCGATAGAAATCACCGAACATTGCTATCGGCATAAGTATAACGAAGGCTGCGCCGAAAAGACTCGCGTAGCCAGGTTTTCTAAACATGGAAATTATGGAGGGAACGCTTGATGCTAACAACCATTGCCCGGATCGGGCAGCATGTGGGTTCAGAAGTGAAAATTGGCTGCTGGCTATACAACAAACGCAGCAGCGGTAAAATTCAATTCCTCCAGCTGCGCGACGGCTCCGGATTCATTCAGGGAGTAGTCGTTAAAGCGGAAGTAAGCGAAGATACGTGGAATGCGGCAACACAGGTAACCCAAGAGAGCTCTTTGTACATAACAGGTATGGTTCGGGCGGAAGAGCGGGCACCGAGCGGCTACGAGCTGACAGTAACCGGTGTGGAAATCATTCAGATCGCCGAGGATTACCCGATCTCCCTAAAGGAACACGGCGTAGATTTTCTCATGGATCATCGTCATCTCTGGCTGCGTTCGCCACGCCAACGTGCAGTCATGGCGATTCGTTCCGAAATCATTCGGGCTGTGTATGAGTTCTTCCAGGAAAACGGTTTTTACAAAGTCGATCCGCCGATTCTCACCCCGACTTCGGCAGAAGGTACGACCAACCTGTTCCATACGAAGTACTTCGATGAGGACGCCTACCTTTCGCAAAGCGGACAGCTTTACATGGAAGCGGCCGCTATGGCGCTTGGACGGGTGTACTCCTTTGGACCGACGTTCCGCGCAGAGAAGTCGAAGACACGTCGCCATCTGATCGAATTCTGGATGATTGAGCCGGAGATGGCTTTTGTCGATCATGAAGAAAATCTCCGCATTCAGGAGCAATTCGTCTCCCATGTCGTCCAGTCTGTGCTGAAAAATTGCCAAAAGGAACTGAAAACACTGGAGCGCGATACGTCCAAGCTGGCGAATGTCACGGTCCCGTTCCCACGCATCAGCTACGACGACGCAATCAAGCTCTTGCAGGAAAAAGGCAGTGAAATCAAGTGGGGCGATGACTTTGGCGCGCCTGACGAGACGGCGATTGCCGAACATTTTGACAAGCCGGTGTTTATTACCAACTATCCGACAGAAATCAAAGCCTTCTACATGAAGCCGCATCCGGAACGTCCGGAAGTCGTCTTGTGCGCCGACTTGATCGCACCGGAAGGATATGGCGAGATCATCGGCGGCAGCCAGCGGATTGACGATCCCGAATTGCTAGCCGAGCGCTTCAAGGAACACCAGTTGTCGGAGGAAGCGTATCAATGGTACCTTGATTTGCGCAAGTACGGCACTGTGCCGCATTCCGGATTTGGCCTTGGTTTGGAGCGCACGGTCGCCTGGATATGCGGACTGGAGCACGTGCGGGAAACGATCCCGTTCCCTCGCTTGCTGTACCGTCTATACCCATAAGCGAAATGACGAAATGCCCTCTTCCCGGTGGAGAGGGTATTTCTTTCCCGACCGCCTGCTTGGTATAATGAAAGGTAGAGGTGAAAGCTACATGGATCGACAAATTGTGCAACTACTACAAGAAGGGACGACGACCATTCCCAATCTGCTGCTCAAACGGTACAAACGTCTATCGCTGTCCGACGAGGAAATGATGCTGTTGATCCATTTGCTCTCATTCCAACAGGAAGGGATTCGGTTTCCGACGCTGGCCCAACTGGAAGAAAGACTTTCCATGCCGGGCATTCGGCTCATCCAGCTGCTGCAAAAGCTTATGAAGGAAGAATGGCTGACGATCGACGAATGGGTCGATGCCAAAACCCAGGTCCGTTTTGAGCAGTACAATCTGGAGCCGCTCTATCAAAAGCTTTCCGTATATTTACGCCATGAGTTCGCTGGCGAAGAAACTGCCGCAGCCACTCATCCGGATGCATACCATCAGCCGGAGAGCAAACGGGAGTACGCAGGCAGCTTGTACTCACAGTTCGAACAGGCATTTGGCCGACCGCTTTCGCCAATTGAAATCCAAACGATGCAGCTGTGGCTGGAGCAAGACGAATACTCCGATGAATTGATCGTGACAGCGCTTCGCGAAGCATCCTCTGTAGGAAAGCTGCACATTCGCTACATCGATCGCATCCTGCTGGAATGGCAGCGAAACAAGATCAAAACAGTAGAGGAAGCGCGGACGTACAGCCTGAATTTCCGCCGCTCACCGCTTGTCCGCGAATACAAGTAACCGTTCGGGCCAATACGGCCAAACGGTTTTTTCTACGGATTCCCCGTGAGTAGTTACCGTTGGGTTTCTCCCTTCATATGATAGCAAGAAACAGCATTCTATGCGTTCGAGGCAAGGGTGCCAAAGGAGGAATTCCACGTGGAGAAGCGGCGAAAAGGGGATCAGGTACAATGGATTACGCCTGGGGCTTTTTGCGGCATCGTCGAAGCTGATGATGCAGTCCAGCGCATTTCAGCAACACAGGAAACTGGTTCGCAAATAAATCAGGATCAGGTACAGGAGAAAATTCACCAGTTGGAAAATCAGCTTGCTGCCATGCAGGCGTCACTTGCTGAGTGGGAAAAGAAATTCCAGAAGGCAGAAGCTGAACACAAAAAAGAACGGGAGCATCTTTATCAGGTCGTCCTGATGCTCAAGCGGGAATGGGAACTTCAGCGAAGTGGAGAACAGCAGTGATTTATCGAGCGATACGTGGTTATCGCTCGATTTTTTTCGGCTGGGGCAGACAGGATATTACGCGAGCGGAAGCGGCGAAGTGTAATGGTCGGTTATGGGCGCAAGTCGTCTTTGTTTGCGTAGGGACACGGCCAAGCCAGTGCGCATGTCAAAAGCGATGTTCCCGGGCGTCGCCTGTTCAGTCGACCCTTACGCTGCGGTAACCGGAGCAAATGCTGCTCTCTTGGTGACGGAGTGGCCGGACCGTGTCCAGCTTGGCTTTGAGCGGTCAAGCAGCTGATGCACCAATATTTTCTGTTTGACGGGAGAAACGCTTGGCCGCGGTCATACGTCTTAGCATTAGGCTTTTTTATCAAGGGGTCATTTGACGCTTTACCTGGCAATATTTTACACTTGCTAAGTCGGGGAAAACGTCCCAGGAGAAATTATGAAAAAGGGGAATAACATGAACACCCGCACTAACTCGATGTGTCTCGTAACCGGCTCAAGCCTGCTCGTGTTTATGGCAGCACTTCTGTTCGTAACAACGCTCTTGTTTATACTGGGTGTTCCCGTCTCCGGGTACCATTTGTTGCCTGCTGCAGGAGCAACGATCTGGTTTATTTTGTATGCGTCCAAAGCGAGAGGGCTGGCCGCGAAAGAATGGATTGGCAAAATCGTGGGGACGATTGTGGCGCTTGTGCTGGTTGGCCTGTTTCTCGGCGGCAGCCTGTACGATCTGTCTTATGATGGACAAACCTATCAGCAGGAAGGCGTCATAGCGCTTGAACAAGGCTGGAATCCGGTATATGAGCAATTGGAGGGGACAAAGGCCAAGTGGCTGAATCACTACGCCAAAGGACCGTGGATTTACGCAGCAGTCCTCTACAAAGCGACCGGGCTGATTGAATACAGCAAAGTGTTCAATTTGTTGTTGATTTTCGCATCGTTTGCTATATGTCTTGCTGCATTGTTGACCTTTCAGCCGAAGCGCAGGTGGCTGTCGGTCTTGCTAGCACTGCTGGCTGCGTGCAATCCGGTCAGTCTTTGCCAGGCGTTCAGCTTTTACGCAGATGGGCAGCTCGCTTCGCTTATCGTCATCCTGCTTGCTCTCGGCTATCTGTTGTACGTCAAGGCAGACACCCTACTGTACGGTTTATTTGGCGCGGCGCTGATGCTGCTCATCAATATCAAGTTTACGGCTTCCGGCTACGCCGTGCTCATGTCTGGCGGACTGTTTGGATTTTTTCTGCTGTTTCGCCGATCTGAATGCAAACGGCTGTTTGCTGTCCTGGCGGTCAGTCTGCTCATCAGCTTTTGCCTCGTTGGCTTTAATCCGTACGTAATGAATACGGTGTCGAAAGGTCATCCCTTCTATCCGTTGGCAGGTTCACACGCAGTCGATATCATGACGTCGAACAGCCCTGCCCATTTTCCCGAGATGAACCGACTGGAAAAGCTGTTTTACGGCGTATTCTCCGAGTCGGCGAATATCGCTCAGCCCAATTCGCCGAAGCTGAAATGGCCGTTTACCTTTCACATGGCTGAGATGGTCCCGTTTTCCACTACGGATACACGGATCGGCGGCTTCGGTCCGTTGTTTGGCGGTGCAGTCGTTTTAACCGTCGTGATTCTAGCGTTAGCCGCCTTGTCAAGCTGGACAAATGCAGCAAAGGCGCTCGGCGTCATTGCCGTCATGCTCGTCACCGTTCTGATCAACCCGGAGGCATGGTGGGCGCGGTATACGCCACAGCTATGGCTTGTTCCGCTGCTGGCCGTGCTGATCGGCTTCTTCGCGGTGCGTACCCGGCTGGCTGGCTTTGCGAGCATGCTGCTGCTGATTGTCCTGACAGTCAATCTCGGAATCGTCTCGACTGCTTATGTCATCGCGCAACCTGCCGGCACGCAGTTCCTCAAAGGACAGTTGAACAGCTTAAAACAGCAGGACCAGCCCGTCGAGGTTAAATTCAATGCGTTTGAATCCAATCGGATCAGGCTGAGCGAGGCCGGGATTTTGTATCGGCAAAGCGATCTGAAGGGCTGCAAAAAAATCGGCCAGTTTGCCTTTTCGGGAACGCAATACTGTAAAGATCATGTACGCTAACGCATAAGCTTGAGAGAATAGAGGGAATGGCAGAGTGTTCAGCGTAATCGATGAGTAAAAAGGGATGTGTCTATGTCAGAACTACAAGTAACCAAAGCCAAATTGAATAAAGCAACCGGTAGAGTTGCCCTGCTCGCCTACTTGCGTTTGGCCAGGCCAAAGCAGTGGACGAAGAATCTGTTCGTTTTTGCCGCGCTGTTCTTTTCCGGACATTTGCTCGAGCTTGCGTATGTGAAAACGGCATGCCTAGCCTTCATCAGCTTTTCGCTCATTTCCAGCTCGGTGTATGTCCTGAATGATTTAATGGATATCGAAAAAGACCGGCTTCATCCGACAAAACGGTTCCGTCCGTTGGCAGCGGGGCTTTTGCGGGTACCGGAGGCGATCGGCTTCGGCCTGCTGCTGTTCGCTGCAGCGGTGGTGCTGGCCATTACGCTGCAGTCAGCTGTCCTGTATCTGGTGGTAACGTATTTTGCGGTTAATCTGCTATATTCGTCGAAGCTGAAGCATATTGTGCTCGTCGATGTGTTTATGATTGCCCTCGGCTTTGTCCTGCGTGTCATGGCAGGTGCCTACGCGCTGGCCGTGACGCCGTCACCGTGGCTTTTGCTCTGTACGTTTCTGTTGGCCTTGTTCCTCGCGCTGTGCAAACGCCGTGCGGAAGGAAAGGTGCTGGCAGATGGAGCAGGGGCACACCGCAAAATTCTCGAGGAATACAATCCCGCTTTTCTCGACCAGCTGATCAGCATGCTGTCAGCGGTGACGATCATGGCATATGCGATGTACACGTTTAACAGTCCGACTGGCACTGTGATGATGTATACGATCCCGTTCGTCATCTATGCGATTTTTCGCTACTTGTATCTCGTCTACAAACAAGATCGCGGTGAAGAGCCGGCGAGCATTCTCATCGGGGACAAGCCATTTATTGCCAACTGCCTGATCTGGCTGTTGGTCACGTTTCTGTTGATTTACATTAAGTAAGAGTGGGAGGCGACGATGAAACCGTTTCTGCTGATCATCGTATCAATTTTGCTGGGCGCAGTCGGGCAGGTGCTGATGAAGTGGGGAACCTTGCAGTCGGCAGCCTCGGGAACCGATGGATTGTGGGCAGTGGTGCAAAAGTACGCCACGAGTCTGCCAATCCTCGCGGGCTTGTCCTGCTATGCGCTGTCGGCGTTTATCTGGATCTTTGCGATCGCCAAAGTAGAGCTGTCGTATGCCTACCCGATGGTTGCGTTAAGCTATATCGCGGTTGTCATCATGTCCTATTTTTTCTTCGGAGAAGCCATCACGCCGCTGCGTTTGGCGGGACTGGCCACGATTATTATTGGCGTGCTGTTAATCGCCAGGTCATAGGGAGAGACATATGGTGTGGTATGCGATTTTGCCGATTGTCGGCTGGTTTGTCTCGGGAGTTACGAAGTATACGATCAATACGCTCCGCTATGGTCGCTCGGCAGCCAAACAGCGAGTGGGAAATGGAGGGTTCCCCTCCACACATTCGACGGTCGTGGCGACGCCGCTCGCCTACATCGGTTTTGTCGAGGGGGTAAATACACCGATATTCAGCCTCGGCCTAGCCTTGCTGATGATCACGGTGATCGATGCTACAGGCATTCGGCGGGCATTGGGCGAACACGCCAAACGGTTGAACAAGCTCAGTCAAGGCGAAGAGCAGAAGGCTTTGCGGGAGAGCCAAGGACATACCTATTTTGAAGTGGCGGGCGGTATTGTGCTTGGTACTTGCATTGGGGCAGTATTTGCAGCGCTGTCATAGCGTTGTCGGTGTTTGGCTGTGCGGGTTGGGAAACAGCAAAGGTGGTGAACGAAAGAATGAACAAGCAGATCAACCGATGGGCGTTTATATTGGCGTTTGCCTGTCTGGGGCTGTTTTTGCTGGCGATCGGGTCGAATCAATTTTTCACCATAACGAAGGGGCTCACCGGCCTCCACCCGCTGCACCTTGCATTTGCCGTTACGCTGGTAACGCTGCTTGGCGGAGTGTACGGTTTTTCAGGTGCCCATCATTGGAAAGCGTATGTGCGAAGCGTAGCGACCGTCGTACTTACGCTATGTTTATCTGTAGTCATTGTGACGATTATCGTCATGGGGAATCTGTTTCAGTTTACGTAGAGTATAAACTTTAAAAAAATATTGAGACTTCGAGATTGAATCCGTCATTTGCTACCACGGGGGCGTAAGCACAGAACATAGTAACGACCAAATCCGCAGATTATAAATGAGACGGGCCGAATCAGCCTGGTGGCGTTCCCGCGCAACCGCCACGTTGAAGTAAAGTCTCGTTTGCGTTACGATGGAAATGATTACATAACTGAAAGGAGCAGGGCCGGTGAACAAATCGAAGTCTTTGCCAAAGAGAAGCGAAGTCCCAGTGGAATTCAAATGGAAGCTGGAGGATATTTACCCGGATGAAGCAGCCTGGGAAAAGGATGTAGAGAAGGTCAAGGAACTGATCGGGCAAGTTCAGTCCAAAGCGGGTACGCTCTCGCAGTCCGGCAAGCAGTTGCTCGACACACTCGTTCTCCAGGATGAACTGACCAAGACGATGGACCAGGTGTACGTCTACGCCCGGATGCGCCGGGATGAGGACAACGCCAATGCCACATACCAGGCCTTGACAGACCGGGCGACCAGTCTCAGTACACAAGTGTACAGCGCGTTATCATACATACAACCGGAAATTCTGGCCATCCCCTCTGATAAGCTGCACAAGCTGATCGAGAGTGAAGCCGGGTTGGCCCACTATCGTATGCTCCTGGATGAGATTGAGCGGGAAAAACCGCATACGCTGTCCACAGCCGAAGAAGCGTTGCTTGCCGAGGCAAGTGAAGTGACGGGTGCGCCGTCGAAAATTTTTGGCATGCTGAACAACGCAGACATCAAATTCCCGCTGATCAAAAACGAAGCAGGCGAAGAAGTCGAACTGACCAAAGGCCGCTACACGCAATTTATGGAGAGCAAAGACCGACGGGTGCGGAAAGAAGCATTCGAAGCGTTGTACGCCACTTATGGCCAGTACCGCAATACGATTGCAGCTACCTTGACCGCGGCCGTCAAGCGAGCCGTCTTTTACGCAAAAGTGCGCAAGTACGAATCGGCCCGCCAGGCGTCCTTGTTTGCCGATAACATCGACATTTCCGTGTATGACAAACTGATTGCTGCGGTTCACGACCATCTGCCTTTGATGCATCGCTACGTCTCGCTGCGCAAACAAATTCTCGGCGTCGACGAGCTGCACATGTACGACTTGTACGTGCCAATGGTTCCCGAAGTCGAGATGGAAATCCCTTACGAGCAGGCCGTAGAGACAGTCAAAGTGGCACTGAAGCCGCTGGGCGAAGAGTACAGCGCCATCCTGGAAAAAGGGCTCACATCCGGCTGGATTGACGTCTACGAAAATGAAGGCAAGACGAGCGGCGCCTACTCCTGGGGGGCTTACACCACCCATCCTTACGTCTTGTTGAATTACCAGGACAATGTCAATAACATGTTCACGCTTGCCCATGAGATGGGCCATGCCCTGCACAGCTACTATTCGAACCAGAACCAGCCGTACACGTATGCGAGCTACCGCATTTTCGTGGCGGAAGTGGCCTCGACGCTGAATGAAGCGCTGCTCATGCACTACATGCTGGATACGACGGACGACAAGCGCAAGCGGATGTATTTGATCAACTACTATTTGGAGCAGTTCCGCGGCACGGTATTCAGGCAGACGATGTTTGCCGAATTTGAGAAAATCATTCACGCCAAGGTTGAAGCGGGCGAGGCGTTGACGGCTGACGGACTGTGCGCCATCTACCGCGAGCTGAATGTCAAGTACCACGGTCCGGATATGGTCATTGACAGCCAGATCGATCTGGAATGGGAACGGATTCCGCACTTCTACAACAACTTCTATGTGTACAAATACGCGACCGGTTTCTCGGCGGCGACGTCCCTGTCCAAGCAAATCCTCGAAGAAGGGCAGCCAGCCGTAGACCGATACCTCAACTTCCTGAAGAGCGGCGGATCGGACTATCCGCTGAACCTGTTGAAGGGCGCGGGTGTCGATATGACTTCGCCAGAGCCGATCAACGAAGCGCTCTCGGTGTTTAAGGCGTTGCTCGATGAAATGGAAGATCTGGTAAACGCGAAGGAAGCGAAAGCTCATAGGTGAGAACAAAGGGTCAGCATGTCTATCGTGCTGGCCCTTTAGACGTTTGCCCATGCCGCTTTGCTCTCCCGCCGCAGCATGAACGTGCGACTCTCCCGGCGTACATTGCGACGTCTTATGGCGGTAGTCGAACCACATGCCCCGAACAAGCTCTTTCCTTTGTCCGCGGTGTTCTTCCGCTGCAATTGGGGAAAACTATGTCGAACCCATGCCAAGGGGGTGAGCATATGCGTCCCGTAGACAATCGCACGGTACTCCTGTACATAACGGTTAGCGGTCTGTTGCTGGTCAGTCTGTGGGCGGTCTGGAATGCCACCCACACAAGCTCCGGCTACCGCTATATACTCAAACAACTCATCTGGGTCATCGTTGGCGGCAGTTTGTTCATGCTCGTCAAAACGTATGATTACCGCTACCTTGCCAAATACGCCAAATGGCTTTACATCTACGGCATCCTGCTATTGCTGGCCCTGTTCATCTTCGGCAAAAAGGTCAACGGGGCGACGAGCTGGATCGACCTGGGGGCCTTTCGCATGCAGCCTTCCGAGGTTACGCGGATTACGACTCTCTTGCTGTTGGCTAAAATTTACGAGCAATGCAAAGGACAGTGCAATCAGGTGAAGCACATCGGGGTATTCACAGGCGTGCTGGCACTGCCCACGCTGCTCGTCTTGCTTCAGCCTGATTTAGGCATGGCGCTCATCTATCTCTCGTTAACGGGATGCTTTTTGATCCTGACCAAGCTCTCCAAGTCGCTGCAGGTAAGCTTGCTCGGCTCAGTGGCGGTCCTCTTGCTGCTGTTTAGCGGTACGTATCAATTCGCGCACCAACACTTGTCTGAAGTACTGCGTCCGCATCAGTGGGAACGGCTGACATCGTTTTTGCATCCCGATGACGATCCGCTTGGCAGCGGCTATCAATACATTCAGGCGAAAAAAATCGTCGGCAGTGGTCAATTGCACGGCATCGGAATCCCCCGCGTGCTGAAAAACGGCGGCAGACTGCCGGAGCAGCACACTGATTTTATTTTTGCGGTGATTGCCCAGCGCGGGGGGTTTGTCGGTTCCAGCCTGCTTTTGCTGCTGTATTTTGTCATGTTCTTTATACTCGTTCAGTTTGCGATGACCACGCCGGATCCGTTCGCATCGTTTTTCATCAGCGGCATGGTGACGATGTGGGCCTTTCAGGTGTACGTCAACATTGGCATGAACATTGGACTGTCGCCCATTACAGGGTTGACGCTGCCCTTTATCAGCTACGGGGGCAGCTCGCTGATCTCCAACATGCTCGGATTAGGCTTGGTCATGGCCATGCGCGAGCCTTCACCGCTCTGGACACTGGAAAAATTGGAAAAATAATGCTTTTCTCCGCCTCTGGTCTGAGATGCAATCAACCTGTCGGCTGTTTCTGCCAACCCTAGAAAAATGGCAAACTGAAATAGGTAATGATTAGGAATGGTTGGAGGAATTATTGTGAAGAAACAGGCAATCCTACTATGTTTGACCTCGCTCATGCTGATCACTTCGGGGTGCGGCGGCAACGCAGGTGAAAGTACGGCTCAGGCGGAAACAAAGCAAAAAGTCGTCGAAGCATTCACGGCAACGAAATCGGCTGCAGCGCCGGACTTGACCGCGACGGGCATCATTGAAGCGAAGCGCGATGTGATTCTGTCATTTGGCACATCAGGCAAGATCGGAAGCATCAACGTGGAAAAAGGCTCACAAGTGGCCAAAGGAGCATTGCTGGCGACGATTGACCCAGGCTATTACCAAAAGGCAGTGGAAGCTGCTGCCAGCCAAGTAAAGGAAGCGGCGGAGAGAAAGGCAAAGACGATCAAGGGAGCCAGCGAGGAGACGATTGCACAGAAAAAACTCCAGCTCGAACGGCTGACCAAGGATCGGGATAAGGCAATTGCCGATCACGCCCAGGGGGAAAAGCTGTTTGCCGGCGGAGCCATTTCGCAGAGCGAGCTGGACAATCTCAAGCTGAGAAAGGAACAAGCGATCATCGATGTGAATGAAGGGCAGGTTCAGCTCGCTCAACTGCTTAAATCAGCAGAGCCCGATGATCTCGCTTCCGCTGACGCCTCCTACAAACAGGCGGCCTCTGAAGCGGAGCGGGCAAAGAAAACGCTGCAAGATACGAAACTGGTTGCTCCCTTTGCCGGGACGGTGGTCGCTGTCAACCAGCAGGAGGGTGAGCTGTCCAACCCCGGACAGGAAGTCATTCACCTGGTCGATCTGGCAGAGATGAAAATCAGTCTCGACGTCAGCAACGATACGATCGAACAGTACAAAGAAGGCGAGAGAGTCAGCATCATCTCTGACAGCGGGAACAAAACAAGCGGGACGATTACTTTCGTCTCCCCGATGATCAACGATAAAACGGGCAAGTATCAGGTCGAGGTGACATTCAGCAATGACAAAAAGGAATGGCGCGGCGGAATGGTCGCCACTGTTGAGGTCCCGCGGAAGCTGAACGGCTTTGTCGTACCGCTGGAATGCGTCGGCGTCTCACAGGCAGGCCGATACGTCCTGTTGATCAAAAACGGCCAGGTCGTCCGACAGGAAGTCAAAGTCGGCCAAACAATCGGAAACCAGCTTGAACTCGTCTCCGGTGTGCAGGAAGGCGACCAGCTCATCAACGGGGGAATCACTTATCTGGTTGAAGGCGAGAAGGTCGTCGCGAAAGGAGCACAATAATGGAGAGGCTGATTCACTTTTTTCTCAAACGCAAACTGATCGTGTATTTATGCACATTCTTGATCGTCTTCGCAGGGATCGGCTCATTGCTCTCCTTTACGGTGTCCTTCGTTCCGAAGACCAATTTTCCTTGGGTCATGGTGTCCATCTCAGGCGGATCGCTGCCCTCTGAAGAGATGGAAGAGAAGATTACGAATAAAATTGA
Source organism: uncultured Brevibacillus sp. (assembly GCA_946402065.1). Lineage (GTDB taxonomy): Bacteria > Bacillota > Bacilli > Brevibacillales > Brevibacillaceae > Brevibacillus_D. The sequence goes on along the minus strand of CAMIVR010000033.1, from coordinate 8,194 downwards.
AAAAGAACTGAAGTCAGTCAATGAAATTATCGATTACAATTCACGGACTCGCTCCGGAGCCGTTTCCATCAATATTCAGGCAAAAGAAGGTACGGGGACTGAAGTGAAGCAGAAGGTAGAGAGTATCGTCAACCGCCTGCGCAACGGTTTTCCCAAAGAAATCAATACGGTCACGATCGAGCAGGCCAATTACGGCGATGATACGCTTGCCGAGATCGCCCTGACAGGCACAGAGCCGCAGACGATGCTGAATTTGGCCAAAACCGTGATCAAGGATCGCTTCGAAGCCGTCGAAGGCATCAAAGCGCTGGAGATTAGCGAGGGCGGCTTTGAAAACAAGGTGACGATTACGTTTCAACCGGAAAAATTGATCGCCTACGGTATTACGCCAGCCGAAGTGATTGGTCAGCTGCGTTCAACCAACTGGAAGCAAGCGATCGGAACGCTGGAAAACACCGGCTTTGACACGGTCATTGAAGTGGACAACAGCTTCAAGTCCGTAGGCGAGATCAGCCAGGTGGCAATCGAGACGCCGCACGGCAGCGTCCCGCTGCAGCAAATCGCCACAGTAGAAGACAGACGAGGCAAAACGAAAGATACGATTGAGATTTACCATGGAAAACCGTACGTGCATTTGATGGTAAAACGCACGGAAGACAGTGATGTGCTGCAAACCTGGAAGCATGTCGATGAGGTCATCAATCAGATCAATGCGGAAGCGGGCGGCACGTATAAAATCGTCATCTTGTACGAAGTGGCTTCTTTTATCGACCACTCTGTCACAAACCTGAGCCGCGAAGTGCTCGTCGGCGGAATACTGGCCATCGTGATCCTGTATCTCTTCATGAAAAACGTTCGCGTCACGCTGGTCATCGCGACCACGCTGCCACTCTCTGCGCTCATGACCTTTATCGCGATGAAAGTATTCGGCTACAATATCGACGCGGTTTCACTGATCTCGCTCAGCCTGTCTGTCGGGTTGATCGTCGATGCAGCCATCGTGGTGCTGGAGAGCATCTACCATTTCCGTGAAAAAGGCGAACCGCTGCGCCGGGCGATCGTGCTCGGGACGAAGGAAGTGCTTTCTCCCGTCCTTTCCTCGCAGTTAACGATGATTGTCGTCTTTCTGCCGCTCGTGCTGGCCGACTTCGGCGAACAGTTTCGCCCGATTTTCACGACGATTGCCTTTACTGTGACAGCAGCTATCGTTTCGTCGACGATTGCCGCGATTTTCTTCGTGCCTGTGCTCGCCGACAACTTTCTCAAGAAGGATAAAATCAAGCTGGAAGCCGAGAACAGCAAAAGCCTGCACAACCGTCTTTCGCTGATGTTCCAACGCTTTTTGCAGCTGGCCCTGCGCAATCGCGTAAAAACGCTGCTGGTTACACTGTGCCTGTTTGTCGGCAGCTTCTTCTTGACCCCGTTCGTCAAACAGGGTGAATTTATGAATGTAAACGAAGATTTCATGTTTGCACGACTTGTGCTGCCGAAGGGTACGACCATGGAGGCAGCCCAAAAGATCACGCAAAAAGCGGAGCAGTCCATTCAGGAGCTGCCAGAGCTGAAAGATTTGTTCCTCACTGTCAACAAAAGCACGACGTCGCTGGCGATTTCCCTCGTGGGCAAATCGGAGCGCAAACGCAGCAAAGACGAGCTGATAATCGATATCAACAACCGGCTGAATGCGATCGAGGGCGTTGAGCGGATCGAGACATCCTTCGGCGGTGGCGGCGGAAGCGGCGCGCCGGTACAGCTGCATGTGATCGGGAAAGAAATCGAGACAACCAACAAGCTGACGGCAGAGGTCGAAAAGATGCTGGCTTCGATCCCGGGTGTGACAAATACGCGGAACGACTTTAAGGAAGGTTCCGAGAAGCTGACGCTGATTCCGAAAAAAGAGGTCATGGAGCGATTGCAAGTCGATCAAAGCTCGCTGCTCTCGCAGATCGGCGGCTTTATCGGCGAAGAGACGATTACCTCGATGACCCTGGAGGGACTGGAATTCGACATTACCGCAGCTTATCCGCAAGAGTGGATGAAGCATCCGGACCAGCTTCAGCAGGTGATGATCAGAACCAAAACGGGGGCGAAAGTACCGTTGACGGAGCTGGTCGATTGGAAATACTCCAAATCGCCGGCGACGCTCAGCCATCAAAAAGGGGAGCGCGTCGTCACCGTCTCAGCCGAGCTGGCGGGAACCGACCTGGGAACCGTCGGGCGGGCTATTCAGGAGAAGATTGGCACACTGGCGATTCCGGCCGGGTATAAAGTGGAGGAAGCGGGCAGCCTCAAGCAGCAGAGCAAGAACATGACCAGCGGCATACTCGTATTCCTCGGAGCAATGGCCTTGATTTACGTGATCATGGTCGGACAGTTTGGTCGCTTGACCCATCCGTTCATGATCATGCTGACACTGCCGATGGCCTTCATCGGGGTAGTGATCGGGCTTGTGTCCACACAGCGCGAGTTTAGTCTGATGGCGATCGTCGGTGTGACGATGCTGATCGGGATTGTCGTCTCGAACGCGATTCTCCTCATCGACCGGATCAATCTCCTGCGCGAGCGCGGCATGGCATTGCAGGAAGCGATTGTCGAAGGGGTCAAGGAGCGGGTACGCCCGGTGCTGATGACCAAATTGACAGCCATTTTGGGAATGCTGCCGATGGCGCTGGCTTTCTCGGAAGGCTCCGATTTCCACGCGCCGCTGGCTACCGTGGTTATCTTCGGGCTCGTCTTCCACACGATTATTACATTGATTCTCGTACCGGTGCTGTACTCGTTGTTTGAGGGCTTTTTCGCCAAAATGCGGGCCAGGAAAGAAACTCGCCGCATGAAACGGCAGCAGCGCGCGACGATTGCCGTGACCGAATTGACCGACTAAACATCTTGAGAGAGGGTGAAGGCTGCCCTCTCTCTTCGTGTGGATAAAAATATAGACGGGCAATGCCGCAGTCGGTCAATCGGAAGCCAATGGGTCAGAAAGTCAGTTGACCCGTGCAGGCGATGCAGCCAGTTTGATCACTTGAGAGCTTCACCCTTTCACTGCCGTGGGTTGAAGCTCTTTTTTGTTTATACCTCAACTTTCGGTGCAGCCGAATCTCGTTTGTGAAGTTCAGCAGTTGGAAATCCTGTTTAGAAAGGCTCAAGAGGAGAAGTTACCAACGACCACAGGCCAGTGAGGCGCCAAATCCACCTCGTACATAAAATTTCACACAATATTCATCGGAATGGCTTATTTGAGCCAAGGAAACCGCATGACGAAAGGCTACAATATGATAAGATTACCATGTAGACGAAAATCGGCTAAAGAAAAGTGGAGCAGAATCATTTGAGCAATTCGCCGAATGAGCGACCCATTGGCTGGTGATAAAACAAAAGCAAATCGATGGTAAAGCAACGTTGAGCGAAGTATCTTACGGAAAAGAGGAGAATCAAATGGCTTATAACGATACCTTTCTTAGGGCATGTCGGCAAGAAAAAGTAAAGTACACTCCTGTATGGTACATGAGACAGGCCGGGAGATATGATCCGGAATACCGCAAAATCAAGGAGAAGTACTCTCTTTTAGAAATATGCGAGCAGCCGGAACTGGCAGCAGAAGTGACGTTAATGCCTGTTCGCAAGCTTGGGGTAGATGCGGCGATCCTCTATTCCGATATTATGAACCCGGTCGCTTCGATTGGCATTGATTTTGACATTGTAAAAAATATAGGCCCTGTCATCGATAATCCGATACGTACGGCTCAAGATATTGAGAGATTAAAACCGATTGATGTGGAAGGAGATCTTTCGCATGTTTTGGAAACGATTCGGATTTTAGATCGCGAGCTTGAGGTTCCTTTAATAACGTTTGCAGGAGCTCCATTTACGATTGCCAGCTATCTGATTGAAGGGCGTCCGTCGAAAAACTATTTGCGGACAAAAGCGATGATGTATAGTGAGCCAAACGCTTGGTTCCAGCTGATGGACAAGCTGGGGGATATGATTATTACTTATCTGAAGGCGCATATTGCCAATGGCGCCAAAGCGGTTCAAGTGTTTGACAGTTGGGTAGGGGGCTTGGCCCCGCAAGATTTTGAGAAATACGTATTGCCGACGATTCAACGGATTTTTGCCGAATTGGCGGGAGAAGACGCTGTAAAAATCTATTTTCCTGGCGTCAGCTCCGGAGAACTGCTTGCTTACTTGCAAACACTGAAAACAGACGTCATCGGAATTGACTGGCGCGTATCCGTGGCAGAGGGCTGTAGAAGGACGGGGGGCCACTATGCGATTCAGGGCAATTTGGACCCTACCGTTCTCACGGCTCCCCAGAATGTCATCCACCAATATGCGGAAGCGATCATTAATGAAGGATTGCACACACCAGGGCATATCTTTAACCTCGGTCATGGGCTGTTCCCGGAAGCTTCTCTTGACAAGTTAAAGGCATTGACGGATTATATCCACAGTTATTCTGCCGCAGAGATAAGCAGACGCCAGGAGGAGCCAGTGAAATGAGCAAACAAAAGATCGGTGTATTGGTAATGTCATACGGAACGCCGGAGAGCATGGACCAAATTGAGGCGTATTATACGCATATTCGCAGAGGGCATCCGCCTGCCCCTGAGCAGCTGAAAGATTTGACCGACCGCTATGAAGCAATCGGCGGGGGCGTTTTTCCTCTACGACAAAATACGAATCAACAGGTCATGACGTTGCAGGAAACGCTAAACCGTCTCTACAGCGATTGGGAATTTGTCTGTTATCAAGGTTTAAAGCACGCTTCGCCCTATATCGAGGACGGGGTGAAGCAGATGGCTGCAGATGGGATCAGGGAAGCGGTAGGCGTCGTATTGGCCCCCCACTATTCCGTCATGAGTGTAGGCAGTTACATCAAACGGGCGCAAGAAGAAGCCGAAGCACATGGTGTCCAGATGCGCTTTGTGGAAAGCTATCACCTGCACCCGGAGCTTTTGGCTGCGCTGTGCAGCAGAGTACGATCTGCTTTGCAGAAATTTACGGTGCCTGTCGATGAAGTAAAGGTCTTGTTTAGCGCACATAGCTTGCCGGCCAGAATTCTTGAAATGGGCGATCCTTATCCGGAGCAGCTGCTTGCGACTGCACAAGCCATTGCCGAGCAAACGGGAATGAAGCATTGGCAATTTTCTTGGCAGAGCGCCGGTCAAACCTCGGTGCCTTGGCTTGGCCCCGACATTACCGCGGACATTGAAAGCAGTATACGGACAGAAGGATTCAAATCACTCTTGATCTGTCCGATCGGATTCGTCTCCGATCATCTGGAGGTGCTGTACGATATCGATATTGAATGTAAACAATTGGCAGAAAAACTAGGTGCGCATTTGGAACGAACAGAATCGCTTAACTCTGATTCCCAATACATGCACTGCTTGGCAGATGTCGTGGTTAGGGAAGTAGAAAGGCTCTGATCATTATGTCTAAAGAAGAAAAACACCTTGTCATTGTGGGCGGCGGGATCACCGGGTTGAGCGCTGCTTTTTACGCTCATCGCAAGGCTCAAGGCGAAGGCCTCCCTCTGCGAATTACAATTGTCGAGAAATCCTCCCGGTTGGGCGGGAAAATAAACACCCTGCACAAGGAGGGCTTTGTCATTGAGAGAGGCCCGGATTCCTTTCTCGCCAGAAAATATCCGATCATCCAGCTTAGCAAGGATCTGGGGTTGGAAAACGAGCTGACCGGAACGAACCCAAAAGCAAAGAGAAGCTATATTTTACACCAGGGCAAGCTGCATCCGATGCCTCCGGGCTTAGTATTGGGAATCCCGACGGAAATCAGCCCGTTCGTAAAGACCCGGTTGATTTCCATGGCCGGAAAAGCGAGAGCAGCCATGGATTTCATTCTCCCCCGGAAAGCTGATGGCGAGGATGAGTCCTTGGGCCACTTTTTAGAGCGCAGACTGGGTAAAGAAGTGCTTCAACATATTGCTGAGCCTCTTTTGGCGGGGATTTATGCCGGGGATACGTACCAACTCAGCTTGCAGGCAACCTTTCCCCAGTTTCAGCAGCTGGAGCAGAAGCACGGAAGCCTCATCAAGGGTATGACCAAAAACCGTAAAGAAACATCTGCCTCAACGGAGCTTCCCGAATATGCGAAAAAAAGCACATTTCTTACCTTTAAACAAGGATTGACCAGCATGGTTGCCGCGTTGCAAGCCGCTTTAACCGAAGCGAATGTGTCAATTCTGACCGAGTCCGCCTTAGAGGAGATCGAGCAGCAAGGGGATAAGCTGGTGTTTACGCTACAGAGAGAATCAGAAGCGCCAAGGGTCATTCAGGGAGATGCCGCTATTTTTACTGTACCCGCATTTGCGCTAGCCCGGCTGTTCGAGCATTTGCCGAAAGTGAATTCGTTAAAAGACATCGAGTATGCCTCTGTAGCCAACGTCGTACTGGCTTACAAAGGCAAGCAAATCAAAATAAACGAGGAAGGCTCGGGGTTTGTCATTCCGAGAACGGAAGGTCGTTTTATTACTGCTTGTACCTGGACCTCGATTAAATGGCCTCATACCGCTTCGGAAGAGGATTTGTTAATTCGCTGCTACGTAGGAAGAGCAGGCGACCAACGCCATAAGGAGCTTTCGGATGAAGAAATTGTCAGCCGAGTGAAACAGGAAGTACGTGATTTGCTGGGAATAACAGAAGAGCCAACTTTTACGGAAGTGACACGGCTGGACCTTTCCATGCCGCAGTATCCAGTGGGACATCTACAGTTGATTGCCGAAGCCAGAAAAGAACTTGAGCAGCATTTGCCCAACGTCCGTATGGCTGGTGCGGCTTTTGAAGGGGTCGGCATACCGGATTGTATCCGCCAAGGCAGAGACACGGCTGAAAAATTGGTGGGTGCACTATTTCGGTAAAAGATTTTCAGGACGTCAAAAAAGCTCAAATTCTCTTCGGAGAGTTGAGCTTTTTTTCACACCTACGAAGAAGTGGAAGCCGCGACGATATGCCGAAGCGCAACGTCGTCGAAGACTTGATGACAGCGGAGCGGATTTTGCGGGAGGGCTTAAAGCGATCATGGGTGAAGGTTTGAGACAACTACGGCTTTCACTATAATTACTGCCACATGTGCATCGGTCTCGGGGAGAATGGCATGTTGAAAATCGAAACGGTGGATGTTGCATTTTAAAACGGTGTTGCAACAATCGCAACAGCAAAACGGAATGATTTCCTGTCACACCAGGGTATCCGAGAATGGCATCGAATTTGCTAATGTAAAACAAAGAAAGTTCGGCCTGGTAGTCAGATGCCATCCGCAGGGAACGGATTCTGTTAATCCGGCGAATGTTACAGCAGTACGTTCGAGCCGAACAAGGAACGTGTATAATCAACCGGGAGGTCATGATCACAGTGTCGATAAAAGCGCGATCAGGTAAATTATTCGGTCTGTATATTGGCGGGGAGTGGGTCGAAACCAAAGCAGCGATCCCCGTATACCACAAACATACCGGGGAGCTGCTCGCTTCTGTGGCGGCAGCAGAGCATGAGCATGTCGCCAAAGCAGTCGATTCGGCATTGCACGCGTTTAAAACCGATGCGCTCAGCCCGTTCGATCGCTATACGATCTTGTTGAAAACGTCAGAATTGTTGGAAAAACGCCGCGCAGCATTTGAGGATGTACTCATCGCAGAAGTCGGCAAGACGCGAAAAGACGCAAGAGGCGAGCTGGATCGCACGATTGAGACCTTTCGGCTGTGTGCGGAGGAGGCGAAGCGAATCACCGGAGAGATGGTCCCGCTCCACGCCACGCAAGGTGCGGAAAATCGCCTGGGCTTTACCATTCGCGTGCCCAAGGGGGTGATCGTCGGCATTACCCCGTTCAACTATCCGCTCTTGCTCGGAACGCATAAGGTCGCTCCCGCATTGGCCGCAGGCAATACAGTCGTGCTGAAGCCGGCACCGAACACGCCGCTCAGCTCGTTTCTCCTGGCAGAACTGCTGGCGGAGGCTGGTCTGCCTGCCGGTTATGTGAATGTGATCAACGGCGGCCCCGAGGTCGGGGAAGCACTGCTGGACGACGAGCGCGTCGGCATGTATTCCTTCACCGGATCAGCCAAGGTGGGACGGCATATCAAAGCCCGCAGCGGCATGCGCGCCGTAACACTGGAGCTGGGCAACAACTCGCCTAATATCGTGCACGCGGATGCCGATCTCGACTGGGCGGCAAAGCAGAC
>CAMIVR010000032.1 GCA_946402065.1 uncultured Brevibacillus sp. | reverse complement strand
GTGCCATTGGGGAAAAACGCCCGGACGTCATACAGCTCGACTGCTGGCGTGTTGGCTTTATCCTGCTGGCCCGGCAGACCGGCGATCGTCCCGGCAATGTGTGTGCCATGGCCGCTGTGCTGAGGCAGGTGAGGATCACTCTTTGCCAGCACAATTCTTCCTTTGACCTGATCTTGCAAGTCCGGATGACTGCGTGAAATCCCCGTATCAATAACCGCTACTCTGATCGTCTTGCGTTTGAGTGATTCAGGGCGCCGGACCGCCTGACTTTTTTCCACTGTCACAGGAGCAGACGCAAAAACCTCTTCTTCATCATTCAACACGTGCAGCCTGATCGTGATATTCTCCGATACCGTATACTTTTCATTTTCCATCAGTTTGGAAAAGGCGGAAAAGTGCTCTTCGGGCACAACCAGCGTATGCAGTTTCCCCAGCTGCTTTATGGATTCATGCAGGCGCTTATCCTTTTTCAGCTGTTCCTGACAGCGCATGAAGGCTTTTCTGGACGACAGGGTGACAATTTTGTACACGTACGAACCCTCCGATAACGTAAATTGTATTTACCCTATCGTATGTTCGCAAGGAACGCTTAGAGATAGGCAATTGCCTATTCCCCGACAATTTCTTGCCAGCGCTCTCTCCAGGCCATCCCTTCGTAGATCCACGCTTCCACCTGTGTTTGTTTTTCCTCGCGAATCCCCAGCAATGAGGCGATACGGCGGATTTCCAGCTGCTCGGCACCAGACAGCTTGCCGTCTACCAAGGCGATATGATACATCTGTCTTAAAATCGTCAGCTTCGCGGACGGCTCCAATTCCTGCACGTCGGCGAGCAGTACTTCTGCGGATTTCGGATCATCCATGTCATCCATCAAGATTTGTCTTTCCCGCAAATTAAAATGCTCGCTGTTGACCATTTGGTAGATGCTGCTCCGCTCTTTTTCGCCCATGTAGCCATCTGCGTGACCTACACAAATCATCAGACGGATGGAAGTAAATAAAATATTTTTATCTTTCACATTTGTCGGCATCGTTAATCACTCTTTCCCAAGACAATACGTTCTGTGCGGTCGTTATGTTTGTCCTATACATAGTATACGATACAGAAGTGAAAACGGTTGCAAAAAAATGTGTCAAGACATCAAACAAAATAACCTGCCACTTTTTCTTCAATAAGAGGCAGGTTCCGGTTCAGGTGGTACCGGCTTTTTCTTGATGAAAACGCGGGTGATCCGGTAGTGATCGACTTCACCGACGATAAACTCGTACCCGTCTGCTTGGACCGCATCGCCGACCTTTGGCGGGTGGTCAATCTGCATGTATATCCATCCGGCGAGAGTATCCACCTCACTGTCGTCCAGCGACAGGTGAAGGTAGTCGTTCACCTCCTCAAGCAGCATCCGCCCGTCAAACGACAGACTGTCGTCCGTCTGTTCAATTTCCGGCCGTTCATCGTCAAACTCGTCCTGAATATCGCCGACAATCTCCTCCATAATATCCTCGATCGTCACCAAGCCCGCTGTTCCTCCGTACTCATCGATCAGGATCGCCATTTGGCTGCGTTGTTTTTGCAGCATCGTGAGCAGACGGCTGATGGAGATCGTACCGGGAACGGTCAGGATCGGCCGCAAAATCTCTTCCAGCTTTTCCCCTTTGTCCTGCAAAACGTACGTGAGCAAGTCCTTGAGGTGCAAAATCCCCACGATGTGATCCTTATCGCCGTCGACTATCGGGTAACGGGTAAACCGCCCGTTTTTCACCAGATCGACGTTGGTCTGAAAGGCATCGCGCAGATTGAGTACGACCATGTCCGTCCGCGGTACCATAATCTCCCGCGCCATCGTCTCGGAAAAGTCAAATATGTTGTCGACCAGCATTAATTCGGTCTGGTCGATATAGCCGCTTTTGTGACTTTCATTGACCAGTATGCGAATCTCTTCTTCCGTATGGGCCGCTTCGCTTTCGTCCAGTGCCGCGATTCCTATCCATTTGAGGACGAGTGCTGCCGCCCAATTGAGAAAAGCGATGAACGGATACATGACGCGGTAAAACAGTTGAATCGGCCGGGCCACCCCCATGGCGACCCACTCCGAGCGTTGTATGGCTAGCGATTTCGGTGCCAGCTCACCGAGTACGATATGCAGAAAGGTGATAACCGAAAACGCGATGATAAAGGAGATCGTGCCTGTCCAGGGATCCCCCAGCCCAAGCCAGTGAAACAGCGGTTTCAGCAGGCTGGCGACGGCTGGCTCACCAATCCAGCCGAGCCCTAGGGAGGCAAGAGTAATGCCAAGTTGGGTTGCTGACAAATAGGCATCGAGATTGTGAATGAGCCGGTCGACGTGCTTGGCCCTGTTGTTCCCTTCCGCAACCAGCTGTGTGATCCGCGATTCGCGCACCTTGACGACGGCGAACTCCGTAGCCACGAAGAAGCCGTTCAGGAACACAAGGACAAATACGAAGACCAAGTTAAACATACTACCCCAGACGCTCACGCTCGTCACGCTGTCCCTCCTCTCCCGATGCTCTCCGTCAAGTTTTGCTTCCGATATTGTGCCCAACTGGCGGCGAAATATGGTTGCATGCAGAAAAGCCCTGAGACGCTCTTTCCAAAAGACCGCTCAGGGCTACCGTTTCATTGAACTATTCACTTGTGCGAAAACTTCCTTTCCCAAAACAAAATGACGAAGCGTGAAGCCGTTCCTACAACCTCCCTTCCCGTTAATGGCAACCGGTCATGAACAAGTGTACGAACCCTCCCTCTTGCGTTATGCAAGCGATTACCTTCGCTCTACCTCCATATTACTTACTATTCAGATAATTGTAAAGATATTTTTGCACGAGCTTTTCCGATTCTTTTCACTATTTTCCCACACTTTTGCCTGAGCATTTTCCTTTCCTCTGGCATCTATGGTACGATAGTGCTATTTACAACGTATGTTTGAGGTGACCGCTGTGTCTTATCAACCCCATCTGCCGATCATCGTCCAAAGCGACCGGTCCGTCTTGCTGGAAGTGCAAAACCCCCGCTTTAGCGAAGCCAGGCAATTTCTTGCCGGCTTTGCTGAGCTGGACAAAAGCCCGGAGTACATCCACACCTATCGAATTACGCCGATCTCTCTGTGGAATGCCGCAGCCAGCGGCCTGCAAGCGGAACAAATCCTGGAACAGCTCGCTCGCCTGAGCAAGTTCGGCGTGCCGCCGACAATCGTCAAGGAAATCCGCGACCTGATGAGCCGCTACGGACTAGTCCGACTGGAAAAGGAAGGCGACAATCTGCTGCTTGTCAGCGACGATCCGACGCTTTTGGCAGAGTTGATGAGCTACAAGTCACTCGTTCGCTATATTGATCGCCAGGTATCGCCGCGAGCTTACCAGCTTACTTTGGCTGCCCGCGGCTTCATCAAGCAGGAATTGATCAAGCTCGGCTATCCTGTACAAGATCTCGCCGGATATTCACCGGGTGAAAGCTGTCCGGTCCGGCTGCGCAGTGCGACGCGTGACGGCAGCCCGTTTGCCCTGCGCGACTACCAGCGGGATGCCGTTGAGAGCTTTTACGCAGGTGGCAGCGTCTACGGTGGCAGCGGCGTGCTCGTTCTGCCGTGCGGCGCGGGAAAAACGATTATCGGCATCGGGGCGATCAGCCAACTGCAAACGGCTACACTGATTCTCACCACGAATGCCACTTCCGTGCGTCAATGGATCAGCGAGTTGCTGGACAAGACCGAGCTCACGCCTGACGACATCGGTGAGTACACAGGAGATAAAAAAGCGGTAAAACCGATTACCGTGGCGACCTATCAAGTGCTGACTTACCGTAATAAAGAGAGCGAAGAATACGCGCACATGAACCTGTTCACCGAGCGCGACTGGGGACTGATCATTTACGACGAAGTGCATTTGCTGCCGGCTCCGGTCTTCCGGCTTACAGCGGGCATCCAGGCCAAGCGTCGGCTCGGTCTGACTGCGACGCTCGTTCGGGAAGACCGTAATGAAACCGATGTCTTCTCCCTGGTCGGCCCGAAAAAATTCGAGCTTCCCTGGCGAACGCTGGAAGACGCCGGCTGGATTGCCGAAGCGCATTGCAAGGAAATACGAATTTCCATGGCCCCCCTGTTAAGGGAAAAATATGCCCTCGCAACCTCTCAACAAAAATATCGCATTGCAGCAGAGAATCCGTGTAAAATGGAAGTGTTGAAAAAGCTGCTGGAGCGTCATGAACAGGACCGGGTGCTGATCATCGGACAGTACGTGGACCAGCTCCAGGCAGTAGCAGATGAGCTCTCAGCGCCGCTGATCACCGGCAAAGTGAAGGAAGCGGAGCGGGCAGAACTGTACCGACAGTTCAAGAGTGGCGAGATCCCGCGCTTGGTCGTCTCGAAAGTAGCCAACTTTGCGATCGATCTGCCAGATGCCAATGTGGCCATTCAAATCTCCGGCACGTTTGGCTCCCGGCAGGAAGAAGCACAGCGGTTGGGCCGTGTGCTGCGCCCGAAAAAGCAGGTGAACCAGGCCCATTTTTACACGCTCGTAACGAGAGACTCGCGAGAGCAGGAATTTGCGATGCACCGGCAATTGTTTCTCGTCGAGCAAGGCTACCATTACGAGGTCATTGACGAGGAAACCATTACCAGCTAATCTCCGCTGTTTTTTATAAAAAACGATGAAACATCCAAAAACCTATCACGTCAGATAAAGGGAAGGGAGGCCACCAGATCGATGCAAACCGATAGAGAGATCATAGAACGGATTTTGCAAGGCGATACTGAAGCTTACCGGGATTTGATTCAGCGCTATCAGCACATGATTTTCGTGTTTATCTATAAAATGGTAAACAATCATTCAGACGCCGAAGATCTAACACAAGAAGTGTTTGTGAAGGCCTACGAAAAGCTATCAACCTACCGTGGTGACAGCCAGTTCTCAACCTGGCTGCACACCCTGGCACGCAACAGAACGATTGACTTTATTCGCCGCAGAAAATTTCACGATTCGGATGAACAGCTTGTCTATGTTGCTTCACAGGTACGCGATGAATCGCCACAGGAATCACTGCTAGTCAAAGAGCGCAAACGAGAAATCGAAACGGCGTTTGCCCAGCTGTCTGATTCCTATCGTGAAGTGATTGTACTACGTTGCACGCATGAGTATCCCTTTGACAAAATCGCATCCTTGCTCGGGGTTGCCGAATCAACCGCACGTGTCCGATACCTTCGCGCTCGCCAAGAACTAGCAAAAATACTACATCATTCGGAAGGAGGGCTCGTTCATGAATTGCCATGATTTTCGAAAGAAATGGGAGACTGCGACAGATGAATCCATACTTGCACATATTGAAACGTGTGACGAATGTCTATACTGGATAGAAGCAAATGATCGAACAGTAGAGGAGGCGATATTCATGAAAGAGTATCCAAAGCCTTCTGCTCAACTCGAAGATCGCATCATGCAGGCCATTTACGAAGCAGCCGGAAACGACGCTACGCATTCTGCAGCTCTGCATCCTGTGATTTCAGAACCGCTCACCAGTAAATGGAAATCGCGCAAATTCTATATCCCCGCTTGGGTGGGGGCTGCCGGCATCCTTTTGGCAGTCGGTTTGCTTGGCACCAAATTGCTGCCAGGTGATTCGAACGCGACCAATATGGCATCTGCTCCAGCAGCATCCCAGGCGGCAGTTGGCGCTGAAAGCAGTCCGCCTCCCGGACTTCAGGCCTTCTCATCCATCCCCGAAACTAGAGGGGAAAGCCAGGCAGAAGGGAGTCAGCCGAAAGCTGACACGGCAGCAGATCAGGCAGCGAAGACAGCAGGCGATGCCGCATTGGCAGCAAAAGTACCTGAAAAGCCTGTGCAATCTGCCACGAACCAGCTTACGGATTTAACCAATCAAGCGGTGGCAAGTGCCACACCGAGCGCCAAGCAGCCTGCACCGCCAAACCATTCGCTGGCAATCGCTCGCTCCAACGAGCAGAGCCCGATGGCTTCGGCGGCAAGCAGACAGAGCAAGCAGCAGTCCATGCTCGAATCGGAACAAGTCCTGCAAAATGCCAACGTGGCACTTGCTGCGCCAAAGGTGGAGGCGCCCAAAAATTCGGCCGCAACACCAGTGCCAGAAAATTCGCCAATACGCGGACAAGAGCAGCAGGACCAAGTCGCCATGGGGCTTGTGCCAGATACAGAGCCCTCGCCTGACAACAGCACCAGCTCCGCATCTCATCCAGACTCCACTTCCGAAGCAAAAACGGCCGCCACCGGTGACCTCGGCATCGCTGCCGTACCGGAAGGAACGAATGCGGAAAATGAGAAGATCGGGCTAGCCGGTAAAGCGCCCATAACGATGTCTTCCTTTACCGATATCGACAGCGCTGTACAAGCATCCGACATACCGGTCCCGTCTGTGGAGAGCGACTATACGCTCAGCTCGGTCTCTGTCCAATACGAATCGTCTACGAGCAAGCACGCATCGAATACCCAGGTACATTATGCTGGCAAAACCGGTGAGAAGCAGTTTTCCATCAGTGTCAGCGTTAATGAAAACGGCAAGCGCAGCTTGTCCCTTCCAGGGAACTTCTCGGATACGAAGCTGTTTCTGCTCGGCAGTGATCAAGCCATTGGCGTCGCTTATCCCCGGGATGAAGCAAAAACGGAACCGTTGAAAACAGCAGTCCACTTCCAGACTACGCAAAAAGACAAATCGCTGTACGTCGTCGTTAGCGGTTCAGGTATTCAGTTAAATGAATTGGTTGAGTTGAGCAAGAAGATCGTATGGAAGTAAGTTCCATCAAAAAAATGCCCCCGCGAAGAATTCGTTCGCGGGGGTTTTGTTTTAGTGAAAATGACGCTGCCTAACGCTGTCCAGACCACAAAGCCCCCATTCCAATCGGAGGCTGTTTCGCTGTTCGACACCTATCTGGCGGAGTTCGCTTTTTTTGCTTTTTGGCGATACATTCTTCTGTCTGCCTGCTTGATCAGCTTGTTAAGGTCCCTGCCCTCGTCCGGGTATACAGAAAAGCCAATGGAAACCGATACGTGAACCGAGAGCGTTTCTGGCAATGTCTGCAGTTCGGCGTCCAGCCTTTGCTGCAAGTGCTCAAGCAATTCATTGGATTTCGTGCCCGGCAGTAAAATAAGGAACTCGTCCCCACCCCACCTGACAATCAAATTTCTTTTTTCAATGACTTTGGCCACTGCCAGGGGGATCTGCCGGAGAACTTCATCCCCCATCAGATGGCCGTATGAGTCGTTGATGAACTTGAACTTGTCCACATCGACCAGAAATACCGCCAACGCTTCTTCTTTCCGCTCACACTCGTCGGTTAACCGGGAAAACATGTCGAGCAAATACCTGCGGTTGTACGTCTCCGTGAGCGGGTCCATTTCCGACGAGTACTTCACTTTGTCATACATTTCACCCAATCCCCACCCAATCATGGCGAGGACGGGTATCAACACGACGAGATTCCAATCAGCAGTCCCGTACATCCACCTGATGTACGCAAACATTGCTGTCGGTAAACTGGCTGCGATCAATATGGCAAGAATTCTTCCCGTAAACTTCATCGTCCACCTACTGCTGCAATGCCTTTTGTATGGCAAAAAGAACACGGTCTTTTTGAAAAGGCTTCACCATAAAATCAATAGCTCCCGCCAAAATCGCATCTACTACCATTTTTTGTTGGCCCATCGCCGAGCACATGATCACTTTTGCCCCCGGATCAAGTCTCCTGATCTCCCTCAGTGCGGCGATCCCATCCATTACCGGCATCGTAATATCCATTGTGACCAGACTCGGTTTGTACGTTTTAAATAATTGAACGGCTTCTTCCCCATTGGCTGCTTCCGCGACAACTTCGTAGCCATTCGCCTCAAGTACGCCTTTAATCATCGCACGCATAAAAGCCGCATCATCAACGACCAGAATCGTTGCCATCACTGCCCACCTTTCCGTCAGGTACAGATTCTGCCTGGTCGTTAACCACGCTCCAGGCGTTCAGACGATTACCTGATCAATTTTCAGAGATGGTTCCTTGCTTAAATCAAGGAACGTTTCTTCACCAAAGCTTACCAACGGGTTCATCGGATCGTGCGGGTGAATCATGATGATGTGACCCCTTCTCCCATCTGTAAGCAGCACTTCATTGCCGACAAGAGACTGCATCATTTTCGCCAAAAATACGTAGACGATCTTGGCATCCAGCTCACCAAATCCATTTTGATAAATCTCCCTGAGAGTCATGTAAAAAGGGGCGGCGTCTCGGTAAGCGCGTTTCGATGTCATTGCGTGAAAGACGTCTGCTACCGCAACGATGCGGCTGTGGAAATCAATTTTCCCCGCTTCGACGCCATAAGGATAGCCACTGCCATCCTGACGTTCATGATGCTGTAGGGCGACCAGTGCCTGGCGGTGATTCGTTCCCGCCGTCGCTTTTATCATGTCGTAGCCAAACAGCGTATGCTTTTTCATCAGATCGAACTCGGCAGCGGTCAATTTTCCGGGTTTGTTCAGGATGTCCAGAGGAATTTTCATCTTCCCGACATCGTGCAGAGTCGCAGCCACGGATAGCTCTGACAGCTCCCGATCTTTCAATCCAAGCCATCTGCCCAGCATGGTGCTGATGACTCCGACGCCGATGTTGTGCCGATACGTGTAGTCATCTTTTGCTTGCAAGGATGAAAACAATACAAACAGGTTGGGGTGGTCGGTTGCTTGCAGAATTTTCGGAATTACTTGCTCCTGAATCGTATTCATGGGGATTTGCTTCGTATGGAAAATCTCCTGAAAAATATCCGTAATCTTTTCGACGCTTTCCTCGACGAGAACCTGTTCTTTCTTTTTGGGGCGGCCTTCTGCCCGGGGAAGCGACTGCACGTCTTCATCGGTCAGATTGATTCCTTGCGCTTCGAGAATTCGCAGCAGCATATGATCGAGTAACGCCGCGGCTGGTGCTACGAGGACTCCCATTTTATTAAACACATCCCGCTTTAGTTGCTTGCCAAGCAAATCGTTCAATGGTCGCGACATTCCTTTGCTCATTATCTTCTCACCTTTATTCCGTACCGGAAGTGTATTGAGTCGTGCTATAAAAATTATGATCTTGAGGATGTAATACCCCTTTTTGCAAGATCAAAATCCTAAATAAACGGTGAGGGAGGAGACTCCTGCATTGTTTCATGACGTCGCGAACAAGTATGCAGTTATGGCAGGTGTCAAAGCATTGCCAGTGGATAACGCTGATCTGGCCACAGCACTACTTGCTATTATATAGGACGATACTGAACAAATTCTGAACAAAGAAGTTTTTTAACGCTTACTACGTTGGAAATGAGTTTTACCTATCACTAAAAAAGAGCGTTCCTCCATGAAAATTTTTCTGAGGAACGCTCTTTTCCGATACGTATAATCGTGTTCTTTTACGATGTCACATCCCGCCGAATAAACACCGTGTACGCGACGACCAGCGCAGCCACTGCCCAAATCGTCAGAACGGCCAGCGAAAACGACAGCGTCATCCCTTTGATCGGCGGAAGCGTACCGGCCAAATAGTCAGTCAGCTCCAGATTGACATTAAACAAATACTTGGCCGTCTCCCAGGTCGAAGCCATCTGGGTCAAAATCGAACCGCTGATCAGGGCGGCCATCATGATCCCCATTCCGGCGGCGGCGCTGCGTACGAGCACCGATACCATGAACGAGATCGTCCCGACAACGATGCAGACGTACCAGCCCAGCCCGTACTGCAGCAGCAAATACAGCCACTGCGGCAGCATGAAAGCTGTCGAGGTATCCAGCTCGCCGCCGACGATCGTAAACCCGGTCAGAACTGGCATGTCCCATCCGCTGTAGCCAAAGACGACGCCGGAGATGAGGTAGGAGAGCACCAGCGACATAATGACCGTCAGGGAAATGAACAAGAGCAGGGTGAGGTATTTACTCGTCAAGACGCGCCAGCGCCGGAC
The DNA here is from genome assembly GCA_946402065.1 of uncultured Brevibacillus sp. GTDB lineage: Bacteria > Bacillota > Bacilli > Brevibacillales > Brevibacillaceae > Brevibacillus_D. The sequence continues at coordinate 30,663 of CAMIVR010000032.1, read as the reverse complement.
TGGTCTCGTGAGCAGCAGCTTGATCGTGCCTTCGCTGTATTCCGCCGAGACGATATCGACGGCAAGCACGACGATGATCATCGGCAAGAACAGCGAGACAGCTTGGTCCATAAAACCGCGGGCGAACGTCGGGCCGCCTGGCGCTGACGGGTTAATGTCGTGATCGAGGTAGTACTGCTGCTGCGACACGAGGATTTTCAAGTATTCGCGCCACTCCTCGGGCAGTCTGCTGGATGAGAGGCGGTTCTGGGTATCGACGATCTGCTGCTGCAGGAGCGCCCGCCAGTCCGAAGTGCCCAGCCGCTCCTGGGCTGTCAGGTTTGATTTATACTGCGCGTATGTAAAGATCGGAATCAAGATGAGCAGGATGAGTACGACCACGAGGAAGCGGCGGCGGCGAAGCAACTTGATCGTCTCATTTTGCACAAGATCAACCATGCTAGTCCCCATGCGGCTTCTCTCCCTCCGTCAATGTCAGGAACAAATCCTCCAGCGTCACCGTTTTTGTCGCGATGCCAAGCACACTGATTCCGGCTTTGACCAACGTCTGGTTGGCCTCGCCAATACGCTCGACTTCCATCCGGCATTTGACGCGCTCATCGACTGTCGGCCACGCTTCTGAGACGAATGGCAGTCCCGCAAGCAGCTCTACAGCACGCTTGATCTGCTCCGGTGTAAATACCCATTCGACCTGATCGGCGTATTGCTCCATCAGTGTCTTGACCAGCCCTACCGAGATGACCCGTCCCTGATTGATGATGGCGACGCGGTCACACATCATTTCGATTTCGCTGAGCATGTGGCTGGAAATAAACACGGCTAATTGCTCTTCCTCGGCCAGGCGGCGAATAAACTGGCGCAGCTCGCGGATTCCGGCGGGATCAAGACCGTTCGTCGGCTCGTCCAGGATCAGCAGCCTGGGACGATGCAGGAGCGCCTGAGCGATGCCAAGCCGCTGCCTCATCCCGAGTGAGTAGGTTTTGACTTTATCGTCAATCGCCCTGGACAAATCGACGAATGCGACCACTTCGTCGATCCGCTCCGCCGTAATCCCTCCGCTCATTCGCGCAAAGCTCTCGAGATTTTCCCGCCCGGTCATGAACTTGTACATTTCCGGATTTTCCACGATACAGCCCACCTGTGCGATCGCTTTGGAAAAATCGTCTGTGAGCGAGGTGCCGCATATGCGAATCTGCCCGCTATCGGTAGATGCCAGACCGACGAGCATCCGGATCGTCGTCGTTTTTCCCGCGCCATTGGGGCCGAGAAAGCCAAAGACCTCACCTGCGTACACATCAAATGTCATATCGTGAATGATCGTTTTTCCGCCGATTGCTTTTTGCAAACGCTTGACGGAGAGGACGACATCAGACAAAACGACCACGCCTTTCCCTTTGCCTCGATGATTATGGTACACTATTGGTTAACGAAAATTTTTTCCATTATAACACACACTGCCGATGATGTAGAAATGGAGGGCATTCGATGCGTACTCAACAGAGCCGGTTGCTTTGGCGAATCACCGGGTTGATTTCACTGCTGTCCTTTTTGCTGTTTGCCGTTGGCTTCGCGCTTGCCTTGAATCCTTCCATTCTCGCTCCCGCCAAGACGGGAATTCCCGATAAAGAACAGCATCCACAGGTCGCCCTACCGTTACCGAGCAATGGTCAGTTGACCATCGTCACACTGGGCGACTCGCTGACCCGCGGCACTGGCGATGCCAATGGGCAAGGCTATGTGGGACTGGTCCGGCAAGCACTCGAGAAGCAAACCGGCCACAAGCCGCTCCTGACCAATCTGGCGATCAAAGGCTTGCAATCTGCCGGGCTGCTCAAGCAATTGCAGCAGCAGCAGGTGCAGGCACAGCTGGCCACAGCCAACCTGATTCTCTTTACGATCGGGGGTAATGACATGTTTCAGGAAAGCGGCGAGGTCGAAAATTTGGACGAAAAAAAATTGGCCCAAGCAGCCGATCAGCTTGCAGCCAATTTTGATAAAATCCTCAAACAGATACGCAGTCTGAACAAGGAAGCGACTGTCGTGTATTTGAGCTTGTACAACCCGTTCGGCAATACGGAGGCAAAGGCGGATACCGCTCCGCCTGTGCTGGCGTGGAACAGCAAGGCGGAAGCGATCGCCAGTGCGTACAGCAAAGTGCTGGTGGTCCCCACCTACGACCTGTTCGTTCAGAAAGAAGCGGCTTACCTGTACACGGACCACTTCCACCCCAACAGCGACGGGTACGCCCGCATGGCCGACCGCGTGCTGCAAGCACTCAAGTAAGGGCGGTTGGCTAGAGCGACAAGCCCTTTTGCTGCTGGAGTTCACGCTGCCGCTGTTGCAGATGGACACGCTTCTGTCCGAGAGCGTAAAACAGCGTCCCTGTAAGCGAACAGACTGCCATGGCGACGAACAGGTTCGTTCCGCCATAATACGTCAGCATTAACCCGCCCACCCACGGGCCGATGAAGCTGCCCAGGTTTTGAAAGCTTTTCGCGCCGTAGTAGGTTCCGCGCATCCCTTCCGGAGCCAGTCTGTCGATAAAGATGTCGGAGGCGGTGAAGGTCATGATTTCGCCTATGGTAAAGACCGCCATGGCTGCGATAAACAGCACCCAGCCGTGGGCGAAGGCAAACCCGATATCGCCAAGGGCATAGGCGATATTCCCGATAAAGATGTTGCGCAGCGGGCTGTTTTTTTCCATGACCCGGATCAGTGGAAGCTGCAGGCAAACGACGCTCACGGCGTTAACGCTCATCAGCACGGCAAACAGTCCGATTGCCTGCGGCGCCGCCATCTCCGTATACTTGGAGAGGGTGCTGGACATTTGCGAATAGCCGATCGCTCCCAGCATAGCACCGACGACATAAAAGCGGAAGGCGACGTCCTTCTGCACGACATTCCACGAGCCGCGAAATGTCACCGGCTCTTTTTTCTGTCCTTCAATCTGCTTGATGCCAAAGCGCTTCAGCAAGAGCTGCAGGCTGACCACGTAGAGGGCGTAGACGATAGCCGTCGCCACGAAAGGCAGGGCTGCCGCCTGCAGAGCCAGCGCTGCCCCGATAATCGGGCCGACCGCTACGCCGATATTAATCGCCGTATACCGCAGGGAAAAGACGCGGAAACGTTTTTCCGGTGCGGTCACGTCGGCCATCAGCGCCTGCGATACAGGCTCGTAAAACGAGCGGCAGAGCCCCCCGAGCAGGTTGAGGAAAAAGAAAAACAGCGTCCCCTGTCCAAAAGCGAAGCCGAGGAACACAAATGTCCACAGATACAGCGCCCACATCATGACCCGTCTGCGGCCAATCATGTCAGAGAGCGTACCTCCGAAAAAGCCGCCGATCGTTCCGGCCAGTGAGCCTGCACCGATGACGAGCCCGATCGTAGCCAAATCCATATCCGTGTGCTTCGACAAATAAATAAACAAAAATGGCATGCTCATCGAGCTTGCCGCACGTACAAAAATCGTCCCGACCAAGAGGGAGTGCACGATCGGGTGAAACTCTTGCAAAAAAAGCTTTACTCTGTTCATGTCTTCCTCCACTGCCCAGCCGCGATAACATCTGCCGACCTTGTCCCGGTTGCCAACGAGCTTTGCAAAAATAATAAGCCGAGAAAAAATTTTTGTTAACCTATAATACCAGTAAGTCTGCGAAAATGAAAGAGTGTTTGTTCAATTTGCAACATGCCTGCCTTTGTGTTAAATTAGTACCAGATACTAATACTTGATACTAAATCAAAGGAGGCCTTTTCCGTGAACTCACAAGCCCGCATCACTGCACTAGGCACGTATACACCCGATCGGATCTTGACCAATTTCGATTTGGAACAAATGATCGATACAAGCGATGAATGGATCCGGCAGCGTACCGGGATTCGCGAACGGCGTATTGCCGCAGCCGATCAGTTTACCAGTTCCCTCTGTTTCGCCGCCATCGAGGATATGCTGCAGCGCTATCAAAAACAGGTGAGCGACGTCGATCTGATCATCGTCTGCACGTCGACACCTGACTACCCGTTTCCCAGTGTCGCCAGCCTCATTCAGGCCCGCTTTCAGATCAAACAGGCGGGAGCGATCGACCTCAGCGCGACATGTGCCGGATTCACCTACGGGCTGCACCTCGCCAACGGGCTCATCACAGCCGGTCTGCAGCGGAAGGTCCTCGTCATCGGTGCAGAAACGCTGTCCAAAGTGACGGATTACAGCGACCGCACCACCTGCATTCTGTTTGGCGACGGCGCTGGCGCCGTGCTCGTCGAACGCGATCCCGAGCAGCCCAGCTTCCACGCCGCTCATCTCGGCTCTAAAGGCGACGGTGGCGTTCACCTGTTCCGCACGGGACTCTCTACCCGACTGCTGGAGCAGCATGGGCATACCGCAGAGGGGAAGATTGTGCAAAATGGCCGCGAAGTGATGAAATGGGCACTGAAGACCGTGCCGACCGGTATGCAGGCCGTAATGGAGCAAGCGCAAGCCACGCTTGATCAGGTGGATTGGTTCATCCCGCACAGCGCCAACCTGCGGATGATCGAGTCGATTTGCGAACGCAGCGGGTACCCGCTGGAACAGACGCTCTACAGCCTGGAGTACTTCGGCAATACTTCGGCCGCCACCATTCCGCTCGCCCTCGACCTCGGGATCAAGCAGGGGAAAGTACAGTCCGGTGACAAGCTTCTGCTCTTTGGCTTCGGCGGCGGGCTGGTGTATGCCGGTTTGCTGATTACGTGGAATCCTCATTCACAGCCAGGGAATCGCCAAGAAGAGATAAACGGAGCTTTTTGACAGCGCCTGCCGAGACGGAGCCAAAAAAGGGAACCGTCTTTCGCGCCACACTGGCTTCAATGAAATACGTCCCTCGCGGCTTTTGGGGCGCGGTTCCGTTTTGGGGGCTTGGGGTCCCCGAAAAGTACTCGGAATACGCTTCGAAGGCCCGCGTCACTTTTTGGGGGGCTGGGCGGAGTCGGCCTTGAATACTCCGGGGGCGCTGTCACTTGCGGAGTGTTCTCTTCTTGGCGATTCCCCTCGCCTCCACGAAAGTGTTTCCGTTTAACGAGGTGACTCCACGTTTGCAACGAAAAAAGCCCGGCTAACAGCCAGGCTCTCACAGCATCGGTTCCAAATGAACATGCACATACATAATCTTATGCTCGCTCTTCATCCGCAGCTCAATCGCTTCACAAATGTCATGCCCCTCGACGACATTCAGCTCCTGAGCGACAAAAATGATCACGTCAACGAGCACAGTATTGCCATACATCCTCGCTTTAATATCTTTAATCGCTTCCACCCCGGGAGTCGCTTCGATCGTCTTGCTGAAAACCTCCAGCTTTTGCTCATCGAAGCCATCTGTCAACGCGTGAGTAGCTTCGCGAAAAATCGACCAGGCCGTCTTGCAAATAACCCCGCCGACGATCAGCGCCATCAGCGCATCCAGCCACGGCATGCCAAACTGTGAACCGATAATCCCGATAAACGCCCCTACGCTGACCAGTGCATCGGAGCGGTTGTCTTGGGCCGCTGCCATCATCGCTTGACTGTTGAATTTCTTCGCCAGCCGAAAGTTGTAGCGATAGATGATATACATGACAGCCGCACAAAGCACCGCGGTCCAGCCAGCGAGCACGTCAGGAGCCACCTGCGTTTCTCGGGCAATGAGCGACTGAATCGCCTGATACAGCACCTGCAAGCCAACCAGCGCCATGATAAACGAAGCAATGAGCGCAGCGATCGTCTCGGCGCGGAAGTGTCCGTAGGGATGGTCGGCGTCTGGCGGCTTGCGGGAGATTTTCAGTCCGATCAGCACAGCAACGGATGCGATGATATCGGTCGTGTTGTTCAGTCCATCGGCCAACAGCGCCTTGGAATTGGCAAAATAGCCAACACACAGCTTGAGCGCAGACATGAGCAGATAAGCGACGATGCTGAGCCAAGCTCCTTTTTCCGCTTTTTTAATATCACTGTATACGTCCAAGGAAGACCCTCCACCTCGTAAATGTTGAACGACTTTTATCGTATCAGACAACATTCGTGTGGGTCTACAGAAACAGTTTTTGTCCGTAACAGGTCTTTAGGAATGGCGAAACTAAGTTGCCTCCATACAAACAACCGTTAATAATTCGCTTCGATTTTGGCCGTAATCTGCCCCTGCTCGTCCCATTTCAGCGCACGGTACACAGAATCATGATAAAAGCTGAACCACGCATTCTGCTGAATCCCGAGCTTAATCCACTTTTCCTTGGCATAGATGGAATTCATCGGGTAGTCGTCGTAGGCCATTACCCAGAGCGAGTTTTGATGAGCGTGTGTCGGCAGTATATCAGCGAGATGCAGCAGGGTCTCCCCTTTGCTTTCGATCCGTGCGATGGCATGTCCGTAACTATGGCCGCCGGTGTGGAACATCTCAATCCCGGGCAATATTTCTACAGATTCGCCATATGTCTGCACCTGCTGCTCGATCGGCCGCCAGTTCTCCTCCCAATAGGTGTTGCGCGAACGGATGTTGGGATTGCGCATCTCTTCCCACTCCAGCTCCTGTACATAGATGAGCGCATTGGCAAAAGTGGAATACAGCTCGCCCTGGCGATTGGAGACGAGACCGTTGCAATGGTCATAGTGCATATGTGTCATCAGTACGATGTCAATGTCACCGGTGGTCAGCCCTAACGCTGCCAGCGACTCTTCCACCCGCGATTCTTCCGCCAACCCGTAGTTGCGTTTCTGTTTGTCAGTCAGGCGATCTCTGCCGATCCCGGATTCGATCAGCAGCGTTTTGCCTCCGGTTTGAATGAGAATCGGATCAGCGCGAAGCGGGATTTGGTTGTTGTCATTGGACGGGTAGCGCTTGCTCCACAACGGCTTTGGCACGACGCCAAACATCGCTCCGCCATCCAGCTGCGTCAATCCCCCCAACAGCCAGGTTAAAGTAAAATCTCCTACGATTAACTGGTCCATGATGCGTTCCTCCTCATTACTTGTCTGCTCTCGTTGCAGGGAAAAAGCACCCCGAGGGTGCTTTTTTGCAAAGCATGTGGGAAGCTCCTGTTCCTGCCAAGCTACAGCTCCGGCAGCTTCTCGTGCTCGGTCGGCAAAAGAGCCTGCTAGCTTTTCTCTGTAACGATCACACTGTATGTTGCTGCGGATACTTCCAGCAAAAGATCACTGGCTACCGCCTGGACGGTAAGCTGTGACTCCAACTTTCTATGAGTGAGCATGAACTGAGCAACCTTTTCGGACTCACGGTACAAGCTGATAAGCGTATGAACAGGATTGGCACTTCCGCCGGCAATCATCGTAAAGCTGGGCGGCAGCGTAAAGCTCCATCCTCCCACACCCGTCATTTGCCCTTTACTGAAAAGGAATTGCCGCTTTCCTAGCAAGATTTCATTCTCGTTCATGCTTTTTTGCCACCTCTCCGAATTTCCCGAATTGTTCGATGTTACGTTTATTTTGCAACGAATGGAAAGGAAAAGGAAGTCATTCGACAAAAGCTCTTATAAGATGACATCAACTTTTATTCGCCGGTAATGGGTCAATTCCTTTTCATTTAGAACACCAGGCTTATCGGCTTTCACCCTTGCTGCTTTAGCGAAGGTAACTTGCCGAAAGGTACGAAAAAGCGCCACCTTACATGCTGCGCGCCAGCAATGCCCCTTCCAAAATCGCACGCTTGGCATCAAGCTCGCCAGCCTCTCGGGCCCCGCCGATCAGGTGGACGGGCAGTCGTCCGTCCAGTTCGTCGGCCAACTGATGATTGGCCACGCTGCCGGCCGCAATGATGACGGTATCGGCCGCGAGGAATTTCCTTTCCCCTTGGATGGTATAGGAGACACCTTCGCGTGTGATCTCTCCATACTCGATTTGCGTGAGCATTTGCACACCTGCCTGCTTTAGTTGCGCAAGCACTGCCCAGCGCGTCGTCTTGCCCAAGCCCGCCCCTACATGCTTGCCCCTACGAAGCATGGCAATCTGCCGTCCGCTCGCCGTTACGGTCTTACTTGACTGTTCATCGAGTATGCGATGCTCCTGCAAATAGCGTATAACCGATGCGTCCACCACACGACTGGAAGCGAGGTAATGCGCGAGATCACAGGCGATGCCGCCCGCTCCGATCATGACAACACGCCGGCCGACGCGAACCTCGCCGGAAAACACCTGCGCATAGGATGCTACGTGTGGCAGATCAATTCCCTTGATTTCCGGCAGCCGCGGCGTCACTCCCGTCGCGAGAACGACTTCGGCAAACCCTTCTTTCAGCAGCGTGTCGGCTGTTGCCGCTTCCCCCAGGCGCACGTGTACGCCTGCCTGCGCCAGCTCTGCGCGGTAGTAGCGCATCGTTTCGGCAAATTCCTGCTTGCCGGGAACTTGTCTGGCAAAGTTCAACTGTCCGCCGAGCTGATCCTGCTTTTCAAACAGCGTGACCCGGTGCCCCCGCTTGGCCAGGACACGCGCCGCTTCCATGCCGGCGGGACCTGCTCCCACTACAGCGATTTTTTTGCTCTCCGCTGCCGCAACAAGCGTCAGCTCGCTTTCTCTCCCAGCCTGCGGATTCACCAGGCAGGACGCTGCCAAGCCGGAAAAAATGTGATCGAGACAGGCCTGGTTACAGGCGATGCAGGTGTTGACGTGATCGAATCGTCCGTCCATGCTCTTCACCAGTATATCGGGGTCGGCCAGAAACGGCCGAGCCATGGAAACCATGTCGCTGATGCCTTCGGACAGAATTTGCTCGGCAAGCCGCATGTCGTTGATGCGATTGCTGGCGATCACCGGTACGGAGACAGCCTGTTTGATTTGCTGGGCGACCCAGGCAAACGCGCCCCGCGGCACCATCATCGCGATCGTAGGAACCTTGGACTCATGCCAGCCAATCCCGATGTTCAGGGCATCCGCTCCGGCTTGCTCGATGAATCGGGCGAATTGCAGCGTTTCCTCCATCGTCGTGCTGTCAGGCATCAGATCCAGCCCGGACATGCGGAAAATGACAGGATACCCGGCTCCTACCTCGGCGCGGACCGCTCGCATCACTTCGATGGCAAACCGGCTTCTGCGCGGAAAGTCGCCGCCCCACTGGTCATTGCGCTGATTGGTTACCGGCGAGAGAAACTGATTGATCAGATACCCCTCTGAGCCCATAATTTCTACCGCATCGAACCCCGCCTGACGGGCCCGTCTCGCTCCCGCGGCAAATGCACGGATCGTTTCCGTGATTTCCTCGGCCGTCATGGCTCGCGGAGTCGTCGAATTGATTGCCGCACGCAGTGCTGACGGAGCAAGCGGGGTATGTCCCGTCTGTTCCTCGTACGCATAGCGGCCGCTGTGAAAAAGCTGCAAAGCGATCCTCCCGCCAGCCCGGTGCACGGCCTCCGTAATGGGTGCCAGCTGTTCGATCTGCGCGTCGTCGTAAATTCCACAGAACTGCGGGCCAAAACCGCCTTCCTGGGTGACAGCTATCCCGCCAGTCACGATCAAGCCGACTTTGCCCTTGGCCCGTTCGGCGTAAAAATCAGCCAGCCGCTGAATGCCGCCCGCAAGCTTCTCCAAGCCGACGTGCATGGAACCCATCATGATCCGGTTGGGCAAGACAAGATCCGCCAGGCGAATCGGCGATAGTACGTGATTGAGCGTCATTGAGAATCCCCCTCTCATCGAATGAACACTCATTCATTTCCCACTTACTTCTCCATCCGGCGAGCAAGTCCTGCTTTCAGCCCGTCCTTTTTTCTTCTGGCAAAAAGGGAGCTACTTCAGGACAATTTGCAAGAGCTGCCGCACATCTCTCGCCAGCTTTGCCAGTGCCCCGTCAAATACGGCGTCTTCCTCCCGGGCCTTTGGCAGAGGCAGGACAAAGTGAAAGTCGAGTGCCGCCGACACCAATGGCTGTTGATCACTGGTAATATAGCGCTTCCTTTCCGTCAGGGATACGTCCGGTACTACCTTACGCGCTTCCTCCCAGAATACCGCAGCATCGAAGTGATGAGCCGCGGCTGCTTCCCGCTCCAGTTCGACTTCCACTTCGTACAGCCCATCATCAGAAAGCGGAAAAATATGTATTGCTGCTACCGGTCCATCTGTTTCCTCGTCCAAAGCAAAAAACAGCTCTACCTCATGTGTTTCCGTATCATCGAGCAGCGAGCGCTCCGTTCGCAAGATGACATTGGTGATCACCCCTTGTGCGGACAAGTGCTCTTCCAGCTTGTTCAAAAGTACTTCCAGCATCCTTTTTTCTCCTTGCTTGTTCAAATAACAGCCATCATCGTAGAAAGTATATCATACTTGCCGCCATCGCCATTACTCATACCCAAAAAGCGCGGCAATCTTCGCCCGCTCCGCTGCGATTTTTTCACCATCCTGCAGCTCAATTGCATACAGCAGCTCATGAAAGACCGGATGCTTGCTGTAATACTGAGCCATCCGCGTATAAAATCCGCTGTCAGCGGCAAAAAGCGGGTAATATCGATACACCTTGCGGGCAAAATCTGCACCGTACTCATCGTACAGGCGATAAAATTCATAGGCCGGGTCGCCGATGGCCGCATCGCCAAAGTCGATGACTCCGTTCAGCCGATGACGCTCTTTGTCGTACAGAAGATGGGACGGGCTGATGTCACCGTGCAATATCGCCTTGGCGACATCCGGTCTGCGCACCTGCTCCAGCAGCCCTTGAAAGAACTCAGCTACACGCACCCGTTCGGCGGCAGTCAGCAATGGATAAATGTGCTCCTCGACTTCATCCAGATGACTTTGCCAGTAGCACTCATCATGTTCACGCCGAAACGCATCGCCGTCAGGCGTCAACTGGTGCATAGCTGTCATAAAGGCAGCGATTGCTTTTGCCGTCTGCTCTTGTTCCCCGACAGGTAAGGCGTGCAGCAAATCGGGGGTCAGTGGTTCGCCCTTGACCATTTCATAGTAACTGCAGATTGCCTCACCGTCTTCGCAGAGAAACTGAAACTGCGGCACAGCGATCGCGAGCATGGGCTGCAATCTCGCCAGCAATTTGCCTTCCGCAACGATTGGCAAGCGGTTTTCCACTGTCGTCGGAAAGCGAAAGACCATCTGCTCGTTGACGATACAGGCGACATTGTCCCAGCCGCTGACTTCGCGGTACGTCGTGATCGCAAGCTGCGGCAGATGCTGTACAATTTTTGCACGAAAATCCATAGAATCCTCCTGTCCAAAGCGAAACCCCTTCTTCAAGAAGGGGTCATGTGATTGACATTTTTGTGGTCCAAAAATTCAGCCAGCCATGCTCTTCGAACATCTTTATTCGGACAATATCCTAACACGTAGCTCTCGCCCTGCATGTATTTGTCCTTGATCCATTCCCGATGCTTATGAAAAAAAGCTTGTTGAAAGTGGATCGGCATTTGCTGGTATTCTTCCAATGCAGAAGGGTTTTGGAGAAAAAAATCCTCATCGTAGACGATTTCTTCTTCTGGTTGACGACTTAGTAAGTAAATGAATAAGATCACCAAAAACGTATTGACCAAAAAAAGCACCATTCCAATCCCTCCCCTTTTTCCGAAAGATGCCTCCCGTCAATTATCAGAAGTATCTGTCTTATTAGCATATTATTATTATTTTACCATGTTTTTCGTATTTGCAAACCGATTTATTTTACCAATAAAGATTTTCCGATATACGGGCGCAACCGCACCAGACTCCAATGCGGCTGCGCCGGCGCTTACTCCTCGAGATAAAACCTGTCACCGGTTTCGGGATGATCGTACACGGTGAAGCGCTTGCCCGTCGTCGGGTCGAACGTAACTTCTTTCGTCTTGATGAAGCCGGGCGGTACACGCGTGCCATGCCCTTGCTGCAATCGCCGGTCCTTCCGTCGGGATACCAGCAAGATGCTGAGGAAGAACAGCGCTTGAAAGCAGCAGTACAGCAGGATGAAAGTCTTCACCTACCCTTTTTCAATGACAACCGCCGTCCCGTACGCGACGATCTCACTCATGTTCTGCCCGACTTCCCCCGAGTCGAAGCGCACCATGACAATCGCATTCGCCCCCATCGCCTGTGCATTTTTAACCATCCGGTCAAGCGATTGCTTGCGGGCATCCTCTAGCATTTCCGTATACTGGTGAATTTCTCCGCCGACAAGCCCTTTTAACGCTGCTGCTATATCTTTGCCAATGCCTCTTGCGCGCACAGTCAACCCAAAAACCGCTCCTTTTACTTCTATGACCTTATGCTCAGGGACATTCTCGGTCGTCACAATCATCATATGCATGCACCTTCCTTTTCATATTCAACAATTTTGTTGCGCTTCGTGCGTAATACGAATTAGTTTGCCCAAACGTTCAGCGGTTCTGTCAAAAAAAAAACAAGCCACCCGTCAGTGCTCAGCGGGTGGCGATCATATCGTTATAAATTGTTCTGATCTTGCGTCCGTACCTGTCCCCCTGCTGAAGACTGTTCAGCAGATGACGGTGGCGGGTTTGTTGGAGGCACAATGTCTGGTGGCGGCTGCATCTGTTCGCTGCCCCCTGCATTCGGGTCCGGATGTCCATTGGAAGAGTCGGTTCCCGGAGATTGAGCACCGTCGGGAGCTACGATGTCTGGTGGCGGAAGCACTTTTTGCTCCTCCGCTTGAGTAGTTTGGGCAGATGACGCCTTTTCTACGGGTTCTGCCTTCACTGCCGGTTTTGTTGCTTTCTTCGTGGTCACACCTGCTGCCACATCGCCCGGGTAGATCGGCGAATCGTTTAGCTTGGCCAGCTTGCTCGTATCTACGCCCATTTCCGACTGCAGGGTCGTGCGGATTTCATCAAGTTTTTCTTTGGGAAGATATGTAAAGCCAACCTCGCCATTCGATTTCCAGAATGCGCCGTTGTCCAGATTTTCGATGTTGCTCGACTTGAACTCCTTGAAGTCAAAGGCAATCCCTTTGATTTTCTCCGTAGACAAGTCCGTCCGAATGTGCTGACCGGCGATGTCGATAATGTTGAACACCTTGGTCATACCATCAATCGAGGTTAATTTGTCGACAACTGCCTTGATGACTTCCTGCTGTCTGCGATTGCGGTCAAAATCGCTGGAGTAGTACTTTTCGCCGCGGTTGTCGTGACGGTGGCGAACATATCCGAGTGCTTGTTCGCCATTTAACAGCTGCACGCCTTCTTTCAGATTGATGTGCGTATTATCCGTTGGATCATCGTATACGAGTCTGCGATCGACATTCACTTGAACCCCGCCGACTTCGTCGATTACTGCTTTGAAGCCTGCAAAGTCGACTTCTACATAGTGCTGGATCGGTATGCCCAAAACGTCTTCCAGCGTTTTTTTCGTGAGCGTAAAGCCGTTTTCCGTCGGCGTTTTGCCTTTGCGTTCCGCTTGCCGCTTCTCCGCCTCCCCATTGGCGAAGACTGCGTTAATTTTCTGATAACCCGAGTAACCCGGAATTTTCACACGCGTATCGCGCGGAATGGAAACCATCGTGACTTTTTTCGTAGCCGGATTCAACACGGCGACCATCATTACATCCGAATTCAATGAGCCTGTCTCGGGACGGGCATCGAAACCGAGCAAGACCAGCGAAATCGGCTTCTGCGGATTGTACGTCGCATCAACCGTCGGATCGATGATCGTGTTAACGCCATCTACCGTCTCGTTGCTCGCTTCATTGAGCGCATGATCTACTTTCCAGTACACAGCTCCTGCGATTCCACCACCGACCAGCAGCAAAAAGAGAACCAATAACGTAAAAAACCGCTTCCAGTTCCGTTTTTTGACTTTTTTGGTCTTGCGGGTTGGCTGAGGCGGTTTTTCATTGGGAGAGATACGATTTCTTGCTACCGATTGTTGCATGTAATCAAACTCCTTTTTGAGGGAGATCTGTCTGCTGTTACACCTTCACTGCATTTCCTTGTGCACGCCTTCCGTAGCTTCATCTGTAAGGCTTTTGCAACATTCGATTCCCTTCGCTCTGTGGATTTTCGCAAAATCCTCCTGTACCTGTGGACTCGTTTCGCATGAATTAGACAGAAATTTTGATTCGACAAGATGCTCCAAAAATTTGTGCGCAGGTAAAACTCTGTACAATATTTTACCATAACGCTGTCCGGTTTTGTAGAAAAATGTTCCTCTAATTGAAAAAACCCTCCCCAATGCTGCTGTCTGGAAAGGGTTTTGGAACGATACACAACCGTGGCGCACACCTGATTATTGCAGGTTCCTGGGTGCTTGACTAAAGCCTTGCACCGGGCCTTCCTTCTCCTTTTGCGTGGAGCGATGCGCGTCACCACCTTGGCGCACATGGCTTTCCTGTTTGCCGTTGACATCGTTCGAGCGCTTTTCCACACCTATCCCCCCTTTTTGCTTGGAATCTGTATAGTGTGTTTCAGGAAATGCCGGCTCATACGTCAGGTGCCGCATCGGCGCAAGAAAAACGTCGAAAAAAGTTTTGCCTGCAAAATTTACTGACGAATCCAGCTATCGCTGTTACAATGTGAATATTCATTCGAAGTGGAGATGATTTCGTTGTCAACAGCTAATCCAACCTTGTACCGTATCCTGTTCTCGATAAGCATCGTCCATTTGCTAAATGACAGCTTGCAAGCAGTGATTCCCGCGGTACTGCCCATTCTCAAGAGCAATTTGGCCTTATCGTACTTCCAATTGGGACTTATTTTATTCGTCATCAATATGACCGCCTCCGTGTTGCAGCCCTTTATCGGCTACTTTACGGACCGCAAGCCTCGTCCCTACATGCTGCCGCTCGGAATGTTGTTCTCGGGCATCGGCATGCTAGGGATTGCTTTTTCCACCCACTACGCATTTGTCTTGTGCTCTGTCGCCCTGGTCGGAATCGGGTCGGCGATTTTTCATCCCGAAGGCTCGCGGGTCGCGCACTTGGCCTCAGGGGATCGCAAAGGCCTGGCGCAATCGATTTACCAGGTCGGCGGCAACGGCGGTCAAGCATTGGCTCCACTCATGACTGCTTATGTGTTTGTCCAGTTCGGCCAAGGGAGTGCCGCCTGGTTCACGATCGCCGCTGCCCTGGCTATCGTCGTGCTGATTTACGTTTCCAGATGGTATAAAGGGACGCAGAAAAAACAAAAATTGCGGCCAGAAGCGACTGGGCTGACCCATAAAAACAGACGGTATATCGCCTTGGGGCTGCTCGTGTTGATTGTCACCGTACGCTCCTGGCTGCATGCGGGCTACCAGAGCTTTTATCCGCTCTATTTGATTGATGTCCACCACATTCCCATTTACGACGCCCAAATCTACACGTTTCTCTTTCTGCTGGCGGGAGCGATCGGAACGATGGCAGGAGGACCGCTTGCCGACCGCTTCGGCCAACGGACGATGCTCCTTCTCTCCATGCTCGGGGCATTCCCGCTGACCATGCTCGTTCCCCATGTACAGGGCTTGTGGGCATATCCGATCGTGTTTCTCGACGGTCTGATTCTGCTCTCCAGCTTCTCTGTCGCCGTCGTCTACGCCCAGCAAATCATGCCCGGACGAATCGGCACAGTCTCGGGACTCATCGTCGGTTTTGCGTTCGGCATGGGTGGAATCGGTGCGTCCGTCCTCGGTCGCTTGGCTGATTTGCAGGGTCTGCCGTTTGTCATGTCGCTCTGCTCCTATTTGCCGTTGATCGGCTTGCTCGCCTTCTTCCTGCCCAAGGATACGACGTTAGCCGCCTGGGAAAAGAAATCGCTCGAAACAGCCGTATAAACCTCGTCCGGACTTCACCTTTCCTGGTCTGGCGTACATATACTGTGTAATAGTTTATGTTCAAAAAGAAAAAGCCTGATCTTTTTGAACGACCTCTAAGAGAAAAAGGGAGGTTGTTACGCATGAGCAGACCTGTCATCGGTATCCTGACTTCGCGGGAGGGTAAAAAATTCGCCGAACCCGGCTATTTTCGCCGACTGATTCAGGAAGGAAGAACACTGGGAGCAGTCGTCTATCTCTTCTCTCATCTGGACGTGTCCATCAAGGACCGAACGATTCGCGGGTTCGTACCTGCTGCCGGCGGCGGTTGGGAAAGCAGGCGATTTCCTTGGCCCGACGTCGTCATTGACCGATGCCGCAAGGGAGACCCTGACTACCGGAAGCTCCGAAGGCGCAAAGATTTATTTCTGTACGCCAACCAGACGTATACGAATAAATGGAACGCTACGCAGCTTTTCTTAAAAGAAGACAGCCTGAAACGCTGGATGCCCGTCACGTGCTCGTATTCGGCGAATAACCTGCACGACATGCTCAACAAGTACCGCCTGCTCTACATCAAACCGGGAAACGGCACAGGCGGCCGCAGCATCATCAAACTCGTCAAAGGTGGCCAAGGCTATCAGCTGCTGGGGCGCAACAAGAATCTCGCCAAGAAAAAACTCACGATCAAGTCCCAGTCCTCGCTTGTCCAGTGGTTAAACTCTTGGGTCAAAAACGAGCGGATTCGCAACGGCAATTTTATGATTCAACAGGGTGTGAACCTTTCCTTTATCGCCGACCGTGTCGCAGATACCCGGCTGTTGATTCAAAAAGACGAGAACGGCAAGTGGAGTGTAACCGGCCTTGGCGTCAGGCTTGGCGGGGCCAACAGCTCGACCTCCAATCTCCACGGCGGAGGGCGGGCAATTCCGTTTCAACGCTTCTTCACAGAGCACTTCGGACCGGAAAAGACACAGGAAATTCTCAAAGAGTGCCATGCGCTTGCTTTCGAGGTGGTCAAAACGATCGAAAACCGCTTTGGCCGGATGATGGAGTTCGGCTTGGACATCGGTGTGGACACCTCTGGACGCGTCTGGCTCATCGAAGTCAATCCCAAACCAGGCCGGGATATCTTTCGGGAAATGGGGCAAACAAGTCTGTACAAAAAGTCAATTCAACGCCCTATTCAATATGCAATGCACCTCGTTCAAGAAAAAAACCAGCAGCTTCTCGAGAACGTTGGCAGTTAATCGCCGCTGCTTGTGTAAACCCTTTGAAAAAAGGGTTTTTTTGTACTTTCAAATACTTTCCGTTCGCTAAAGCGATAAAGGGAGAAAGCGCAGGAAAAGGTTTCCGGGAAAACGCCAGCTTTACGCCGCTGGAAAACATCGCAATACGCGGCAAAAAAATTTAACCGCATACATTATTGGTAAATTTTTGGGGGTTAATGAACTGGATTTTTTGCATTAAGATGGAAAAGTACCCAAGAGAGGGTAACGACATCACAGCTAGGAGGAACAACAGTGACGAAACGAGATTGGGTAAAAACGTCTACGGTGGCCGTCATGCTGAGCACATCCCTGTTGATGTTTGCTGATGGTGGACAAGCTTTTGCTGCAGTAAACACGGGTAATTTGGCCAGTCAAGCTTATGATTTGCTGGACAAGCCTTACAAAAGCAATGCACATGGCCCTAGTTCATTTGATTCTGCCGGCTTTGTCAGCTACGTTCTGAAGCAATCCGGAATTAACGTTGCAGACAGCATTTCCGGCCTGAAGAAAGCTGGTACAAAGGTTTCCAAGAATAATATTCAAGTCGGTGACGTACTGTTTTTGAAATCGAATACGTACGTCGGCATCTACGTCGGCGATGATACATTCTTGCAAGCTTCCAAAAGCA
The DNA here is from genome assembly GCA_946402065.1 of uncultured Brevibacillus sp. Lineage (GTDB taxonomy): Bacteria > Bacillota > Bacilli > Brevibacillales > Brevibacillaceae > Brevibacillus_D. The sequence continues at coordinate 13,097 of CAMIVR010000032.1, read as the reverse complement.
AAGGCAAGGTCGTTGAACAAAGCCTGTCCAAAGTCCAATCCGACCTCGTGGAAGTGCGCCGCATGACTGCTGCCGACAGTCACGACGACACTGGCATCAAACCTGGACAAAAGCCGAATGAGTCGGCGACTGCCATCGGTCAAAAGGTAATCAAGGCAGGAGAAAAGTATTTAGGAACACCGTATAAATACGCTTCCAGCCGAAGCGACAAATCGACGATGGACTGCTCGGAATTTGTCATGTGGGCATTCAAAGAAGGAGCCGGCATTGACCTTGGCAAAGGTGGAGCCCGTTCAGAATTTAAAAAGACAACAGAAATTTCTCGCAGCGATTTGCGGGTAGGCGATCTCGTCTTCTTCTCTACCAAAGCGACGATGAAATACGCTAAGAATTCGCTCAACCGAATTGGCCACGTCGGCATTTACGCAGGCAACAACAAAGTTCTCCATACATATGGGGCTGGCGGCGTCAAGTACAGCGATATGTCCAAGGGCTGGTGGAACGATCACTTCGAAAGAGCTGGTCGCGTCATTCAATAGCGTGAATGTTGAAAAGAGCCGCCTCACGTCGTAACGGAGGCGGCCCGCCTTTCCCTTATACTAGCGCTGAAACGTCAATGCCTAGCAACAACAAAACGACCGGAGGATATAACTCCGGAGTACCGTACATACGATGCACGCCATCGGCAGCCTGTCCGTAAACACCGGATATCGCCCAATTTACGGCAAGCGCTCCTGTTTCCTCCGAATCCAGATGAAGGATGAATTCTTCTCCGGTTGATCGCCTCACGCGCCATCCCTGCGCTTCTCTTTCCATCACAATCAGCGCATCCTCCACGACCTCGTTTGGCGCAATCGACGTGTCGAACAAATGGTGATTCGCCTCTTTCTGCAGAAGCGTGCGCAGGCGATAGGCTTCAGGCAAATCGTCCCGCAGCTCGCTGATCAATGGCTGGAGCTTGCCGGCGAGATCCGTATCGTGCTTTTTATCAAGCCATTTGAAAAATGCCGATACGACCGACAGCAAATTGGTCGCCAGCGTTTTGGAAGGATGGTCAATCCGCTTCAGGCAGTCATGAATGAAGAAGTAAGCCAATTCCTCACGCGTAAGCGAGCTCCAGGTAAAGCTCGGTCCATACGCACTGCGTACGAACGAACGGAATAAACTCATGACTTCATCGTACTTCTTCACAGTCGCTTCCGATTTCCCTTCCGTCATTGCCCTGACAAATGCAGAAATCTCTTCCAGCAACGGCGGCGATACCGTATAAACGCTCTCAGGCAGCCCTTCAATCAACGGTCGCTTGAGCAAATTCTCGATATGAACACGTTTATTCGGCATGGCCAATCGCGGCCGTATCATATCGATCCGCATAAATCGTCCAGGACCTTGTCCAACCGAGCTTTCATCCTCAATGTGAGCCACCAGATCAGCTAACGCTTTGTGGTACTCTTCATTGTCAGAGGCGGCTACGAGCAGGGGTTCAATATTCGCCAGGGATGGATGTGGGGTAATCAGCCACTTCTCCGTGAAATACGTTTGCACGGCCCACTGCAACACCCCAGACGGCAGCGTCGGCTGGCTCGTAATGAAGATCGTTCCTCTCGTCAGCCTCGTACCTGTAGAACTGATCGTCTGGATGGGGGTCATCTCAGCGTATGCAGCAAGGTGCAGGTGTTGGGCAATTTCCTCGACTGCGGAAGCAAAGCCCTCGATCACGAGCGAATCGGCCTGCAGCAGCACTTCGCCAGCCACTTCATGCAGTTCCAAAAGCGTATCGTGCAAAGCAGGAAAGAGATACTCTTCTGTTTGTGCGGCATAAACCCAGACTTCTTGCTGATTGCTGCGCTTCTTCAACTCGAACGAAGCGTGCTTCTCCAGTATTTTGCCAATCATTTCGAAATCGACAAGATCAGTATATGTACGCCGAATCAGAGCATCTTGCGGATTGCTCTCGGCACTTGAGGGTCCCGATTGAAAAACGAACCGATACAAGTCCGTCGGTGTTGCTTTTTTCATTTGCTGCAAATGTTCATGCAGCACCGGCTGGTATTGCGGCTGCAAAATCAGGCTGCCCGAGAACAATTGGTCGCGCCCCCCGAGAGACAGCAAGCGTCCCATAAGGATTTGCCCGGTTTGCAGCGAAGCCCCTTTTACATCTATGATCTGGCGGCTCTGTTCCGTCTCGAGATCGCGAACCGTAACTTCTTCGTCGGACACTTGCTCGATCCGGTAAAAGCCCAGGGACAGATGGAGCAGCCCGTCTTTACATTCGCCCGGCATCTTGCGGCCGTCACTCTCAAGAAACCGTTGCAGGATCGTCTGCTGATCAAACGTCCGGTCAAAGACCAGCCAATTGAAAAAATGGGCAGACCATTCCTGTTCCATCAATTGTTCTTGCGGCAATCCGGTTTCAGAGGCAAACTGCGCTTTTGCAGCTTCTACCTGGTCATCCTGCAGATGAGTGGAGACATATGTATTAAATCGCCCAATCCAGTGGGCATATTCATTCCGCATTCTCTGCTCTCGCAGATTGCGCGCTTGACTCAGCGGCGTTACTACACCGCAGCACTTTTTGTACTTCTTTCCGCTCCCGCACGGACAAAGCTCGTTTCTACCGACTGACATGGGGGGTGGATCTCCTTTCGTCCCAGCGCGGCAAACGTGGGGTTTTGTTTACCGTTGTTAGTTCAAGTTTTCCCTAAATCGTTGAGAAAAACTCGGCTTCGCGCCAAGTTGCATCGCAGAAGCCGATGTTTTTCTCACGTTATCCCTTTATCATTTTAGTCATTATATACATTTCGTAAATAAACAACATAATCGTCCTGCTGTCATGCCCGGGAATTCTTACCTTTGATCGATCCCCATGTCTGCCACAGCTTCCCAAACTTCCACGAACTCTTCCAACTGATCGATAAAGGTCTCGATTTGCTGCTTCTCATACATTTTCTGTGAAATCGCAGAAAGTTGATTTGACGAAAACAAGTGGATAACTTCTTCTTCCATCGCTTGAAGGCGCACCCGATAGTCTGATATGATTTGCCGCAAGAGATCAAACCTGTGTTCCAACCGGATAGTTGCCTCCGCGCTCATCATTGCTGCTCGATCGTCGCCAATACTTGCTCAATGCCCATGACAATCTCTTCGTTTCTCATTTTTTCCTGCATCAGCTCTTCGATCGCCTGCAAGTTGCTCTGCTGGAAGTTGTCCACTACCTCTTGTCCCATTTGCTTATTGCGCGCTTCCAGTCGCTGTACAGCCTGCTTCAGCAATTCGTCTACCTCGCGCAATACCGGTTGGCCCTGGGTTCCATTCATATTCATTTCCGATTCCTCCTCAATGTTTATTTGCACTTCATTTGTGTGTGTCATTACGCTCGCGGCCACTTCCTCGGCAACAAAGACCGGTGCGGGCGCGGCCACTGCACCTTCCTCGATCGCAGCGATCGACGAAGCTTCGACTACTGGTTCGCCATCTCGTCCTACCTGAACGCGTACGGTATCGCCATCGATTGCAAAGCGATCGTCCAGATGGGGCAGAAAAGCGTATTCTTTGCTTGGCAAGCCCATGATTGTTTCAAGAAAATGTGTAAGACCACGCAGCGACAGAAGCGCTATGTCGTGATTCTGCGCATATGCGTACACCTGGTCGTTCACAACTTTCCATTCCGCCAAGTACCAACGCTTGTCCTCTATGTACTGAATGAAGCGCATGTCTCGTTCCAACTCAAGCAGCCGCACGACCTGATTCCAGGAGAGCTGCGTTTTTTTGCGGATTTCCGGGATGATTTGCTCAATCGTCTTTGCCGTATGTGACTCACGCAAATAGCGGTATGCCAGATCAAATACTTGATGAGGTTTATAGGTCAACTCAACGATGGCTTCGGTTCGTCCCGCTTGTATAGGCGAGGGGGACATCTGGAGCACTTCCTCTAAAATCGCTTCACAGCCAGCGATGGGGTCTATGGCTGACACATCTTGTTCAAGCCGATCAATGATTTCGCTGCGTGGAAGTGAACGTTCTCCCGGCCGAAACGCTTTCTTGATGTAACTGGCTGGGGTATAGGTTGGCCGTCTCATGGTCATTCTCCTCCTTTGGCAAGCTCATACTTGCAAAACATGCATCGCTGCCTATCAAAGTATTCTACACGAACGTGGAAATTCCTACTATCCTGCCGATCAAACGTTAATAACCGCGCCAAATCTTTCGACGCAAAGCGGGCGAATAGCTCCACTCTTCCGCTTCGTCGTCCGGACTGGGACGCAGAGCGTTCATCTTGCTGTCAATCTGGTCGAGGTAATGGAACAGGACAGCCGTGGGTGTTTTGCCTGATACCGCACTGCCCCAGCCCTGTTCAACATCGCCGTGATGGCTGAGGATACAGTGCTTCAGGTGCATAATGTCCGGATCGGCAGCAGACAGCCCGAGACTGCTGCACGCCGTGTTGACCAGCTCTACGCCAATCACCAGATGTCCGATCAACTGCCCCTGGGTGGTGTACTCGGGAGCGATCGCGTCCGACAGCTCGTACAGTTTGCCGATGTCGTGCAGCATGCAGGTGGCAAACAAAACATCCTTGTCGACGTGCGGATAGAGTGGTTGCAATGTTTCTGCAAGTGTCAACAGTGAAACAACGTGTTCCAGCAGGCCGTGGTAATAATTGTGATGCATCTTGACCCCGGCTGGATACGTTTGCAGGCGGTGCAGCCGATCAGCGTCGGCAAACAGCTCCGTAACGATCGCCCGCAGCTGCTCGCTGTGCATTTTCGCCAAAAACTGGTGCAGCTTGCCGGAAAGCTCATCAACCGGAAAAGACGAGACTGGGATGAGTGATTCCATCTCAATCTCGTCGGCTGGTACAGCAAGTCTCATCCGTTGAATGACAAGCTGCTTTTTCCCGCGATAGCTCTGCACGACTCCGTCAATTTTGACGATTGTTTTAATGTGAACCGTTTCCTTCAGCTCGGGCGGGACATCCCACATTTTTGCCGGCAAGCTGCCCGATTTGTCACCGAGTTCAAGATTCAGGTACTCTGACTGGTTGCTCGCTACAGCGACTTCCTTGCTTTTCACGAGACAAAAGGCAATCACGCGTTCCCCTTCGGCAAAATCGTTCAGGTATTTCATCTGCCTGCTCCTCTCTCTTGTTTCTCTCTATGGCTGCACGTTTCATTTCTTCTCGGACAGTATCTTTTTGATGCGATTCAATACTTTTTTTTCGATTAACTCATTAGCAGATTTGATCACCTTTGTGATCACCTCGAGCAAATTCTCCTCTCCGTTCCAGTGCTCCTGCAAAATAATCGGATCGACATCGATGAGAATTTTGTTCAGGGCGTATACGGCCAGTACGACGTCGTCGATCAGGCCCAATGGCCCGACGATCAATTCCGGGATAAAGTCAATCGGGGAGAGGAAGTAGGCGACAGCCAGTCCGACTATCGTTTTCGAACTCGTCGGAACCCGCTTGTCCACCAGCAGCCTGGCCAAGAGGACGAACAGGTCGGGGGCGAGCAGCACGTAACTGGAGACAGCGTCGTTTACGCCTCTTTCGCGGATGAACGCCTCGATTTTGGCTCGCAGCTTATCGTAAAAACGTTGATGCTCTTCCGGGATCCGAATCGGTACAAGCTCGGCTTGCTGACGTATTGCCGGAAGCTGGGGTTCCGGCTGCTCCCGGTGTTTTTCGTCATTCTTCATCTGCCTTCAATCCTCCTTGCCTAATTCGAGCGTTTTTTGTAATGTCGATACAGAGAAAAGCCGATGACGCCGAGCAGAACAGCGACGACGATGATCGCGATATTCCGGGAAATCAGCTCGAACAATTGCTCCCAACGCTCACCCAACTGCCAGCCGAGCGTTACGAACAAAATGCTCCAGACCAATCCCCCCACATATGTCAGGACCATGAAGGACGGGAATGGTAAGTTGGTGATCCCGGCAAAATAAGCAGTGAATTGGCGAACGCCAGGAATGAAGTAGCCAAGGGGCAGTGCCCACTTGCCCGTTCGCTTAAACCAGTCTTCCGTCTTCTGATAAATGGTATACCCGAAGCCCATCCGTCGCCCGTACTTCTCGATAAACGGATACCCGAGCCCCCGTCCGATCCAGTAGGCCAGCGTCATCGCGCTAATGGAACCGAGGTAACAGACAAGAATCGTCGATGTATAGGCCAATTGCCCTGTAGAGACGAGAAAGCCGGAAAAGACGAGCAGCGTTTCCTCCGGCAGCGGCATTCCAAGTATCCCCAGAAAAAACAGCACATATAATGCAAAATAACCGTAATTGCTTATATAGTAGCTAAACATCTCAACGATTTCCTGCAAGCCGGTCACCACTCTATCCTGTCTTGCTCTCATTATGCCAAAAGTCAGCCTGAAAGCCAATTTTGCACCTGTCTAGTGATACGTATCGACGTACGGAAAAGTTACACGTTGCTTTTTTCCATGGCAAATAAAAAAGCCCGCCACCTCCATTGCGGACATGACGGGCACTGCAAGCCTAGCGACCTATGCTTGTTTGTTGAAGACGCCTTTCGAGCGCAAATTCTCCATAACCTCACTGACGGTCTGGCCTTTCTCCAGCATTTCCATAACTTGCGCTGCATCCTCTTTGGATAGGCCGTTTGCCCACAAGCTTTCCTGCAACAAGACGTCGTTCGAACGGCGAAAGTACGACTGCAATGTGCGCAATACGCGTTTTTCAAAGCTTTTTTCAAGCCTTAATTCAGTTGTTGACATGAATATACACCTCTTCGTCGCAAAAAACGGCAAGCGTTTTCCGCAAATGTTGATTGGTCCGGATACGGTCAGACTTTTTCAAGTCAGATACCCTTTATTATCTAATAAAATGAAACGAGAATCAATGCTTTCAAGACATGTTAACGTTCAAACATGTCTACCTCACATGTTAACGTTCAAACATGTCTACCTCACATGTTAACGTTCAAACAAATCTACCTCACATGTTAAAGTTCAAACATGTCTACATGACAAACAAAAGCGAAATAAGTAAGATTAGAAAAGACGAATCCAGATGAAGGAGCACAAACAATGATCATCTTAAAAACGATGGAAGAGATTGAACAGATGCACGAGGCCGGAAAAATTCTTGCCGCCTGCCATCGCGAAATAGCCAAACGGATTAAACCGGGCGTGACCACATGGGAAATCGATCAATTCGTTGAAGAGTTTTTGCGTGATCATCACGTAACTCCGGAGCAAAAGGGCTATATGGGCTATCCGTACGCCACTTGCGCCTCCACGAATGACGTCATCTGCCACGGTTTCCCGAATAAAGAACCGCTGCGCGAAGGCGACATCGTCACCATCGACATGGTCGTCAATCGCAATGGCTGGCTGGCTGACTCGGCATGGTCCTATCCGGTCGGGAAAATCAGCGCAGAAGCAAGCAGGCTGCTGCAAGTAACCAAGCAGGCACTCATGCTTGGCATCGAGCAGGCAAAGCCGGGCAACCGCATCGGCGATATCTCTCATGCCATCCAAGTCTTTGCAGAATCGCACGGGTATTCAGTCGTACGTGATTTTACCGGTCACGGGATCGGACAAAGCATGCACGAAGACCCGCATGTTCCCCACTACGGCAAGCCAAACAAAGGGGCGAGGCTGAAGGAAGGTATGGTGCTGACAATTGAACCGATGCTCAACATCGGAGACTATCACGTTTCCCATGATGATGACGGCTGGACTGCACGCACTGCTGACGGTTCCTTATCGGCACAATACGAGCATACTCTGGCGATAACGAAAGACGGCCCGCTGATTTTAACCGCCCAGTAATAGGAAAACCCTTGCCGCCCCACATCGACAATGTGGCGTCAGGCAAGGGTTTTTTCCGCTAGTGCACGCTCTTGATCGCATACGAATCAAGCATTTCTTCAATCGCCCGCACATCTTTTTCCAAATCGCGTATGTCTTCTTCAATCAACTGCTTCAGGTGCTGCTTTTCCTTCAACACCTTGCGTGTTTTTTCCAAACGCTGATTCATGTCAAAAACGCCGAGATACACCGCCGTTCCCTCCCTATGTAAGCTCTCATCACTGTACATGATATGCATGAGATGGCGATTGTTGACGTATTTTCCGTAAAACGGCTCGCCGTTTTTTTCATCAGCGTCGCGTGGCGATCGACATGGATGAAATATACTGAAAGCGGGCTACATCTGCTGTTTTCAGAAAGTAAATTCTGGCCCGGTTTCAGTATAGCGGCGAGCAGGTTGAATTAATCGAATTTGTACTTGGCCAATTCCTCGCGTAGGCGGCAAATCTCCTGCTGCATGGCGCGTTTTTCCATATGCTCCATTTCCCTGTCCAAATTGTTCGCGGACTGAAAGCCGTAGCCTGACGCAAACGCTTTGTCCTCATCATGCCATACCGGTTCCTTTGGAACGATAATGGCCAATAAGAAGTAGAGCAAAAGCGGTACCCCTGTAAAGAGAATTAGCAAGACCACGCCGATACGCACCAGCGTAGAGTCGATTCGGAAAAATTGGGCAATCCCTCCACATACGCCAAACAACCGTCTATCTGTAGCCGAGCGATATAAACGATTCATTACCATTTCCACCTTTCTTTCACCGTTGATGCAGCCTATAGGTAAAAGATACCCGATATTTTGCGCTCACAGAACTAACTCCGGGGGGATTTTGTCTCAGACCTGAGACGGAGAAGTGCGTTCTTTTTCACTTTAACGCTTTTGCGTAAGTGTTTTTTCTGTTACAATGACAATGGGAAAATCAATCCGAGCCAGAAAACAAAGACCGCCCGGGTGGCAGCCCGAAACGGTCTTTGTTAGCAAGTTATTTAGGTTCATAAGTGGGACGGGGGTGATCAAACAGTTCGCCTACCGTTCCATACGTGTGTCCGGCCATGCGGCTCACAGGCGCCAGCTTGCGCGGATCGATCTTTCCATCAAAATACAGTTCGTCAGCGACGTGTACGTGAACGACTTCTCCGATGATGATGTCGGAGCTGACCGGATCGCCAAGCGGTACGACCTGATGCAACTTGCATTCGAAATGTACTCTCGCTTCGGCGATTCGCGGCGCTTTGACGACGAGCGAGGGGACTTTGGTCAAGCCCAGTTCGTCAGCTTCGCTCATATTTGCAGGGTAGTCTGCTGACGTCTGATTGACCGCTTCAACGTTATACACATCGACCATATTGATCACAAAATCGCCGGTCGCCTGAATGTTGCGCGAGGTGTCCTTCAATACCCCTCCCGGCTTGCGGATGACAGCGATCGAGACCATCATCGGTTCGATGCAGGCTACATTAAAATAACTGAACGGAGCGACATTGACGATTCCGTCCGGCGTGAGCGAACTGACCCAGGCGATTGGTCTGGGGATGACACCGCCAATCAGCAATTTGTACTTATCCTGTCGAGCGATCTCGTATACGTTGATTTCCACGGATAGAGCTCCTTTCTGTTACTCTGTTGGCAGCCAGCTCGACATGTAATTTCTGTCCTCGACGGCAAGCGCTTGTTTGGTTACGCGAAGAGGATTAAATGTATCGAGCATGACGGCCAGCTCGCGCGTCTCTTTTTTGCCGATACTCTCTTCGATCTTGCCTGGATGCGGTCCGTGTGGTATCCCCATCGGATGGAGCGTCAGGGAGCCCTCGTAAACACCTTTGCGGCTCATAAAGTTTCCGTCTACATAATATAACACTTCGTCGCTCTCGACATTACTGTGAAAGTACGGCGCCGGTATCCCTTGCGGATGATAGTCGTACAGCCGCGGCACAAACGAGCAGATGACGAAATTTTGCCCGGCAAACGTCTGATGGACAGGCGGCGGTTGGTGGATCCGGCCCGTAATCGGTTCAAAATCGTGGATGCTCAAGGCATATGGATAGAGGTACCCATCCCAGCCGACGACATCGAGCGGATGAAAGTCGAACAAGTAGCTGTACAGCGCACTGCCCCGCTTTACCCGCACCTCGTGCGTACCTGCTTCGACGTGAGTGTCCAGTCGCTCAGGCAGACGCATATCGCGTTCGCAAAACGGCGAATGTTCCAACAACTGTCCGTGCTCATTGCGATAGCGTTTCGGCGGCACGATTTCATTCACGGACTCAATCACGAGAAATCTGCTTTTTTCACTCGACGGTACGATTCGGTAGGTTGTGCCGATCGGAATGACGAGATAGTCGCCCTGCCGGTATGTGATCGTACCGTAGATCGTCTGCAGCTCCCCCTCCCCTTCGTGGACAAATACGACTTCATCGCCGTCGGCATTGCGGTAAAAATAATCCATCGGCTCAGTCGGCACGCAAACGCCAAGCACGACGTCGTGATTGCCCAACAAATACGTCCTTCCCAATACCGGATCTCCGCCGGGCGGCAGGTCGAAGCTGAGAAAATGCTGGTGCTTGAGTGTTTCTTGCTCCACGTATTCGATCACGCGGTCAGCGAACTTGCGCGTTTCGCTTACCTGTGTCGGCGGATTGTGGTGATACAGAATCGACTGAATGCCCGAAAAACCTTTTGTCCCCATCAATTGCTCGCGGAACAGCCCGCCATCAGGCTTGTAAAAGGTCGTGTGCCGCTTGTGCGGAATTTCTCCCATACGGTGATAAAATGGCATAGCCTCTCCCCCTTCGCTATCAGTTTATGCGCGTTTCTCCACAACGTAGTTGCGCAAAATGCCCAGCCGCTCCACTTCCAGTTCAACGACATCGCCCGGCATTAGCCACGGGTACTGCTCTGGCCCCAGTTCAAGTATACATCCGGTACCAACTGTTCCCGAGCCGATCACATCGCCCGGATACAGCGGACAATCCGCTGAAGCGCGTGCGATCATTTCGGCAAAGCTAAACGTGAGGTCGCCCAGATTCCCTCGCGAATATTCGATTCCGTTGACTCTGGCAACCATCGCTAAATCGTAGTGATAGCCTGCTTTGCCTTCTCTTCGCTTGTCCACAAGCTCATCGGGCGTCACCAGATACGGTCCCATCGAGGTGGCAAAATCTTTGCCCTTCGCCGGCCCTAGCCCCACCTTCACTTCTTCGCGCTGCACGTCGCGCGCACTCCAATCATTTAACACGCAGAAGCCCGCAATATGATCGGCCGCATGCTCGATCCTGATATCTACGCCGCCCTTGCCAATGATGCAAGCCACTTCCAGCTCGTAGTCCAGCCATTCGGTCGAGCCGGGTCGAACAATCCGCGCTTCCGGACCGCTAAAGGCTGCTGCATTGGAAAAGTAAAATACGGGAAAATGGTACCACTCCGGAATCATCTCCAGGCCGCGTCTGGCACGCGCCGTTTTCACATGCTGTTCAAACGCGTAAAAATCGCGAAAGCTGGCCGGATGCGGAAGTGGCGAACCAAGCTGCACGGCTTCTACGGGTATCGCCTCCCGCTCATCGAGTGCATCTGCAGCAGCAGCGAGCCGTGGTTGCCAAACAGCCCAATCGGCAAGCAACCCCATCATCGTGTGCGGAGCAGTGGCCAACGTCTGCCCGACGTCATGCACGCCAGCCTGCGTAATGATGCCAGCCCGCCACTCATCCGAGGGGGCATCGTGCCGTCTGTACGAAACAAGTCTCACTCTCTCACCTCCTTTCCCTTAGTCAAAGGCAGATTTATCTTACCGTAATCGCTCTCATTTTTCCAGTGCGCGCATATCGTCTGGAAGCGGCTCGCGAAGATCGAGGATACGGCCTGTACGCGGATGGGGAAATACCGTCCTGGCAGCATGCAGAGCCTGCCTGCCGATCAGCTCACGACTGCCGCCGTACAGGTCATCGCCGAGCAAAGGATGCCCGAGACTGCTCATGTGAACCCGTATTTGGTGTGTCCGTCCAGTCTCCAGCTCCAGCTCGACCCACGTCCGGTCCCCTTGTCTGGCCAGCACAGTGTATGCCGTCCGCGCTGCCTGGCCATCGGTCCGGACTTCCCTGACGATGATTGAGTCATCCCGCAGCCCGATCGGCGCGTCTATCACCCCTTGGTCCTGCTCGACGATTCCGTGAACGACGGCGATGTAGTTCCGCTTGATTGTACGCTCCTTTTGCATGCGGGAGCACTGCTCGTGAGTCCATTGGTTCTTTGCGATCAGAATCAACCCAGACGTATCCTTATCCAGCCGGTTAACGGGACGAAACTTGCGCTGCTCGCCTTTATCCAGCCAGTAGGCGACGACACCATTTGCCAGCGTACCGCTTTCATGTGTCCGGGTTGGATGGACGACGAGCCCCGGCGGCTTCGCGATGACTAACAAATCGCTGTCTTCGTAACGAATCGCCAGCGGCATCCGCTCCGGAGCCAGCGTCTCTGCCGTTTCAGATGCAACCGCCAGCGTCACCCGATCACCTGCTTCAACCCGTTTGGTAACGTATGCGGCTACGCCATTGACGGTAATCTGCCCGTCGTATTTCGCCCGCACCAATAGTCGCCGGGAGACTCCGTACGATTTTTGCAGCACCTCTCGCAATGTTTTGCCTGCGTCATTGCCGGATACTTCAAATTGCAAGATCTGCTCCATACGAACCTCCCTCGAATCACTGTTGCCGCAAGTATACATGTGAATGTCAAAGCGAAGCAAGACTTAATCCGTTTCTTGGTACGTTGAAAAGAAAAAGACCTTGTCCCATGCTGTCGTGGTGGGAAGAGAAAAGAGGAATGGGCTCCGTTCGTTGCGGCTTTTGCAAGGGAGCATATACTGTCCGGCTCCGCTCCAAAAACGGCACGTCGACCAAAATTCCGAAGAAGATGATTCAAGCGTAGAGTTGGTCTATAAAGCTGTGCCGTTTTTTCCGCTCCGCCTGGGATAAGCCACAAAGGCCTCCGCCCATTCCTCTTTTCTCTCTTTGAGTGACTGGACAGAATCAACGTGCGAAAAGAATAATCGGCTTCACTTGTTATTCAACTAAGAACTAGTTTGAATTTGCATAACCTTACAAGAAATCATGAACCGTTCAAAGAAGTATGGACAGGTATAGAAAAAATCGGAATGCGGTTGGAATTATTATCGCTTGCTTAATCGCAACCGTGGCTATTTTCAACATCCTGAACATCCCACAAGCACTGCAGCCAGGGAATCGCCAAGAAGAGATAAGCGGAGCTTTT